>CANRZD010000001.1 GCA_947644325.1 uncultured Clostridia bacterium
CAAGATCTACTACAAGTTCGAGGGCAACAACACCTCCGGCTCCCACAAGCTCAACTCCGCCATCGCCCAGGCCTACTACGCCAAGAAGCAGGGCCTAAAGGGCGTCACCACCGAGACCGGCGCGGGCCAGTGGGGCACGGCTCTTTCCATGGCCTGCTCCTACTTTGACCTGGACTGCAAGGTCTACATGGTGAAGGTCTCTTACGAGCAGAAGCCCTTTAGGCGCGAGGTCATGCGCACCTACGGCGCGGCGGTGACCCCTTCTCCCTCTGAGACCACCAACGTGGGCCGGAAGATCTTAGCCGAGCACCCCGGCACCACCGGCAGCTTGGGCTGCGCCATCAGCGAGGCCGTGGAGGTTGCCACCTCCACCCCCGGCTACCGCTACGTGCTGGGCTCGGTGCTTAATCAGGTGCTGCTGCACCAGTCCGTCATCGGCCTGGAGACAAAAGCGGCCCTGGACAAATACGGCGTCAAGCCCGACATCATCATCGGCTGTGCCGGCGGCGGCTCTAACCTGGGCGGGCTCATCGCGCCGTTCATGGGCGAAAAAATCAAGGGCGAGGCCGACTACCGCTTCATCGCCGTAGAGCCCGCCTCCTGCCCCTCCTTCACCCGGGGCAAATATGCCTACGACTTCTGTGACACCGGCATGGTGTGCCCCCTGGCGAAAATGTACACCCTGGGCTCCGGCTTTATCCCCTCCGCCAACCACGCGGGCGGGCTGCGGTATCACGGCATGAGCTCTGTGCTGTCCCAGCTTTACGCCGACGGCCTCCTGGAGGCCGTGGCCGTGGAGCAGACCGCCGTGTTCGAGGCCGCCGAGTTCTTCGCCCGGGTAGAGGGCACCCTGCCCGCCCCCGAGTCCAGCCACGCCATCCGGGCCGCCATGGACGAGGCCATCAAGTGCCGGGAAACCGGGGAGGAGAAAACCATCGTCTTCGGCCTCACAGGCACCGGGTACTTCGACATGACCGCCTACCAGCGCTTTAACGACGGCAACATGAGCGACACCATCCCCACCGACGAGGAGCTGGCCGAGAGCCTCAAAAAGATTCCTAAATTCGAATAAGAAGGAACCAAGTATACGAACAAAAAAGAGGGAAAAGCCCCTGCCGGGCCCGGCGCCCGCGGGGACTTTTTTCCTTTTTTGCCCGGGATAGGGCTTGATTTTTTCTCCATTTATCGGTATACTTTATTACGCTACAGCTTTTCGGAAAGGATGAACCTTATGGATAGGATCAAGCTCTCTACCGATTCGACCTCGGATATACCCCCCAAGTTCCGCAAGGAGCTGGATATCGCGGTGCTGCCCCTTACCATCCTCACAGAAGACAAGGAATACAGGGACGGCGTGGACATCACCCCCAGCGAGTTTTATAAGATTCTGGAGACCGCCCCCACATTGCCCACCTCCGCCCAGGTGACTGCCACCGCTTACCTGGAGCTCTATGAAGAGACCTGGAAGCAGGGCTTCACCCACCAGGTCCACGTGACCCTCAACTCCAAGGGCTCCGGCACCTACCAGGCGGCGGTGCTCTCCCGTGACATGTTCTACGAGGAGCACCCGGAGGCCAAGGACGCTTTTGAAATCCACCTCATCGACTCCAAGACCTACAGCATGTCCTACGGCACCGCCGTGGTAGAGGGCGCTCAGCTTGCCCAGAAGGGCGCTTCGGTGGAGGAAGTCATCGCTCATATCAACGACTACTTGAAGCACGCCCGGCCCATGTTCGTGCCCCTGGACTTGAAGTGCGTGAAGAAGTCCGGCCGCATCTCCCCGGCCGCCGCCTTCGTAGGGGACGCTCTGGGCTTAAAGCCCCTGATTACCTTCGAGGACGGCGAGGCGAAGATCCTCTCCAAGGCCAGGGGGGAGGACAAGGCCATCGCCATGCTGCTGGACCGCTGCCTCAAGGAGCGCCGCCCCGGCACCAACTACACCCTGGTGCGCGGCAACAACATGAAGGCCTACGCAAAGCTCAAGAAGGCCTGCCAGAAGGCCCTGGACATCCCGCCTTTAGCGGAGTACGAGGTGGGCTGCATCATCGGCATCAACACCGGGCCCAACATGATCGGCATCCTGTACCGTACTTAAAAACACAAAAAGCGCCCGCTGCCCCTGGGATGGGACGGCGGGCGTTTTTCTTTTTGCTTAGATCTCGTCTACGTGTATCTCCACCTCGTGGCCGCATTCGCTGGAGCGGATGATGCCATCGATAATGGCCTGGTTATAGATGATCTGGCTGGTGGGGATGGGGGCCGTACCGCCCTCCTTCACCGCGTCTACAAAGGCCCGGCACTTCTTGTAGAAGCAGTCGGACTTGTCCGGCACGGGCAGAGGGATGGGGGTGTGGGTGGGGGTGCCGAAGTCGTCGTGGAACAGGGTCACGTTGCCGCAGCTGCCGTCCCAGGCGCCGCCCCACAGGGATTCGGGGTTGGCGGGCTCCACCTTCAGGCCGGCGTCGGTGCCCAGGAACAGGGTGTTGCCGGTGGTGTCCATGTGCATGGCCCAGGACATGCGGAAGTCCAGGGTGATGTCGCCCTCCAAGCGGATGAAGGCCCCGCAGAAGTCGTCCACAGAGAAGCGGGCGGCGTCCTCGGGCGGGGTGTATTTGGGGTTCTTGCCGAAGAAATCATAGCTTACGGCGGAGACAGTCAGGGGCTTGGGGTAGCCCATGGCGTTGAGGCACATGTCCAAAGAGTAGCAGCCGATGTCCGCCAGGGCCCCTACGCCCGCGGTGCGCTTCTCGATAAAGGTGCGCCCGGGGATGCCCCTGCGGCGGCCGCCGCCGGTCTGTACGTAGTAGACCTGCCCCAGCCGGCCGCTCTGCACGATCTCCTTGATCTTCTGCATGCGGGCGTCATACCGGGGCTGAAAGCCGATGGTAAGTATCTTCCCCGTCTCCTTTTCCACCCGGCGCAGCGCTTGGGCGTCAGAAAGGGTCACGGTCATGGGCTTCTCCAGCAGCACGTGGCAGCCCGCCTTCAGGGCGGCGATGGCGCACTCCGCGTGGGTAGAGTTGTAGGTGCATACGCTCACCGCATCCAGCTCTGTCTTTTCCAGCATCTCCTGGGCGCTCTCAAAGGCCTGGGCCTCAGGGTACTCCCAGCGGTCCAGGGCCTCCCGGGCCTTGCCGGGGATGATGTCCGCCCCCGCCACGATCTCCACGTCCTCCATCTGCTTGTAAGAACGCACGTGGGAGTTGGAAATACCGCCGGTGCCGATAATGCCGATCCGAATTTTTTCCATACGAAAGCCCTCCTTTTGCGGCCCGAAAATTTAGTGTGCAGGGCCGCAGGCTCTGGGGGTATTATAGCCGGGGCCGGGGGGAAAGTCAACATCCTTTTTCGCACATTTTTTTCACGGTTTCCCTTGCTTTTTGTGGGTATTTGTGGTAATATTTAGATGCGGCACAACTGAATAAATCAAGTTTTTTAGAAGTTTGCATTTGCCATATGGTAAAAATGCAGGCTCTACTTTCGCATTCTTCTAGAAAACAAGATTGGAAAGTTGTGTCGCAGCAATCGGAGCTGAGCATTTTTCGTGCGCGGCTTCGGCTGCGCACTTTTTATCATCCTAAAGGAGGAGTTTATTGTGAAAAAAATCCTATCCGCCCTGCTCATCATGTGCTTGCTGCTGGGCGCGCTGCCTGTGATGGCCTCTGCCAATGAGCGCATCGACGGCGGCACGCTGGGCAGCCTCACCTGGGAAATCGAGCAGACCGACAAAGGCCTGGTGCTGACTATCGGCGGCACCGGCGCCATCCCGGACTACCAGTATCCCGACTATGAAGACCCGTCTACCGTTCCGCCCTGGTCGGGCTACTTTATGGCTGGCAAGAACGCCCCCGCTGCGGCTATCATTATTGAGCCCGGCGTTACGGCTATTGGCAATTTTGCCTTTATAAATCAGGGCTGTATGTCCCTGAGCATTGCGGACACCGTTACTTCTATCGGGGAAAGCGCTTTCCAGTACGGCGGCAGCGGCCAGGACCAGAACACCGAGCCCATGGAGACCCTGGACATCCCCGGCAGCGTCAAGGAGATCAAGCGCGATGCCTTCAAGAATTTCGGCGCGAAGAAGATCGTCATGCACGAGGGCACCACGACCATCGGCTACCGGGCTTTCTCATTTGGCCAGACAGAAGAAATCTATCTGCCCGCGTCCCTTACAAATGTAGACTTTGACAAGGAATATGCTGGCATAGGCTCTAATTCCAGCGGCTACAGGCTCCTGACCGATATTTACTACGCGGGCAGCCAGGCCGACGCAAAGGCCAAGGAGCTGGACAAGTTTATCCTCTGGCTGGGCCCCCGGCTGGATGCCCAGCATATCCATTATAACGCCCCCGCCCCCACCCCCAGCAAGCCCACCGTGGGCGGCTTCTCTGATGTGTACGCGGACGCTTTCTACGCCGACGCGGTGAAGTGGGCGGTGGAGAACAACATCACCAGCGGCAAAGGGGACGGCCGGTTCGACCCTGCGGGCAGCTGCAGCCGGGGGGAGATCGTGACCTTCCTGTGGCGGGCGGCGGGCAAGCCCATTGTCAGCGGCGAGAGCTTCTCTGACGTGCCTGCCGGGGCCTTCTACGAGGACGCCGTGAAGTGGGCGGCCAAAGAGGGCATCACCCTGGGCGCCGGGGGGAAGTTCAACCCCAACGGCACCTGCACCCGCGCGGAGATCGTGACCTTCCTGTGGCGGGCAAACGGCAGGCCCACCGTCAGCGGCGATGCATTCTCTGACGTGCCCGCGGGCGCTTATTTCGAGGACGCCGTCAAGTGGGCCGTAAAGAACGAGATCACCTTCGGCGCGGGCGGCCTCTTTAACTCCAACGGCCAGTGCGACCGCTCCCAGGCGGTGACGTTCCTGTACCGCGCCAAAACAAAATAAGATAAACGGACATAGGCAGGCCGGGGCTCTTTTTGGGGGGTCCCGGCTTTTTCCCGGGGAAAACTTGCATTTGTGGGCATAATATGGTATCATGTTCCAATATGGGAAGCAGGGGGGCTTTAGCGTGGAAAAACGGGATAAGGTCATCATCGGCGCGGGGCTTTACGGGCTCTACGCCGCGCTGTACTGCGGCCGGCGGGGCCAGCGGGTCACAGTGCTGGAGTGCGACGGCGCGCCCTTCGGCCGGGCCACCTACATCAACCAGGCCCGGGTGCACCAGGGCTACCACTACCCCCGGTCCCTTTCCACGGCCATGAAGTCGGCGGGGTACTTTCAGCGCTTCAATGAAGACTTCGGCTTTGCCATAAACCGGGAGTTTGAGAAGGTCTACGCCACCTCCCGGCAGTTCTCCTGGTCTGACGGCGAACAGTTTAAGAACTTCTGCCGCATGGCGGGCATCCCCTGCGAGGAGCTGCACCCGGAGCGCTTTTTTAGGAAAGGCATGTGCGACGGCGCTTTCCTGACCCGGGAATACACCTACGACGCGAAAATACTGCGGGACTATTATCTCGAAAAGCTGCGGGACTGCCCCAGCGTGGACATCCTCTATCATACAGACATACAGGATATCGAGCGCCACCCGGACTGCTACCGCATCCTGACAGGGGACAAGGCCTACGAAACGGGCTTCGTGCTGAACGCCACCTACGCGGGCGCCAACCAGATACTGGACATGCTGGGCTTTGAGAAATTCAAAATCAAGTACGAGCTGTGCGAAATCATCCTCTGCGATGTAAACGACAAGCTGCGCCGGTACGGCTTCACGGTCATGGACGGGCCCTTCTTTTCCATCATGCCCTTCGGCAAGACCGGGGACCATTCCCTGACCTCCGTGACCTTCACCCCCCACACCACCAGCTACGACCCGGTGCCCGCCTTCCCCTGCCAGGAAAGGAGCGGGGGGCACTGTTCCAGAAAGCGCCTGGGAAACTGCAACGACTGCCCCGCAAAGCCCCAGACCGCCTTCCCCTACATGGCGAGCCTTGCCCGCAAATACCTGAAGGACGACTACGCCTTCTCCTATAAGGGTTCCCTTTTCTCCATGAAGCCCATCCTCATGAGCTCAGAGATAGACGATTCCCGGCCCACGGTGGTGCGCAGCTACTCCCAAAAGCCCGCCTTTGTGGCGGTGCTTTCCGGCAAGATCAACACAGTCTACGACTTGGACGAGGTGCTTAGCAATGAAGAATAGAGAGAAAAATTTCGCCTCGGCGGTGGTGTACGTGCACAACGCCGCCGGGCGGGTGGGCCCCTTCCTGGAGATGCTCATGGGCGTGCTGGAGGAAAACTTCGACCACTCCGAGATCGTCTGCGTCAACGACAGCTCGGACGACGGCAGCGTGGAGGCCATAAAGAAGGTGAGCGCCAAAGCCGCGCGCACCAGCGTCTCTGTGCTGAACATGAGCTATTTTCACGGCCTGGAGCGCGCCATGAACGCCGGGGCCGATTTGGCCATCGGCGACTTCCTCTTTGAGTTTGACTCCACCGTGGCGGACTACGACCCCGGTGAGATCATGCGGGCCTACCGCCGGGCCCTGGAGGGCTGCGACATCGTAAGCGCCGCCCCGGACCGCAGGCAGAAGCTGTCTTCCACCCTCTTTTACTGGCTCTTTGAAAGGTTCTCCGACACCCCCAGGCCCATGGCCACCGAGAGCTTCCGGGTCCTGAGCCGCCGGGCCATCAACCGGGTCATGAGCATGAATAAGACCGTGCCCTACCGCAAGGCCATCTACGCCGGCTGCGGCCTCAAGACCGACGCCCTCACGTACCCCTGCCGGCCGGCCCCCGCCGCCCCCGTGGACAAGCGGGAGAAGCGCTACCGCCGGGGCCTGGCGGTAGACTCCCTGCTGCTCTTCACAAGCGCCGGGGCCCGCTTCTCCGGCGTCATGACCGTGCTGATGATGGCCGTGGCCCTGTTCATGGGGGTCTATTCCATGGTCGTCTACTGCACCGGCGCCCCGGTAGAGGGCTGGACCACCACCATCCTGTTCCTGTCGGCGGCCTTTTTCGGGCTGTTCGCCATTCTGACCATCGTGATAAAATACCTGCAGCTGCTCATCGAGCTCATCCACAAGCGCAAGACCTACAGCTTCGAGAGTATAGAGAAGCTGACGAAATAAGGAGGCCGCCATGACCGCACTGGTAGGGTACACGGGCTTTGTAGGGAGCAACCTCTACGCGTCCGGGAAAATAGACCGGGCCTATAACTCTAAAAATATCCGGGAGGCCTGCGGCACGAAGCCGGACCTTTTGCTTTACGCGGGCCTGCCCGCCGCCAAGTTCTTGGCAAACCGCGCCCCGGAAAAGGACCGGGAAGTGGTAGAGGGGGCCATGGGCAATATAGAGGCCATAGCCCCTGAGAAGCTGGTGCTCATTTCCACCATCGACGTGCTGCCCGACCCCGTGGGCGCGGACGAGGACGCCTTCATAGAGCCGGAGCGCCTGCACCCCTACGGCTACAACCGCTACCAGCTGGAGCTGTGGGCGCGGGAGCGCTTCCCTGACGCTTTGATCGTCCGCCTGCCCGGGCTCTTTGGGAAGAACCTGAAAAAGAACTTCCTCTACGACTTCCTGCACCCAGCCCCCGCCATGCTCACAGAGGGCAAGCTCGCAGAGCTCTCCGCCCGGGATAAGGCCATAGGGGAAGCCTACGGCCCCCCGGAAAACGGCTTCTGCAAACGAAAGGACATGGACCCCCACGCCCTTGCCGCCCTGGGGGCGCGCTTTGAGGCCGCGGGCTTTACGTCCCTGTGCTTTACGGACAGCCGCAGCGTGTACCAGTTCTACCCCCTGCGCCGGCTGTGGGAGGACATAGAGACCGCCCTTAAAGAGGGCCTGCGCCTGTGGCACCCGGCCACCGAGCCCGTGTCGGCGGGGGAGGTGTACCGCTATCTTACGGGGAAGGACTTCGAAAACCACCTGCCCGGCCCTCCCGCCCGCTATGACTACCGCACCCGCTACGCCCGGCTGTTCGGGGGGCGGGGCGGGTATATATGCGATAAAGCCGCCATTTTGAAGGAGATAGAGGAATATGTCAAAGGAGAAAAAAACCAGCCCGGCTAAAAAGGCCGGGGTCCTTGCCGCCATGACCCTGCTCATGGCGCTTTTGATGCTGCCCGTGGGACTGGACGTTTTCACCCACGGCTACTTCTGTGACGAGGCCTCTTACGGCCCCCTGCCCCCCGAGGAGCCAAAGGGTACCGTAGACCTGGAGGACGGCCCCTGCACCCTTACCTTCACCCCGCTGGAAAAGCACCTGCGGGGCTTCGAATTGGCCCTTACGGGTCAGCCGGAGGGCAACACCGGGCGGCTCATCCTCACCGTGGCGGACGGGCAGGGCAGGCAGGTGGACAGGCTCACCGAGGACCTGGGCGGCATAAAGGAAAACCAGTGGTACAAGACCTACATGAACAAAAAGCTGGAGCCGGGGCAGGCCTACACCCTCACCATCTCGGCGGAGGACTGCGCCGCCTACCCCCGCCTGCAGAAGGTAAAGCCCGGCAACGCCGCCCCCGAGGCCAAGGAGGCCGGTCTGCTTCTGGGCTTCGCCTACGGGAAAAGCACCTTTTCCGGGGTCATGAAGGCAGGGATTTTCTTCCTGCTGGCCCTCGTCTGGTGTTTCATAGCAGGGGAGATGTTCCTGCCCCTGGAAAAGAAGAAGCTTCTGCGCCGGGCCCTCGCCTGCCTTCTGCTGTGGCTATTGCTCTTTTCCAACTACATCCTCTACTACATGGATTCCCCCGAGGCCATCTCCGCCCGGTTTGACGCGGGCAGCGAAAAGCTGGTGACAAACGCCATAGAGACCACCGCCGACCGGGAGGGCTACGGCCTTTCCTTAGAAAAGGACGGTGTCTACACCCCCTATAAGAGCCAGTTCGGCCTGCAGGGGCATGTGTTCCGGGCCCTGGGGCGCTTTGGGGGCGTGCGGGCTCTGCGGGCCCTGTGCGGGGCGGCCACGGCGGCTGTTGTCATGGGGCTGGTGCTCATTCTCAAAATGAAATACAACACCCTGCTGGCAGGCTGCTTTTACGTGACCTTCTGGCTCTCCCCCTGGGTGGTGAACTTCGCCGCCAACCTCTACTGGATGGAGTGCACCTGGTTTCTGCCCATGCTACTGGGGCTCCTCTGCGCCTGGAGGATAAACAGCAGGCCCTGGCGGATTTTCTGCTATGGCGGGGCCTTCCTCTCGATCTTCATAAAATGCCTGTGCGGGTACGAGTACGTTTCCACTATCATGGTAGGGCTCGTGGCCTTCCCCCTGGCGGACCTTGCCTGCGCCCTGGGGGAAAGGGACAAAAAGCGGGCAAGGCAGCTTTTCCTTTCCACTTTCTTTTTGGGGGCGTGCGCCCTTCTGGGCTTTGCGGCGGCGCTGCTGGCCCACGCCCAGTTAAAGGGGGAGGGCGACCTTATAAACGGCCTGCGCCTCATTGTGCAGCAGGACGTGCTGCGCCGCACGGCCGGGGGCGACATGAACCTGTTCGAGGAGGTCTACTGGCCCTCCTTCAACGCCTCGGTGCCGGAGACCCTGCGGCTGTACCTGCAGTTTGACACAGAAATTCTCACAGGCCTCCCCGGGAACCTGTTCCCCCTCCTGTGCCTGCTGCCCCTGGGGGTCTTCGCCGCAGACTGGCACAAGGGCCGGCTCTCCCTGCGGGACCTCACCCTTTACGCGGCTTTTGGGCTGGGGGCGGTATCCTGGTTCGTGCTGGCAAAGTCCCATTCGTTTATCCACACCAATCTGAATTTTGTGCTGTGGTATTTCGGCTTTATCCAGATGTGCCTCTATGTGCCCCTGGAGAAGCTGCTGCGGCAGAAGGGAAAGGGGAAACGCCTATGAAGCTGGCCATTTCCAACATTGCCTGGGAAAAAGAGGATTGCGGGCGGGCCTACGGGCTCATGGCCCGCTACGGGTTTTCGGGGCTGGAGATCGCCCCCACCAGCCTTTTCCCCCACGAGCCCTACGCCCATATAACAGAAGCCCAATCCTGGCGGGAAAGCTTACAAAAAGAGCACGGCTTCACGGTGCCCTCCATGCAGTCCATCTGGTATGGGCGGCAGGAAAAGCTTTTCGGAAGCGTGGGGGAGAGGCAGGCGCTTTTTGATTACACAAAGGCCGCTGTGGATTTCGCCGCCGCCATAGGCTGCAAAAACCTGGTCTTCGGCTGCCCCCGAAACCGCAGCCTGCCCCAGGGCGCCGACGCCCGCCTTGCTCTGCCCTTTTTCAAGGAGCTGGGGGACTACGCCTTTTCAAAGGGCGCAGTCATAGGCCTGGAGGCAAACCCGCCCATCTATAACACCAACTATGTGAACACCACCGAAGAAGCCCTGGCCCTTATCGGGAAGATAAATTCCCCGGGCTTCCGCCTGAACCTGGATGTGGGGACCATGGTGGAAAACGGCGAGGACCCGGCCCTTCTGCGGGGACAAACGGGGCTTATCAGCCACGTGCACATCAGCGAGCCGGGCCTTGCGCCCCTTGTGCCCCGGCCCCTCCACCGGGCCCTGAGAGAGCTCTTGGAAAGGGAGGGCTACACCGGCTGGGTTTCTGTGGAGATGAACAAATCCGGGGGCCTGCCCGCCGCGGAGGCGGCCATGGCCTATGTGCAGGAGCTGTGGGGAGGGGTAGCGTGACATACGAAAAAAAGCCGGGCGTGCCCCGGTTCCGGTGCGAGGAATACGCGGGAAAGCGCAAAGACTATGTAGTGCTCATCCCCATCATCAACGAGGGGGAGCGCATTATACGGGAGCTGAAGCGCGCCCAGGCCGCCGGGGTGCCGGAGGCGGCCGACATCGTCCTGTGCGACGGGGGCTCCACCGACGGCAGCACGGCAGAGAAGCTGCTGCGGCCCCTGGGCGTCAACACCCTCTTAACGAAGGAGGACGCGGGCAGGCAGGGGGCCCAGTTGCGCATGGGTATTTTCTGGGCCCTGCAGCGGGGCTATGAGGGCGTTATCACCATAGACGGCAACGACAAGGACAGCATCGAGGACGTGCCCCGGTTCATCGAAAAGCTTAAGGAGGGCTATGACCTGGTGCAGGGCTCCCGGTTCATACAGGGCGGCAAGGCGGTGAACACCCCCCTTGTGCGCCTGCTTTCCGTAAAGCTCATCCACGCCCCGGTCATTTCCCTTACGGCCCACAAGCGCTTTACCGACACCACCAACGCCTACAGGGCCTACTCCGCCCGCTACCTGCGGCACCCCCAGGTGCAGCCTTTGCGGGATGTGTTCATGACCTATGAGCTCTTGGCCTACCTCTCCGTGCGGGCTACCCAGCTGGGCCTTAAGGCCTGCGAGATTCCCGTCACCCGGGCCTACCCCAAAGCCGGGAAGACCCCCACGAAGATCAGCTTTTTTAAGGGCAACAGCGAGCTCATGAAAATTCTCCTGAAAAACGCCTTCGGGGCCTACAAGCCCTAAGGGGAGAAAAAATAGAAGAAGCCGCCCTGGGCCTTTTGGCCTTATGGCGGCTTCTTTCTCTTAGTGGAAAGTCTGGGGGCCCTGGGGCATGCTGGGCAGGTCGCCCAGGTTGTTGCTTATGTCGCCGTCTGGCAGAGACCGCAGATACTCGCTGCCGCTGCGGCTGGCAATGGCCACGCCCCGTATGCCCCCCTGCTTTGCCAGGGCCACGCCCTCCCTTTTGGAGAGCACCCGGCCGTCGGAAAGCTCGTAGCCGGAGACCTTCCCGTCCTTGCGCACCAGCTTCACAATGGACTGGGCGTCTTTATTGGGCACGGGGTTCATGATGTTGATGTTGACGGGCAGGCCGCCGATGCGGCCTTTTTTTTCCTGCTTCATGGCATTTTCGCATCCTTTCCGGTGAGATGGTGTCTATGCCTTATTCTGCCGCCCGCCCCGGGAAAATATGCGCCCGGGCCTATTCCCCCAGTATCTCCTTCTGCTTTTTCTTCGAAAGCCCCCCGAGCACCAGCCGGTAGGATTTTTCCATCATCTCCCGCAAAAGCCCTTCCGGCACCGCGCCCCCCAGCTTTACCGAGTTCCAGTGCTCCTTATTCATGTAGTAGCCGGGGATGATGTCCTCATACTGCTCCCGCAGAAAGCGCCCCTCCGCGGGCTCCAGCTTCAGGGTGAGAAGGGAATCCTCCCCGTCCTCCCCCTTGCAGATGGCGGCAAAGAGCTTGCCCCCCACCTGAAAGCGCGTCCACTGCCATTCCTCCTTGAAGTCCTTTACGGCCCCCGGCTTCTTTTCAAGTTCCTCATAAATCCATAAAATATCCATGTTTTTTCCTCCTTTTGTCATGTGTCTCCCAATACAATCAGTATAACATAAAAAGGGGGCAAAGCACAAGTTATGTGGAAAATCCCGATTGCTTTTTTTAGCAAAATACGCTACAATTTTACCGGGAGGAACGATTCCCCCTTCACCCTTAACCATTCATACAGCGAAAGGACGGTTTTATGGCCATGAATGTCCAGGAACGCAAAGAGCTGCAGATCACCGCGGAAAAGGTGCGCATGCATATTATCGAGGGCGTCTACCACGCCAAGTCCGGCCACCCGGGCGGCTCCCTTTCCTCAGCGGAAATTTTTACCTACCTCTACTTTAAGGAAATGAATATCGACCCCACAGACCCCAAAAACCCCGGCCGGGACCGCTTCGTGCTCTCAAAGGGCCACTGTGCCCCGGGCTGGTACGGGGCCCTGGCCCAGCGGGGGTACTTTGCCCCCAGCGAAATGAAGACCCTGCGCCACATCGGCGCCATGCTGCAGGGCCACCCGGACATGAAGGGCACCCCCGGCGTGGACATGAGCACGGGCTCCTTGGGGCAGGGGGTCTCGGCGGCGGTGGGCATGGCCCTGGCCGGCAAAATGGACCGGGCCCCCTACCGGGTGTACACCCTGCTGGGGGACGGCGAGATCGAGGAGGGCCAGGTGTGGGAGGCCGCTATGGCGGCGGGCCACCACGGCCTTGACAACCTCTGCGTGATCGTGGACTTCAACGGCCTGCAGATCGACGGCCCTGTGCAGGAGGTGGCCGGGCCCGAGCCCATCGATAAGAAGTTCGAGGCCTTTGGCTTTGAAGTTATGACCATAGACGGCCACGACTTCGACGAGATAGAGAAGGCCATGGAGGCCGCCAAGGCCGCAAAGGGCAGGCCCTTTGCCATAGTGGCCAAGACCATAAAGGGCAAGGGCGTGTCCTTCATGGAGAACCAGGCGGGCTGGCACGGCAAGGCCCCTAATAAAGACGAATACGAAAAAGCCATGCAGGAGCTGCGGGACAGGCTGGAGGTGCTGCAGGCATGAGGCTGCGGTGCATAAATATCGTTTCCCAAGAGCCCCGGCGGCTGGTGGAGTTTTACGAGAAGGTCTTCGACACGCAGGCCCAGGAGATCGTGCCGGGCCGGTGGGAGCTGCCCGCCGGGGGCGCCACCCTGGTCTTCACCCACACCGACGAGCCGGTGCGGGCGCCTAAGGACAGCTGCGGGCTGGAGTTTGAAACGGAGGACGTGGACAGGGAATACAGCCGCCTGCAGAAGGCCGGCGTCCCCCTGGGCGCTCCGCCGGTCACCTACCCCTGGCAGTGGCGGGCCTTCGGCGTGAAGGACCCGGACGGAAACAACGTGGATTTCGTACAATATGTGGGCGACAACAGAAAGGATGGCTGTGGAAATGGCGGATAAGATCAAGAAGGCGACGAGAGAAAGCTTCGGCGAGGCCGTGACGGCCCTGGCGGAGCAGGACCCCAATATCGTGGTGCTGGACGCGGACCTGGCCGAGGCCACCAAGACCAGCATCTTTAAGAAGAAGTTCCCCGAGCGCTTTATCGACTGCGGCATCGCGGAGGCCAATATGATTGGTATCGCGGCGGGGCTTGCCACCTGCGGCAAGATCCCCTTCGCCGCGTCCTTTGCCATGTTCTCGGCGGGCCGGGCCTTCGAGCAGGTGCGAAACTCCGTGGGCTACCCCCACCTGAACGTGAAGATCGCGGGTTCCCACGCGGGCATCTCCGTGGGGGAGGACGGCGCCACCCATCAGTGCTGCGAGGACATCGCCCTTATGCGCACCATCCCGGGCATGACGGTCTTAAACCCCTGCGACCACTATGAGATGCTGGAGGCCGTGAAGGCTGCTGCGGCCCTCAAGGGCCCGGTGTACCTGCGCCTGGGCCGCCTGGCCGTGGAGACCTGCACGGAAAACGCCCCCGAGCCCTTTGTGCTGGGCAAGGGCCGCACCCTGCGGGACGGCAAGGACATCACCATCGCCGCCACGGGCCTTCTGGTGCAGGAGGCCGTGAAGGCCGCCCAGGCCCTGGAAAGCGCCGGCATCGACGCCCGGGTGCTGGACATCCACACCATCAAGCCCCTGGATACGGAGCTCATCGTGAAGGCGGCCAAGGAGACCGGGCACATCGTCACCGTGGAGGAGCACAATATCATAGGCGGCCTGGGCGAGGCCGTGTGCGCCTGCCTGTGCGAGGCCCTGCCCACCCCGGTCACCCGCATCGGCGTGAAGGACGTGTTTGGCCATTCCGGCCCGGCGGTGGAGCTCTTAAAGGAGTTCGGCCTGTGCGCCGAGAACATCGAGGCCACCGTAAAGCGCGTGCTGGGGAGGTAAGGCGTGGGGGAGATTCTGATACGCGAGGCGCGCCCGGAAGACGCCGGGAGCCTTGCGGAGCTCAACAGAGACGAAATGGGCTACGACTACCCGCCGGACAAGACCCGGGAAAAACTCTGCGCCCTGCTGGAAAGCGGGAAGGATAAAATCCTGGTGGCGGAGCTTGCGGGCCAAGTGGTGGGCTACGTGCACCTAAACGACTACGACCTGCTCTACGCCGACCACATGAAGAACATCATGGGCATCGCCGTCAGCAGCCGCTGCCGCAGGATGGGCATCGGGAGGAAGCTCTTGACAGCGGCGGAGGGCTGGGCCAAAGAGAGCGGCGCGGATGCCGTGCGGCTGGTCTCCGGGGAAACCAGGACCGGGGCCCACGCGTTTTACCGCTCCCTGGGGTACGAGGGGAACAAAAAGCAGCTGAACCTAAAAAAGAAGCTATAAAGCAAGGGAGCCGGTGCATGTCCGCACCGGCTCCCTTTTATGCTGCCGCTCAGTGGATATTCTGGCAGAACCGCGCCAGGATGGCGGCGGCCTGGGCCCGGGTGGCGCTGCCCTGGGGGGATAGCAGGCCGTCGCCGGTGCCGTTAATGAGCCCGCAGCCCACGGCCCAGCGCATGGGCTCCAAAGCAAAGCCTGAGAGGGTATCAAGGTCCCTAAACTGGGAGAGGTCCGCCGAGGCGGCCACGCTGTAGCCCTTATATTTGGCGTAGCGGTGCAGGAAGGTCACCATCTGCTCCCGGGTGATCACGTCCCCGGGGCCGAAGCGCCCGTTGCCGTACCCCTGCACGATCTTGTTTTCAGCGGCCCAGGCCACCGGGGCCGTGTACCAGACGCCGGCGGGCACGTCGGTGAACACGTTCTGCCCCTCCTCCGGGGAGCCCTCCAGCCGGTGCAGGATGGTGACGATCATGCTGCGGTCCGTGGAAACATCCGGGGAAAAGCGGGTGTCCTCCGTGCCTTTCATCATGCTGTGCTCATACACGTACTGAATGGAGCCGTAGGCCCAGTGCTTCTCGTCTATGTCCGTAAAGGGCAGGTACACCCCCGAATCCACGAACACGGCCTCCATGGCCACGTCCGCATCCGGCATGCGGAAGGTGTACTGGCCATTTCCCATGTCCAGAAGGGCCACGGGCTTGCCCGCCGCCGTCACTGTGAGGGCGGCCAGCTTGTACCCGGCGTCGGGCTGCACGTACACGGTCACCACCTGGTTGGCCCTGGCGGAGGAGAGCACCTGATAAGTGCCGTGGGCCGCCTGGGGCGCCGAAATGCTGTGGCTGGCCCCAAAGGGCAGGTCCGGGGATTCCGTGTCGGAGGACTGCACCACCGGCACGGTCTCCAGGGAAGCGTTTGCAAGGCCCCCCGTAAGGGCGTCGGAATCCAGCAGGAGCACCCGGGCGCTTTCGGGTATGATGCCCATGCCGCTGACGGAGAGGGCCCCCAGGGTCAGGGCGTTCCCAGAGTTCAGCGCCAGGCTGGAGACAAGGTACAGGGTGGCCTTGGTCTTGCCGCCGCCACTGGTCACCTGGGCCCCGTAGCCCGGGCTGTAGGCCAGGGGGTCGGCGGGGGAGAGGGAGATCTGCGCGGGGGCGTAGGTCCCCGCCAGGGTCACCTCCAGGGCCACGCCGTAAAGGGTACGGCCGTCCCCCAGGCCGCTGAGCCCCAGGATCACGTCCCCCTGGGCCGTCTGCCGGTAGGTAAGGGATACCCCGGAGGCGCTGGCCTTCAGGGGCAGCATCCCTATCACAAGGGCCCATAGGAGCAGAAGCCCTGTCCATCTTTTCACTTTTTTCATATAGAATCCTCCCTTACTTCACCTGGACCACCGGCAGGGTGTCGCCGCCGGGGCTGTCCATCCACAGGGTGCGGGCGGTGGGCCGCTGGCCCCCCGCGCCGGTGGCGCTGTCCGTGCGGTACATCTCCACCATGACCTGGCTGGGCAGAAGGTTCGCCCCGTCGCAGTGGGTCACGTCCTGCAGCTCGGCTTCCTTCTGCACGTTTGGCACAAAGAGGAACAACCCGTCGCTGATATCGCTGACCTGCTGGTCCTCGGGTATCTCCGCAAAGAGCAGGGCGTAGCCGTCTATGGGCCGGTTCTCTTCCGCGACCACCAGCTTCTCCGCGCCGTTGTCGTCTACCACGGTCTTGGTGGTGGTGAATTTCCCCCATACCTTTAGGGTGTTGAACACCGGGTCGCCCCGGTAGGTGCCCATGATGACAAGGGTCCCGGCGGGTATCACTTCGTTGTCATAGCGGTAGTCTTCGGCCAGCCGCCCCATGAAGCCGCCTTCCTCCGTGCGGAAGGAGACGTCGTCCCCCGCATAGCTGATGAGCCCAATGTCCTTGTCCTGCAGGCCCGCGGGCAGGCCGGTGATGGTGACGGTCTTGGCGTCGTAGGTCCATATGCGGGTGTCGGTGCTGCTCGTGCCGGGCTTATTAAAGTATGTCAGGTAGCAGTTTTGGTCGTCCACCGCTTGGTTGCCCGTGGAGAAATTCCCCTGCCGGGCCTGCACCCGGGTGCCGTCTGATTGGGTGACGGTCACGGTGAAGCCGCCGCTTGCGGGCCGGTTCCCGCCGCTCAGCTTTATGCCGGAAACGCTCGTCTCGCTATGAAGGGTGATAGTGGCCGTATCCCCGCTGCGGCTGATGGAATAGCTGGAGCTGGGCACGGTCTTGTCGTAGGCGATGCGCACCTGCCCGGCCTGGGCCCGGCCGATCTCATTGCCCAGGGTGCTGTAGGCTGTTACAGAGTAGCTGAAGGTCAGGTGGTTCCCCGCTGCGATGGTGTCGGTGTAGGTGACGCCCCCGGCCTTGTGGGGCACAAAGGCAATGGGCTTGCCCTCCCGCAAAATCTCATACCCCTGGATGCAGGGGGCGCTGGGCGGGGTGATATTGATCTCGATCTCTGTGTCGCTGCCCGCCTTTTTGGCCGCCGTGGCCGAGAAGGAGGCCGCGTGGCTGGCCGCGCCCTGCAGGCGGTCCCGGCGGCTCTGGTCGTTTAAGTACCAGATGGCCCGGGCCTCCTTGGGGTAGCTCGATAGCTTCCGCTTGGCGGCGTCGCCCAGTACCAAGCCCCAGCGGGTGAAGAACTCGCTTAAATCCTTCTGGGCCACCCCGGCGGCGGTGAGGGCCACCTTCTCGTCGTAGGTGGGGGAGGGCACGTCCCCCAAATAGGTCCCCGCCTTCCAGGCCTTGAAGAACTGGTTGTAGAACTCCGTAGGCGTCTGCTCATCGTAGGCCAGATGCAGCTGCCAGTACATGCCCAGTTGCACGAACACGTCGTTGGAAGCCCCGGGCAGGCCCTGGGCCACCTTGTTGAAGACGGCGTTATACTTGCCGCTCTTTTCCAGGCGCGAGGGCAGGATGCCTTTTCCTCCGTCGTAGGTCTGCACCATAAGGGCGTAAATGTTGTTGGTGATCTCCGCCTTGCCCAGCTTATCCATGTTGTGGCCAATCTCATGGGCAATGCCCCAGCCGAAGAGGCTGTTGGCCTGGGCGGAGGCAGGCAGCTTCGAAATGGGCGAGCCGGTGCACAGCCCCGCGCAGGAGGCGTACCCCACGCCGATGTGGTTTCCGGCGGCGTACATGAAGGCCCCGGAGAACATCTGCATGCAGCGGATGTTCTGGCGGGTCTGCATGTCGCTGCCGTCAATGCCCTGGGTGGCGCTGCAGATGCGGGTGATGTCCTCCCAGGCCAGCACCGTGTCGTAAAGGGTGTTCACAATACTCCCGCTGGGGGCGCTGTTTTTCACCGCCAGGGCGGGCAGGGACAAAAGCACCGAAGGGGTGGATATTTCCGTCACGTTGAGGCACTTTGTGGCCTTGTTTGCCTCTGTGGCCCCCAGCTTGCCTACATAGCCGTTAAGCTCCGTCACGTAGGCGCTGATGACCTCCCGGCGGGCGGCGTCGCTCATGGTGCGCCAGCCGTCCAGGGCCAGCACGGGCATATCTGCAGCCCTGCGCACATGGAGCTTCACCATGGCGGCGTTGGAGCCCCCGTAGGTCACGTAGAGGCTGCCGCCCCGCTCCGTGCTCTGGCTGCCGATCTTCGGCACCGTAAGGGTGTTGCGGCCGTTTGTGAGGGTGCCCATCTTGGCCCGCCAAGTAGAGGCCTCGGCGTTAAACTGGGTGGCGTACACGGTCACGGTCTCCCCGGCCGGTATGCCGGCGGCGTAGACGGTGATCTCCTGCCCGGCCCTGGCGGCCACGCCCAGGGGCTGCAGCTCGCTGCCGGACTGCTTGTACTTCTGGCTGTCCGCACTGGCGCTGCGGGCCTGCAGGCCGTCTATGATGACGCCAGAGGAGGAGCCGGAAAGCAGCTCCTGGGCCAGGTCCAGCTCGTCCTTCAGGGTGTTTATATCCAGGTAATAGAAGCGCTCGTCGCTGTTTAAGCGGGTGCGCAGGACCGAGATGGTCTGGGTGGTCACGTGGCTTCGCAGCTGGGTGCGCAGCTCGTTTGCGAAAAGGGCGCTGATCTCGTCGGGCAGGCAGCGGGCGGGGTCGTACTCCATAAAGGAGAGCTGGGAGCAGCTGGTGATGTTGTAGGCGTCCTGCTCCACGGCCACGCTGATCTGCCGCACCTGCCGCTGGGCCCCGAAGGGCAGTATGGCGAACTTCGACGTGGGGATGGCGTTCTTATTGGGGATGTTGGGCCAGGTGAACACGTCGCCGCCGTCGGTGTTGCCGTTATTGTCCTTGCCGCCCTTGTCCGGGTCGGGCACGATCAAATGCCCCGGGCCGCTTAGATCCTCCCCCTCGTACCACACCTGCACGCTGTAGGCCCGCAGGAACTTAGGGTAATTCCCGTCCAGCCGGGGGGACCACAGCACGGCCTGCAGGTCCACGGGCTCCTTGAAGGTGGTGATGACGTGCTCGTTGCCGTGCCAGTTGGCGGCGGTCCAGTGGGTGCGGTAGTCGCCGTCTATCATGTTTTCCGGGGAGAAGGGCTTGTCGGCGCTGTACTCCGCCGCCGCGTAGTTGCGGGGGGCCCCCAGGCGTATGCTCTCTATCTTCTCCCGGCCCAGAAGCCCGGAGGTGGGAAGCCCCGCCGGGCGGTCGTAGGCCACGGCCTTGGGGGTGCCCTCGGCAACGCGGGAGGCCCCGCTCTTCCCGGCGTCGTTGCCGGCTATGACGTAAAGCTGGTAGGCGGTGCCGTTTTTCAGGCTGGAGATCTGGGTGCTGGTGCCCCGCAGGCTGCCGCCCACCTGCTGGTAGGGGGCGTTCTCCGCCTTTTCTTTATAGAACACCTCATAGTAGGTGGCGGACTTGGACTGCTTCCAGGAAATGCCCAGGGCCCCCTCCAGCTCTGTGACCTGCACCATGTCCGGGGCGTCGGGCCGGCGGCTGGGCTGGGGGGTGGCGTCCACAGCCGGGCAGGCTTCGCCCTCCCAGCCCTCGGCGGTGGGGGTCACGGTGAACCAGTATTTCTTAAGGTTCTCAAGCCCCGTCACCTCCGCGTAAGGGGTCATGACGCTGAGGCTCTTTTTCGCGCCGCCATCGGCCCAGTAGTCCACCCGGTAGCCGGTGACGTTTGGCACCTCCCGCCACTTGAGGGCGGCCTTCTCATGGCCCGCCGCGGCCGTAAGGCCCGTGACCTGGCGGTTGGGGGCCATGGGGTTTTCGGGCACGATGTCCTTTAGGAACTGGATGGTCTCCACCACCACAAAGCCCCCCGGGGCCTTGTCCACGGAGATGGTCACTTTCTTCACAGGCACCCGCCTGCCCAGTTCCAGGGTGTTGGTGCGCACCCCCTCGGTGCGGGCGATGGCGTAGACCCCCGCAGGCAGCGCGGCGCTGAAGGACAGGGCCTCGCTCTGTCCGTCGGTGTATTCGATAACGGCCCGGCCGCTTTCCAGCCCGCCGTTTTCCGGGGCGTTCAGGGCGATCTGGGCCATTTCCACGGGGCTGGCCCCAAAGTCGATGGGCAGAGAAAGGCTCTCCCCCTGAGAGCCCAGTTTGACGGCCCGGCCGTTATCAGAGAACAAATCTGCCAAGGCCCCTTCCGTAGCATAAGCGCCCCCGGACGCCAGGGCCTGCATGTCCACAGGCGGGCTCAGAAGGGCCGTGTCCTTGATCTCCGCGCCGCCCTGGGCGTTTATGTTCTGGTTTACGTACACCAGGTCCGAAAGCCCGATGGCGTCGTCCCCGTCCAGGTCATAAGCAGCGTACAGGCTGCGGTCCCCAGAGCCCAGGCGCTGGGAGAGAAGGTCCCGGTCTATCTCGTTCACACGGCCGTCGCCGTTGAAGTCGCCTAAAGTAAAGGTGGCGTCCCCCGTGCCCAGGATCAGGTGCTTCGAGTGGGTCTGCAGGGGGATGCTGTAGGAAAAGGCTTTGTAGCCGGAGCCCGTGAACTTCAGCACGTAGTTGCCCCGGGGCAGGTTCCCGATGGAAAGGGTCACGTACCGGGGCCAGCCGGAGGTATCCTCCCCGCCGTCGCTGTTCTTGAGCTCTACAGACGCCGGGTACGGCCCCACAGACTGAGCGCCCGTGTCCCACAGCCGGGCCTCTCCCACCTGGCTACCGTTTTGAAACAGGGCGGCCCTTACGGCGTGGTTCTGCAGGGCGGTGCGCCGCTGGGCGTAGTCCAGCCGCAGGGTGGCCTGTATCTCCCCCAGGGTGGAGGCGTCCTCCAGGCTGGGCGCGGCTTCCGGCAGGAATTCGTCCTCCATGGCCCAGGCGGGGGCGCAGCAGGTAAGCGCCAGGACCGCCGCCAGAAGGACGCTGCAAAGTCGTTTCACAAGCTTCATAAAGATCCCTCTCCTTTTTTCGCGTCATTTCTCCAATCTTCTAAAAATATTATAGCAAATTTTCCCATCCTGCAACAGGGCCATTTCCATAAAACCTCAAAATCACAAGCCCTTGTGTAAATTCTTTTTGTACACCTTGCTTTTAGTGGCTGTCCGTGATAAAATACAGGAAAAGCACGAGAAAAAATCTACAGCAGAAAGGAACGTGCAGACGCTATGATTTCAAAGGTATATTTCTCCAAGACCATCACCCCCGAAAAGGTGCTGGAGCTCTTTAAGCTTTTGCAGAAGGACCTGCCCGGAAAGACCGCCATCAAGGTCCACTCCGGGGAGGTGGGCAACCAGAACTTCCTGCGGCCCGACTTCTGGAAGCCCATCGTGGACTATGTGGGCGGCACCGTCACCGAGTGCAACACCGCCTATGAAGGCCAGCGCAACACCACGGAAAAGCACCTGAAGGCCATCTCCCTTCACGGCTGGGACGAGTACTTTGACTTCGACCTGCTGGATGCCCAGGGCCCGGACCTGGAGCTCTCCATCCCGAACGGCCAGCAGATACAGAAAAACTACGTGGGCAAAAACCTAAAAAATTACCAGTCCCTTCTGGTGCTCTCCCACTTCAAGGGCCACCCCATGGGCGGCTACGGCGGGGCCATCAAGCAGCTGTCCATCGGCGTTGCCTCCTCCTTCGGCAAGGCCTATATCCACGGCGCCGGCGACCCGGAGAAGATCTGGTCCTCTGACCACGACTCCTTCCTGCGCTCCATGGCGGACGCCGCCGCTTCGGTGGTGGAGTTCTTCGGGGGCAACGCCGCCTATATCAACGTCATGAAGAACATGTCTGTTGACTGCGACTGCTGCGCCGTGGCCGAGGACCCCTGCATGAAGGACATCGGCATCCTGGCTTCCTTAGACCCCGTGGCCATCGACCAGGCCTGCATCGACCTGGTGTACGCCGCCAAGGACGACCCCGGCCAGGCCCATCTCTTAGAGCGTATCGAGAGCCGCAACGGCACCCTGACTATTGACGCCGCCGCCAAGCTGGGCTACGGCAGCAAGGAGTACGAGCTCATCGAAATCCAATAAAATGTCGATTTAACAAGCTTTTCCCCGGCGTTTCGGGCTTTCCCCCGGCCGCCGGGGATTCTTTTTGGCAAAAAGAGTTTACCCCGGGGGGAAAATGATGTATAATAGGAGGGCAAAAAAGCTGTCGGGAAAGAAGGGATGCCTGTGAAGAAGGTACGGCTTGCCGGTAAGATACTGGGCTGCGCCCTGTGCGGGGCCGGATGCGTCTGGTTCTGCCTGCCCATTGCCCACGGGGGCTTCCGGCTGGGGGCGGCCTTTGGGGTGTGCGTGTGCGGGCTGGGAATCGCTTTGCTCTTGTGCTACAGCCGGCTGGTGCAGGCCGGGGGCTGGCGCAGAAGATGCGCCCGGGCCCTTGCCATCTGCTATGCCCTGGGCCTCTGCTGGTCCGGGGCCCTTACGGGGCTGATGTTTTCCGCCCAGCTGCGCACCCCGCCCCCGGGGGCCAACGTGATGGTGCTGGGCGCGCAGATCTACAGTGCTGAGCGCATGGGCGTGAGCCTTACGGGCCGGGTGGACAGGGCCGCGGCCTATCTGCTGGAGAACCCGGAGGCTTTGTGCATCGTCACCGGGGGCCAGGGCGGGGACGAGCCCTGCCCGGAATCCCTGACCCAGAAGAACGCCCTGATGCGCCGGGGCATCGACGAAAAGCGCATTTATATGGAGGCAAAGTCCCACAATACCCGGGAGAACATGGCATACGCCATGGAGATCGCCGAGCGGGAGGGCCTGAGTACCGAAATAGCGGTGGTCACCCAGGGGTTCCACATGTTCCGGGCCCTGCAGCTGGCGGAAAGCGCGGGGTTCACCCCTTACAGCCTGGTGGCCGACACAGACCCCATCCTGTTCCCCGAATATTACGGCCGTGAGCTTCTGTCCCTGACCAAATGGGTGGTGCAGCACCTGTTTCTGGACATGGGTATTTTTTCATAAAAGAGGTGCCATTCTATGACATTCCTGCTAAAACGCGCCCGCATCCTGGACCCCTCCCAAAAGCTTGACATGGTGGGGGACATCCTTCTGAAGGACGGGAAGATAGCCGAGATAGGGGAGGACCTTTTCCACCGCATGGCCGAGGCCCATGAGGTGTTGGACTGCGCCGGGCTCACAGCCGCGCCGGGCCTTGTTGACATGCACGTGCACCTGCGGGACCCGGGGCTCACCTATAAGGAAGATTTGTTTTCGGCCTGCCGGGCTGCGGCGGCGGGCGGGGTCACGAGCCTTCTGGCCATGCCCAACACCCGGCCCCCCATGGACGAGCCCGATATGGTGCGGGAGCTTTTGGAGCGGGCGGACGCAAACGTCTACACCTGCGCCTGCGTCACAAAGGGCATGAAGGGGGAATCGCTCACTGACTTTGCCGCCCTGAAAGCGGCCGGGGCCATCGCTCTCAGCGATGACGGCGTGCCCGTGGGCAGCGCCCGCCTGCTGCTGGAGGCCCTGGAGAAGGCCCCGGGCCTGGGCCTTACAATCTGCGTCCACTGTGAAGATCTGGACCTGGCAAAGGGCGGCCTTATGCACAAGGGCGCGGTGTCAGAGAAACTGGGGGTGCCGGGCATCCCCCGGGCTGCCGAGGACTGCGGCACCGCCCGGGAGCTGGCGGCGGCGGCCTCCATCGGCGCGCCCATCCACATCTGCCACGTGAGCACAAGGGGCTCGGCAGAGCTGATACGGGACTATAAACGTCGGGGCCTGCCCGTCACGGCGGAGACCTGCCCCCACTACCTGCTGCTCACCCACGAAGCCCTGGGCGGGCGGGACGCCGACTTCCGCATGAACCCGCCCCTGCGCACGGAGGATGACCGCCGGGCCCTTATAGAAGCCCTGAAGGACGGCGTCGTCGACGCCGTCTCTACGGACCACGCCCCCCACAGCCCCAAGGAGAAGGCGGACTTCCTCGCCGCCCCCAACGGCTCCATCGGTATGGAGACCTCCCTTTGCGCGGCACTGACGGCTCTGGAGGGGGAGCTGACGCTCATGGAGATTCTGGAAAAAATGAGCACGGCCCCGGCCCGCATCCTGGGCATCCCCGGGGGCACCCTGGCGGCGGGGGCCCCGGCGGATGTAGTTCTCTTTGACCCCCAGGGCCACTGGACCGTGGACCCGGAGAAGCTGCACGGCAAAAGCCGCAACACGCCCTTTAAGGGCATGACCCTGCGGGGACGGGTGCTTGCCACCTTCTGCCGGGGGAGAAAAGTGTTTGATGACCGATAACATTTATCATAAAAAGGAGTGCTTACAATGTCAATGGACAGGCTGCTGGAAAAAATGGCCGAAAAGCAAAACCCCACCGTGGCGGGCCTGGACCCCAAGCTCAGCTATATCCCCGAGTATATGCGGGAGGAGAGCTTCGGGAAATACGGAAAGACCCTGGAGGGCGCGGCGGACGCGCTGCTCTCTTTCAACAAGGGGCTCATAGACGCCCTGTGCGACATCGTGCCGGCGGTAAAGCCCCAGGCGGCCTACTATGAGATGTACGGCTGGCAGGGGGTGCGGGCCCTGTGCGGCACCATCGCCTACGCCAAGAGCAAGGGGATGTTCGTCATCACCGACGGCAAGCGCAACGACATCGGCGCAACTATGCAGGCCTACGCCAGCGCCCACCTGGGGGAGACCGACGTGGACGGCGAGGCCTTTGAGGCCTTTGGCGCGGACGCCCTGACGGTAAACGGCTACCTGGGCACCGACGGCATCGAGCCCCTTCTGCAGGTGTGCGCGGGCAGGGACAAGGGCATCTTCGTGCTGGTGAAGACCTCGAACCCCTCCTCCGGGGAGTTCCAGGACCAGATGATGCACGCCATGTACGAGCCCCTTTACCGGGCCATGGGCAATATGTGCCAGCAGTGGGGGTTAAAGCTCCCCGGGAAATACGGCTACAGCGGCGTGGGGGCCGTGGTGGGGGCCACCTACCCCAAGCAGCTTCATGAGCTGCGCAGGGCCCTGCCCAACACCCTGTTCCTGGTGCCGGGCTACGGGGCCCAGGGCGGGGCCGCAGAGGACGTGGCCCAGGGCTTTGACAAAAACGGCCTTGGCGCCATCGTCAATTCCTCCCGGGGCATCATGTGCGCCTGGCAGAAGGAGGGCTGCGCACCCGAAGACTTCGCCCACGCCGCCCGCCGGGAGGCCCTGCGCATGCGCGACGAGATCATGGGCTGCGTAGGGAAGATCGCCCTGCCCCAGTAAAGGAGGCCCTATGAAAAAATTTGATTCGCTGCCCTGCCGCCTGTACACGGCCCGCAGGCTCACAGCAGACGTGTTCGACTTTTGGTTTGAGTGCCCGGCCTTCGCAGAAGGGGCCCTGCCCGGCCAGTTTGCCCAGATACGCCTGCCCGGGCACACCCTGCGCCGGCCCATCTCCATCTGCGGCATAGACAAAGAGCGGGGCATGCTGCGCTTTGTGTTCCAGATACGGGGCGGGGGCACGGCGGAACTGGCGGAATGCGAGCCCGGGGACGAGCTGGAAATTTTAGCCCCCCTGGGCTGGGGCTTCCCCATCGATAAAACGAAACGGACCCTGCTCATAGGCGGGGGCATCGGCGTGCCGCCCCTTTTGGGCTGCGCGGCGGGGCTTAGGGAGAAGGCCGCCGCCTGCCTGGGCTTTCGGAATCGAGACGCGGTGATCCTGGAGGAAGACTTCAAAGGGCTGGGGGCCCGGGTGTCCATCGCCACCGACGACGGCTCTTACGGCCACAAGGGCCTTGTGACAGGGCTTGCGGAAAAGGAAGACTTCGACGTGATCTTCGCCTGCGGCCCCACCCCCATGCTGAAAGCCGCCAAGGCCCTGGGCGAGAGCCGGGGCGTGCCCTGCTTCCTCTCCTTAGAGGAGCGCATGGCCTGCGGCATCGGGGCCTGCTTAGGGTGCGCCACGCCCCTTCTGGGGGAGGACGGCGCGCCGTACTTCGGCCACGTGTGCAAGGACGGCCCGGTGTTCGACAGCCGCCGCGTAGAACTGTAAAGGAGGGGCCCTATGATTATCTTGTGTTCCAACGGCCTGACAAGCGGGGAACTGCTGCAAGAGGCGGGGAAATACGCGAAAAAAGGGGGAAAGGCCGCCCTTATCGTCACCGCCGACCCCCAGTATAAAGAAAAGAACTACCACGTGGACCGCTGCCTGCGGGCGCTCTCTTATCTGGGCCTGGAGGCCGATGTCTTTGACTTCGATACCCAGCCCGCCGAGGCTCTTTCCCAGTACGACGTGGCGGAGCTCATAGGCGGCAACCCCTACTACCTGCTGGATTCCATCCGAAAGCATGACGCCGGGGACGCTTTGGGCCGCATCGCCCGGGAGGGCCTTCTCATCGGCTGGAGCGCCGGGGCCCTGGTGCTGCAGAAGACCATCGCCCTTATCGGGTCCTATCTTCCGCAGCTCAACTTCCTGGGCCTTCAGGACCTCACCGGCCTGGGCCTTACGGACATCCAGATTCTGCCCCACTACAGCAAGCAGCTGAAGAAGGACGCATCAGTAGAGGAGAAGTGCCAAAAGTACGAAAGAGACAACCACTGTACCGTGCTCCGCCTGAACGACGGGGAAGGGGTGGTGCTGGAGGAGGAGCCCCGGGTGGTGCGCTGCTCCATGAAGGTGGAGGTGGCCGGGGTGGAATTCCAGAACCCCCTCATCGCCGCCTCGGGCACCTTCGGCTTCGGAAGGGAGTTTAGCGAGCTCTATCCCCTGTCGGTACTGGGGGGCGTCTCCTGCAAGGGTATCACAATCAAGGAGCGCCCCGGCAACCCGCCGCCCCGGGTCACCGAAGCCCCCGGGGGCATGCTCAACGCCGTGGGCCTGCAGAACCCCGGGGTGGACCATTTCATAAAGGAAGACCTGCCCTGGCTCTCTAGGCAAGGCACCCGGGTCATCGCCAACGTGGCGGGCAGCACCCCGGAGGACTACTGCGAAACCGCCGAGAAGCTGGGCGGCACCAGCGTGGACATGATAGAGCTCAACATTTCCTGCCCCAACGTGAAGCAGGGGGGCGTGCAGTTCGGCACCACCGCCCGGGGGGTGGAGGATATCACCAAAGCCGTGCGGAAGCACTGTAAAAAGCCCTTGATGGTAAAGCTCTCCCCCAATGTCACCGACATCTCGGAAATGGCCCTGGCGGCCGAGGCGGCGGGGGCCGACGCGGTGTCTCTCATCAACACCCTTACGGGCATGCGCATCGACATCCGCACCCGCCGCCCCATCATCCGCAACAACACCGGGGGCTTCTCGGGCCCGGCCCTTCTGCCCATCGCCCTGCGCATGGTGTGGCAGACGGCCCAGAAGGTGAAGATCCCCATTGTGGGCCTGGGTGGCATCTCCACCTGGCAGGACGCCGTGGAGATGCTCTTGGCCGGGGCCACGGCCCTGCAGATCGGCACCGTGCTCTTTACAGAACCCTACGCGCCCATAAAGATCGCCCAGGGCCTTCGGGCCTTCATGGAGGAGCAGGGCATTAAAGACCTCGGTGAGCTGACGGGGGGTGTTCGCCCGTGGTGACTACCGTGTACCTAGTCCGCCACTGTCAGTCCATGGGGAATATCCAGCACCGCTTCCAGGGGCGGTTCGACGCGGACGTGAGTCCCCAGGGGCAGGAGCAGCTGGCCTTATTGGGCCTGCGCTTTCGCAATGAGAGCATAGACCGCATCATAACAAGCCCCCTGAAGCGGGCCAAGGCCACGGCCCTGGCCATCGCCCAGTACCACCCCCAGGTGCCCCTTGCGGAGGACCCGGGCTTTCTGGAGATCGACTGCGGGGACATGGAGAACCTTCTTCTTACTGACGTAGCCAAGCGCTTCCCCGAAACCGCCCGCCACTGGAACGAATCCCCGGACCTGTGCCGCTTCCCCCACGGGGAGACCATGGAGCAGGTCTACGCCCGGGTGAACGCCGCCCTGGACCGGGCCATCGCGGAGAACGGGGGGAAGACCATCGTCATCACCACCCACGGCGGGGTGCTGCGCAATCTCTACGCCCGGGTGTCAATGGGCTCCCTTTCGGGCATCCGGCAGACAGAGGTCTTCGGCAACACCGGCGTCAGCATACTGGAGGCAGAGGACGGGGCCCTGCGCTGGAAAATGGTCAACGACCTTTCCCATCTGCCCGAGGAGCTGCGCCGGCCCCCTACGAAGTTTGCCTTCTATTTAGAGGGGGGCGAGCCCATATGATCATCCTGTCGGTAGACCTGGGCAAGGCCCGCACGGGCCTGGCGGTGTGCGACAGGGGAGAGGTGCTGGCCTCCCCCTTAAAGGTGATAGCGGAGCGGGACCCGGAGCGCCTGATCGAAAAAATTGCCCTGGCCGCCCGGGAGGCGGGGGCCCAGGAAATCGTAGTGGGCCTGCCCCGGAACATGGACGGCTCAGAAGGGGAGTCGGCCCAAAGCGCCCGGGAGGCCGCCGCCCGGCTGGGGGAGGCTACGGGCCTGCCCGTGGCCCTCTCTGACGAGCGGGGGACCACCATCACCGCCCATAACTATCTCAATGTCACCAACACCCGGGGCAAAAAGCGCAAGGCCGTAGTGGACGCTGTAGCCGCCGTGGTGATCTTAGAAGACTACCTGCGGGCCCGCCGCAGCCAGGGGAAAGAAATATAAAAGGAAACAGACCGCCGGGGCGTCCCAGCGGCCTGTTTTTTTGCGAAAAAAACTTACTTTAGCGGCACCTCCACGCCGTTTACCGTCACAGAGGTGATCGCTTCCGGCTCCACCGGCATCTCCAGCAGGTAGCGGGCGGACATGCGCCCCTGCCCGTCGGGCACGATGGTGTACCCGCGTTTCACCAGCGTGCACTCCTGCGCGCCCGCCGCTGTCTCCACGGTGATGGTCAGCTTCGAAACATCCGGCGCAAAGCGCTTGAGCACGCCGTCTATTTCCAGGGTCTCGTCCTCCGGCACGGCAGGGCGGGAGACCGTCACCCCAAAGGGCGTGACCCGCAGGCCGTCAAAGGTGGAGGGGGCCCAGGTGGAGTCAAAGTCCGCCTCCTCGTCGAAGTTTTCGGGCAGGTGCAGGGTCTCCACGTCCACGGTGAAGGGGGCGGCGTTCTGCCGCATGGAAAGGCCCTCTACGCTCAGGGTGAAGCTCTGGCTCCAGGTGTCTTCCAGGATGGGCTCGGCCCGCACCAGGCCGAAGCCCCACTGCCAGAAGGCAAGCGCGTCTTTTGGCAGCTTGCTGATGATTTCTACATACGCATAGCCCATTTTGGCGTCCAAGACGCTTTCTGTTTCCTGTAAGAACGGATCGTAAAAATCCACCACCTGGCCGTCCGTGAGATTGAAGAGCGTGTCAAAGGCAGCGTCGCTATAAGACTGGTTGGGCTCGAAGGCGGGGTCCGAGCAGGACATGCCCTCTTGCAGCAGGGCCGTGGTCCCCGGCTCCTTCACGTGAAACTGCACGTGGAGCTTTCCGTCCACATAGCCCGCCCCACTGAGGCTTACGCCCTCCACGCCGGGGATGGGCCGGTCTTCACCGGGAACCAGCAATGTCACCGTGCCCGCCTGGGAGATGGTGTTGTAGCGGGCCTCCCAGCTCTGGGCCAGGGTGTCCATATAGCCGGGCATGGTGTAAGTGAGGGTGGGCGCGTCTTCCGCCAAGCCCAGCTCCTCCAGGGCCAGGGTGAAGCGCTCTGTAAAGGGGTCGGTACCATCGTCCCCTCCTGCCCGGCTGCACACGCCTGTAATGGTCAAGGTGGCCTCGCTGCCGTCGATGCCGTCAGGCACGTTTATGCTCTGGCAGAACACGGCCGCGCCGTTCTCCCTGTCAAAGAACACGGGGCAGGCGGACACGGGCACGGCCTTGTCTCCCACCCGAAGCTCGCCTATGGCCAGCATGTTTTCGCCCATGCGGCCCTCCGGGTCTGAAAGGGAGAAGTAGATCTCCGCGTTGTCCCGGTCCGCGGCCACCGCCTGCACCTGCAGGGGCTGCGGCGCGCTGTCAGGCGTCTCCGGGGCCGGGGCGGCTCCGACCTTCTGCACCCGCTGGCCGTAGCGGCCGGTGAGCTCCTCCCAGAAGGCGCCCAGCCCGGGCGCGGCGGCCACCGCCGTCAGGGACAGGCACACCACCAGTACCGCCGCCAGCCCCACCGCCGCCAGCCGTCTCCTGGGCAGGCGGGCGGGCCTCGTGCGTTTCCCTTCCATTTTGCGCAGGGTCATGCGCACCAGGCGCTGGTCCGGCATGAGCTTTTCGTTCATGGATTCATAAGTCTGCTTAAACATGCTCTAAACCCTCCTCTTCTATGAGTTCCTTCATCATGCGCCGGGCCCGCTCCAGCTGCTTGCGCACGGCCCCGGGGGTGCTGCCCGTCACCCGGGCGATCTCCCCGGCGGGCATGTCCTCCCAGTAGAACAGGTGCAGCACGGCCCGGTATTTCTTTGGCAGCTTTGACAGCTCCCGGTGCAGGTCCCACTGGTCCCGGGTCTCAAAGGGCAGGCTCTCATCCAGCGGCACGTCCCTTTTGCGCCAGGGGGCCCGCCACACATTGCGGCAGCAGTTGAGGGTCACCCGCAGGAACCAGGCCTTTTCGTGCTCCGGGCTTTCAAATTCCGGCCCCTTCTCTACAAAGCGCAGGAACACCTCCTGGAACACGTCCTCGGCGTCCGCCTGGCTGCGCAGCTGGGCGAAGGCCAGCCGGTACACGCTGGGCCCCTGCCGGGCGACGACCTCTTCGTCTCTTTGAACACTCACGAGCTTCAGCCTCCTTTCTGCCTTATATACGGTTTACCCGGGCGGATTGTGACAAGTTTCGGGCGGTTTTGGTACATTTTAATTATTTTTCTTGCATTTTTTTGGCACTAATGGTATAATAAGCCAAATTTAATTCCCACAGAGGAGGAAAAACGTAATGAAAAAGAAACTTCTGTCCCTGCTGCTGGCGGCAAGCCTGCTCTTGAGCCTGCCCGTATTCGTGCAGGCGGCGGCTACATCGGGGACCAGCGGGCAAACGCGCTGGAGCTACAACAAATCTACCAGAACGCTGACCTTTTCCGGCAGCGGCTCTACCGGCAATTACAATTACTTTACAGGGTCCGGGGACACTTATTATCCATACGCGGACTATATGTATACCTGGAAGAAGGGCTACGCCCAAAAAGTGGTGGTGGAGGAAGGGATCACCCGTATAGGGGACTGCTTTATCGCGTCTTCCGGGGTGACCGAGGTGGTACTGCCCAAAACCCTTACCACCATCGGCCCCAGGGCTTTTATATTCTGCAACAGCCTTAAAACGATCAATATCCCCGCCAGCGTCAAGACCATCGAGGTAAGCGCCTTTGCCCAGTGCGCAGACGCCAGCGGCGACAAGAAAACCGCAGGCAAGGGCCTTACGGTCAATTATGAGGGCACCCGTGCCCAGTGGGCCCAGATCCATTTCAATGCGTACAATCTAAACCCCGCAGACTACGCCCTGGCCAATGCCAAAATCAACTACCTGGGCGACACCCCCTACCCCGGCACCCCCTTTACGGACATCAACGGCCACTGGGGCGCGGAGCCCATCAAGTGGGCCTATGAGAAGCAGCTGTTCTCCGGCGTCAGCGGCACGGAGTTCGGGCCCGGCGGCAATATGGACCGGGGCATGCTGGTCACCGTGCTGCACCGCTTGGCCGGCAAGCCCGCCCCCTCCGGCGGCTCCTCCTTCAGCGATGTATCCAGCGGCCAGTATTTCGCCGACGCCGTGCTGTGGGCAAGCGATAACGGCATTGTAAAGGGCACCGGCGCGGGCTTTAACCCCGGCGGCCTCATCACCCGGGAGCAGGCGGCGGTCATCCTCTACGGCTATGCCGTGCAGTTCGGGAAGGACACATCCATCACCCCGGGCGTCCTCACGGGCTTCACGGATAAGGGCAGCATCTCCACCTGGGCCCAGGAAGCCGTGGAGTGGGCCGTGAGCCATCATGTCCTCAATGGCAGCGGCTCGAAGCTGAACCCCGGCGGCACCGCCACCCGGGCCGAAGTAGCCCAGATCTTCTACAACTGCCGCGCCCTGCTGGCGTAAATAAGAGAAAGCAAAAAAGGCTCGGGTCGCCCCGGGCCTTTCGTTTATGCAGAAGTTTAGCGGTCCGCGTCGCCCCGCTCGGGCAGAAGCTCCTCTTTCTTCACCACATGGGGCACCAGGCCCTTGCCGTGGTCCTCTTTGTTGGGGATGAGCAGGTTCAGGAGGATGCCTACAATAATGCCCAGGCCGATGTTGGAGAAGCTGAAGGTGGCGTTGCCGATGACCGCCCCGCCGATGGCCAGCACCATCATCACGGCGGCGATGCACAGGTTGCGGTTCTTGGTGAAGTCCACGTGGTTCTCCACCAGGGTGCGCAGGCCCACAGAGGCGATCATGCCGTAGAGCACGATGCAGGCCCCGCCCAGCACGCAGTTGGGCACCGACTGGATGACCCCGATGGCCTTGCCGAAGAAGCTGACCACAATGGCGATCACTGCGGCTATGCGCAGGGAGGCGGGGTTGTAGTTGCCGGTGGCGGCCAGCACGGCGGTGTTCTCGCTGTAGGTGGTGTTGGGGGGGCCGCCCACCAGCCCCGCGAAGATCGTAGCCAGGCCGTCGCCCATCATGGTGCGGTGCAGGCCGGGCTCCCGGGTGAACTTCTTGCCCACCACGGCGCCGTTTGCGTACACGTCGCCCACGTGCTCCACGCAGGTGACGATGGCGATGGGGGCGATCATGCCGATGGCCGTGATGTTAAAGCGGGGCAGCACGAAGTGGGGGGCCTGCAGCCAGCCGTAGCCCGCAATGACGCCCGTGTCCATCAGGGCCGCGGGGGCGATGCCAGTCTTCGTGAGAATAAGGGTCACAAGGTAGCCCGTGACCAGGGCGATGACGATGGAAGACATCTTCACCATGCCCCGCCCGCAGCTGGAGAGGAACACCGCCAGAAGGCACACGATGCCCGCAATGACCCAGGCCCAGACATAGGTGGGCATGTCATAGCCCTCACCGAAAACGGCGAGGGCTCCGTCAGGCCCGTACTGGGTCTGGATATTGGAGATGGCGGTAGAGGCTAAGTTAAGGCCGATAAGGGTGATGCCCACGCCCCGCACGACGGGAGGGAACAGGGTGTCGATGAGGCCTTTGCCGAAGATGCGTATCACAAGGGCCAGCACTAAGTAGAAGACGCCGGAGACGATGATGCCCCCCATGGCCGCCGCGATCTGCTCGTCCTTCGTAGAGCAAAAGGCGGAATTGCCGATGACCCCGCAGATGGCGGAGATAAAGGCAAAGGAGCTGCCCAAGAACGTAGGCATGCGCCCGCCGGTGCACAGATGGAAGATCAAGGTGCCCACACCCGCGCAGAACAAGGCCACCCCCACGTCCAGCCCTGTAAGCAGCGGCACAAGGATGGTGGCGCAGCTCATGGCGAAGGCGTGCTGAAAGCCTAAAGCCACGGCTTTCTTTGCGCCCAGCTTTTCATACTCCTTGGCGTAGGGGAACAAAAAGCTGTTGATTTTAGAAAAGATGCTCATTTTTCCTGCCCTCCTGTTGTTTTTTGCGGCTTTTTCAGCCTTGCCAATTTTAGCACCATGGGCAGGAAATGTCAAGGAAAATGTCGGCCCCCGGCCCTTGCAAGAAAGGCCCCGCAGCGGTATAATTAAGGAAAAGACAGAAAAGGAAGAATGGATATTTATGGGACTCTTTGATAATAAGAAGCGGGCGCTCGTCCTCTTCTGCTCGCCCAACGGCCACGGCCACACCCGCAGCCTCCTCAGAAGCTTTTCAGAGGCCTTCAAAGACCAGAAGGACTGGGAGGTCCGGGAGATGAATCTCTACGACATGCAGCCGAAGCCCTGCACGGCCTGCGGGGAGTGCGCCAAAAAGGAGGGCTGCAAGTTTCCGGATCTGGACGGCTTTGACAAGGCCTTTCGCAAACGCGACCTGGTGGTGGTGGCGTCGCCAGTGTATAACGCAAGCTTCCCCGCCCCCATGAAGGCCCTTTTGGACCGGACCCAGCGGTATTTTGAAGCCAGGTTCTCCCTAAACAAGCGCCCGCCCATCAAGAAGCACCGGCCCGCCGTGCTGCTGCTCACCATGGGCAGCGAAGAGGACTTCGCCGTAGAGGTGGCCACCTACCAGCTCAAGCGGGCCTTCAGTGTCATGAACACGGATCTGGTGGGCTGCGTGGTGTGGGACAGTACGGACCGGGGCCGGGAAAACCAGGTGGCGGCACAGAAAAAAGCCAGTGCCCTTGGGGTTGAAATCCTCGCGGGAATATGATATCATAACGGAAGGTAAATTCGGAAGGAAGAGGGGACAATATGTCTGGACATTCGAAATGGAACAACATCAAACGGAAAAAGGAAAAGGCCGACGGCGCCAAGGCCAAGGTTTTCACGAAGATCGGCCGTGAGCTCACCGTGGCCGTGAAAGAGGGCGGCAGCGCCGACCCCGCCGCCAACTCCCGCCTGCGGGACTGCATCGCCAAGGCAAAGGCGGCCAACGTGCCCAACGACAACATTGAGCGCATCATCAAGAAGGCCGCCGGCGACGGTAACGCCGACAACTACGAGGACGTGACCTACGAGGGCTACGGCCCCTGCGGCGTGGCCGTCATCGTAGAGGCCCTGACCGACAACCGCAACCGCACCGCCGCCGACGTGCGCCACGCCTTTGACAAGTACGGCGGCAACCTGGGCACCACCGGCTGCGTGTCCTTTATGTTTAATAAGAAGGGCGTCATCGTCATCGAGCGGGAGGGCCTGGACGAGGACACGGTCATGGCCGACGCTTTGGAGGCCGGCGCCTCGGATTTTTCCGCCGACGAGGATGTGTTCGAAATTTCCACCGAGCCCTCCGATTTCAGCGGCGTGCGGGAGGACCTGGAGAAGAAGGGCTACGAGTTCGTCTCCGCCGAGGTGGAGATGGTGCCCGATACTTACACGGCTATTGAGGACCCGGAGGTGGTCATCAAGATGCAGAAGATGCTGGATTTGCTGGAGGACAACGACGACGTCCAGAACGTCTGGCACAACTGGGACGCGCCGGAGGATGAGGACGAGGAGTAAACAAAAACAAAAAGGCCGGGGCGCGGGGTGCGCTCCGGTTTTTCTGCGTTTTATAAAGATTTATAAAGATTCACATTTGAAGTGCGCTTTAAGGATTGCGTAAACTGGACAAATATGGTATACTTAACACCGGCCCCCAAAAGGCCGAGTTTTTTCAGAGAGGGAGCAGAGAGCGCAATGAACCAACGGTTATGGGAGATCCTAGTGGACTCCTTCCCTAAAATACTGGTGCGGGGCTTCACCATGACCCTGCCCCTGACCATCATCGCCTTTTCCCTGGCCATGGTGCTGGCCGTCTTTATGGCGCTGGCGCAGTTTGCCCATGTGCCGGTGCTAAAGCAGCTTTGCCGGTTCCATATCTGGATCTTCCGGGGCACGCCCCTGCTTTTGCAGCTGTACCTGGTGTTCTACGGCCTGCCGAACCTGGGTATCATCATCGACCCCTTCCCGGCGGCGGTGCTGGTGTTCTCCTTAAACGAGGGGGCCTACTGCGCCGAGATCGTCCGGGCGGCCCTGGAGGCTGTGCCCGCGGGCCAGCTGGAGGCCGGGTACTGCGTGGGCATGAGCTACCTTCAGACCATGCGGCGCATCGTGCTGCCCCAGGCCATGCGCACGGCCTTCCCGTCCTTGGCAAACTCCCTGATCGCCATGATGAAGGACACGTCTTTGGCCTCCACCATCACCGTGACGGAGATCCTCATGGCCAGCCAGCGCATCATCGCCCGGGTATACGAGCCCATGGCCCTTTACATGGAGGCGGGGCTTATCTACCTCATGTTCTCCACGGTGCTGACGAAGCTGCAGAAGATGGGCGAGCGCAGGCTCAGCGCCTACACGTCCAAGGAGGGCTGAGCTATGGTAGAGATAAAAGGCATCAAGAAGTCCTTCGGGGGCACGGAGGTCTTAAAGGGCGTAGACATCAAGGTAGACCAGGGGGACGTGGTGGCTATCTTAGGCCCCAGCGGCTCCGGTAAGACTACCCTGCTGCGGTGCGTGAATTTCCTGGAGAAGGCCCAGGCCGGGGAGCTTCTTTTCGACGGGCGGGCCTACGACCTGCAGAAGATAACCAAAAAGGAAATAGCCGCCATCCGGCGCAAGACGGCCTTCGTGTTCCAGAACTACAACCTGTTCTTAAATAAGACCGCCCTGCAGAACGTCACCGAGGGCCTTGTCGTCGCCCGGAAGATGCCCAAGGCCCAGGCCGAGGACATCGGCCGGAGGGCCCTGGAAAAGGTGGGCCTCTCGGACCGGCGGGACTACTACCCCAGCCAGCTTTCCGGCGGGCAGCAGCAGCGGGTGGCTATCGCAAGGGCCCTGGCCGTGGACCCGGAGATCATCTACTTCGACGAGCCCACCTCGGCCCTGGACCCGGAGCTCACGGGGGAAGTGCTCTCCGTTATGCGGCAGCTGGCGGAGGAGGGCATGACCATGCTGGTGGTCACCCACGAAATGGGCTTTGCCAGAAACGTCTCCAGTAAAGTTGTCTTTATGGAGGACGGCCGGGTGGTGGAGGAAGCGCCCTCCAGGGAGTTTTTCGAGAGCCCGCGCTCAGAGCGGACAAAGGAGTTTTTGCGTCTCATACAGAACGCATAACAATATAATAATAAAAATCGAAGGGAGAAATGAACATGAACGCGAAAAAATGGACAGCTCTGCTGATGGCCGCCCTGCTGGCGCTGGCCCTCGCGGCCTGCGGCGGGGAGGCCCCGTCCTCCAGCGCGGCGGCCCCCGCGGAGGGGCAGACCGGCGACCTGCTGGCAAAGATCCAGGAAAAGGGCGAGATCACCGTGGCCATGGAGGGCACCTGGGCCCCCTGGACCTTCCACAACGAGGACGACGAGCTGGTGGGCTACGACGTGGAGGTGGCGCAGAACATCGCCGAAAAGCTGGGGGTGAAGGTGAACTTTGTGGAAGGCGAATGGGACGGCCTGCTGGGGGGCATCGACTCCGGCCGCTATGACCTGATGGTAAACGGCGTCAGCGTAGACGAGGACCGAAAGGAAAAATACGATTTCAGCATTCCCTACGCGGCCAACCGCACGGCGGTCATCGTGCGGTCGGAGGACGACTCCATCCAGGCCATGGACGATTTGAAGGGCAAGACCACGGCCAACACCATCACGAGCACCTACGCCAAGCTGGCTGAAGCCCATGGGGCGGAGGTCACGGCGGTGGACGACCTGAACCAGACCTTCGAGCTGCTGCTGGCCGGGCGCATCGACGCCACCTTAAACGACGAGGTGGCCTACTACGACTACATGAAGAGCCACCCGGACGCCCCGATCAAGATCGCGGTGCTCAGCGACGACGTGGTCCAGGTGGCCATCCCCATGCGCAAGGGGGAGGAGACCAAGACCCTGCGGGAGGCCGTGGATAAGGCCTTAAAAGAGCTCAGCGAGGACGGCACCCTCAGCGCCCTTTCGGAAAAATATTTCGGGGTGGACATCTCTCAAGTGGAGTAATTTCAAGGGTTTTGGGCATTTTTGTAAGAGTGTGAGAAAATAAGGCCAAAATTTTTCCGAAGTTTTTTGGGCCAGGCTCTTGTATTCTTGTGAAAAATGCATTAAAATAGGGGTATACAAAACCCTATTCCAATATCAGGAGGTTTTACCAATGTCTGTTAAAGTTGCAATCAATGGTTTTGGCCGCATCGGCCGCCTGGCTTTCCGCCAGATGTTCGGCGCTGAGGGCTACGAGATCGTGGCTATCAACGACCTGACCAGCCCCAAGATGCTGGCCCATCTGCTGAAGTACGACTCCGCCCAGGGCCGCTACGCCCTGTGCGACAAGGTCGAGGCCGGCGAGGATTCCATCACCGTGGACGGCAAGACCATCAAGATCTATGCTGAGAAGGACGCAAAGGACCTGCCCTGGGGCGAGATCGGCGTAGACGTAGTGCTGGAGTGCACCGGCTTCTACACCTCCCTGGCAAAATCCCAGGCCCACATCGACGCCGGCGCCAAGAAGGTCGTTATCTCCGCTCCCGCCGGCAATGATCTGAAGACCATTGTCTACAGCGTCAACGAGAAGAACCTGACCGCGGACGACAAGATCATCAGCGCCGCCTCCTGCACCACCAACTGCCTGGCCCCCATGGCCAACACCCTGAATAAGTACGCCGAGATTCAGAGCGGCATCATGACCACCGTGCACGCCTTCACCGGCGACCAGATGGTTCTCGACGGCCCCCACCGCAAGGGCGACCTGCGCCGTGCCCGCGCCGCCGCTGTGAACATCGTTCCCAATTCCACCGGCGCCGCCAAGGCCATCGGCCTGGTTATCCCCGAGCTGAACGGCAAGCTGATCGGCTCCGCCCAGCGCGTGCCCGTACCCACCGGCTCCACCACCATCCTGGTGGCCGTTGTCAAGGGCGAGAACGTGACTGTTGACGGCATCAACGCCGCCATGAAGGCCGCTTCTTCCGATTCCTTCGGCTACACCGAGGAGCCCCTGGTGTCCAGTGACATCATCGGCATCACCTACGGCTCTCTGTTCGACGCCACCCAGACCATGGTCACCGAGATCGGCGACGGCCTCTATCAGGTCCAGGTCGTGTCCTGGTACGACAACGAGAACAGCTACACCAGCCAGATGGTCCGCACCATCAAGTACTTCGCTTCCATCTAAAGCTCGTGTAAAAACGCCATAAGGAAAGCCCCACGGACAAGCGCTGTGGGGCTTTTTTTGTGCCTTTTATGAAAGGAGGAACTATGATCGAGATAAAAGCCTGGGCGGCACAGCTGGCCAAAAAGCTGCAGGAGGCCTTCGGGCCCCGGCTGCTGTTTTTAGGCTACCAGGGCAGCTACGGCCGGGGGGAGGCCACGCCCCAAAGCGACATCGACATTGTAACCATACTGGATAAGGTGGGCCTGCCGGACCTGGAAACGTACCGCAGGCTCGTGCGCGCGCAGCCCCAGGGGGAACTGGCCTGCGGCTTCCTCTGCGGGCAGAGGGAGCTTTCGGGCTGGCCCCGCTACGACTTATACGGCCTGCTGCTGGACACCAAGCCCGTCCTGGGGGACCTGCACACTTTGGCCCCAAAGCTTACTGAGGCGGACGCCCGGGAGGCGCTGCGCATCGGCGCGGCGAACCTGTACCACGGGGCGGTGCACACCTACCTGTACAGCGGGGCCCTGGAGGAAGCCCTGCCGGGGCTTATGAAGGCGGCGTTCTTCTGCCTGCGCCTGTGGGCCCTGCTGGAAACGGGGGCCTACCATGCCTCCAAAAAGGAACTGCGGGGTGTGCTCCCCAGTCGCGAAAAGGCGCTGCTGGACCTGGAAAACCTGCCGGTGGGGGAGGCCTATGAACGTCTTATCCGTTGGTGCGGGGAGATTCTGGCCCCGCCCACAGATGCCGCCTGAGGTCCACCCGGCCGTCGGGCAGGAAGGTGACGCCCTCGGCCTCCAGCAGCTGGCGCTGTATCTCCTTGCCGCCGAAGGCCTGGTCGCAGCAGAGGGTGCCGTCCTTATAGAGCACCCGGTGGCAGGGGAGCCCCCCGGGGGCCCGGTACATGGCGGCCCCCACGATGCGGGAGGCCCGGGGGCTTCCGGCCAGCAGGGCCAGGTGGCCGTAGGTGCACACCATGCCTTTGGGGATCTGCCGCACCAGGTCGTAAACGCGTTTGTTGAAATCAGACATAAGGCACCTCACATATACCAGAAAAGCCCGCTGTTTGTGGACTGCAGGGTAGCCCCCCGGGGCACCTGGCGGCGCACACAGCAGACGTTCATGTAGTCGGGCATGGGGGAGAGAAGGCCCATCACCGCCATGGCCCAGCAGACCCCCATGGTCTTCCCCCACCCGGCCGGGGCCAGCAGGAAGAGGAGGAGGGGCAGTATCCCCAATATAGCCGGCAGAAGGCTCATGACCATGAACCGCCCCCAAGAAATGGGCACGTGGCACACGGCGAAGGCCGCCATTTTCTGGGGGATGAGCCCCACGTACACCGTGGCGCCCTTTGGGAAGCACAGGGCGTGCAGGTACTCGTGGACGGGGATGAGCAGGAACCCTAACAGAATACCCACAAAGAGCATTTCTACCTCTAAGGGGAAGCCCCCCACAAGCCAGGCCTTTAGGAAAAGGGCCCCGAAGCACAGCCCTAAGGGCCCCAGCCCATAGGGCAGCGCGGCGGCGGAGAGAGGGTCCGGGCAGCGCAGGGCCTTGGCCCCATAGGGCAGCATCTGCTCCGGGAAGGCCGCGTCCGGGTCCTTCAGGCCCACCCATTTGATTTCCGGCATGTACATCCCCCGTTTCTTGTGGTATAATATATAGAAAGAAAAGTTTAAGGAAGGAAGCTGTGCGATATGAGAAGAAAAGACCGCGAAATAACCGACCAGAAGGAGATCCTCTCCATCCTGCAGCGGCACCGGGTGTGCCGGCTTGGTATGTGCGACGGCCCCCGGCCCTATGTGGTGCCCCTGAGCTATGGGGTGGAGGAAAAGGACGGCGACATCATCCTGTACCTGCACGGGGCCAAGGAAGGGCGCAAGATCGCCATCATGAAGCGCAACCCGGCGGTGTGCGTGGAGGTAGACGGCGAATACAGCCCCCTGGAGGCCGGGAACAACCCCTGCGCCTACAGCTGCAATTATGTAAGCGTCATCGGCGAGGGGAAGGCGGAGATACTGGAGGAGTACGAGGAGAAAGCCCACGGCCTTTCGGTGCTCATGGAGAGCCAGACCGGCCGGGAGTTCCCCTTCACCCCCGTCCAAACGGAGTCGGTGGCGGTGGTGCGGGTGCGCCTGCAGCTGGTCACCGCCAAGCGCAAGAGATAGCCTGCCCCCATTATACCACAAAGGTCCGTCCGGCGCAATCGCCCCAAAGGGAAAATCACCATGGGTTTCTCCACTTCCTCCCCGCCATTTGTGAGAAAGTGTGCAAAAAGGTTAAAAAAGGTTACAAATTAGAAGCAAAAGCGCTCCTCCCCTTGCAAATTGCGGGGCGGTCTGTTATAATACCCTACGACAGCGGCAGGCCTTAAAAGGTCTGCCAGAATGGTATCATTGTTTCATATTTTTAGGAGGAAAACCATCATGAAAAAAGTATTGGCACTGGTATTGGCCCTGGTCATGCTGTGCTCCTGCCTGGCTGCCTGCGGCAACAGCGGCAGCTCCAGCAGCACCCCGGCCAGCACCGCTTCCAAAGCTGACGACGCTTCCAAGGCCGACGAGCCTCAGAGCACCGCTTCCGGCGAGAAGATGAAGATCGGCATCCTGGCCCCTTCCGTTACCCACGGCTGGGTGGCCGGCGTGGCCTACTACGCCGAGGCCCGCTGCAAGGAGCTCAGCGACACCGTGGAGTACCGCCTGCTCACCAGCAACAACGCCGAGGAAATGACCAACCAGATCGACGAGCTGAAGACCTGGGGCGCCCAGGCTGTGGTTGCTTTCCCCCAGTGGGAGGGCATGGAGGACCCCATCAAGGGCCTTATTGACGACGGCATCCCGGTTGTGAACTTCGACATCGTCATCGACGTGGACGGCGTGTACCACGTGGCTGGCGACAACGAGGACATGGGCACCCAGAGCGCCCAGTATATCGTAGACAAGATCGGCGAGACCGGCACCGTGGCCATCCTGGAGGTCCCCTCCTCCGGCTCCGTGTCCGAGCTGCGCAAGAAGGGCTTTGAGGAGAAGATCAAGGAGATCGCCCCCGACATGAACCTTATCTACTACGAGACCGCCTTTACCCGTGAGGCTGGCCTGAAGGACTTCGCCGACGTGCTGTCCGCCAACGCCCAGATCGACGCCGTGTTCTCCATGGACGACGAGACCTCCATCGGCGTGCTGCAGGCCATCTCTGAGGCCAAGCGCACCGACGTGAAGGTGGTCACCGGCGGCGGCGGGTGCCAGGAGTACTTCAACATGATGCCCGAGAACGAGGACATCTGGATCCAGTCCGCCCTCTACAGCCCCGACATGGTCATGAAGGCTGTGGACATGGCTGTCTCCCTCTTGAAGGGCGAGAGCGTGGAGAAAGAGCTCATCATCCCCACCACCGTGGTGGACCGCGAGAACTGCTCTGAGCATCTGGACGAGAACTCCCCCTACTGATTCTTTGGGGACGCATTGAGAGAAATATTTGGGTCACGAAAGGCTATGGCGCATCGTCATAGCCTTTTTCCAAAATGAAGCGGAGGATAGGACCATGACGCTTAAAATGCGCAATATTTATAAATCCTTCGGGGCCAACGACGTTCTGAAAGATATCGACTTTTCCGTAGAGGGCGGCGAGATATGCGCCCTTTTGGGGGAAAACGGCGCGGGCAAGTCCACCCTGATGAACATCCTGGGCGGCGTGCTGCCGGCGGATTCCGGGACTATGGAGCTTGACGGGAAAGAGGTGCAGTTTTCCACTCCCGCCAAGTCCCTGGACGCGGGCATCGCCTTTATCCACCAGGAGCTGAACCTGGTAAACGACCTGGCCGTGTACGAAAACATGTTCATCGGCCGGGAGCTGAAGCGTAAGGGCGGCTTCCTGGACGCCCCCGCCATGATAGAAAAATGCCGGGAGGTTTTCAAGCGCATGGACGTGGACATCGACCCCACGGCCATGGTGCGGGACCTGGACGCCTCTTATAAGCAGATTGTGGAGATTGCCCGGGCCCTTCTGATGAACGCCTCCATCATCATCATGGACGAGCCTACTACGAGCCTCACAGACCCGGAGATTGAGCGGGTCTTCGACATGATGCGCACCCTGGAGGGCCAGGGGGTGGCCATGGTGTTCATTTCCCACAAGCTCAAGGAGGTGCTGGCGGTGTGCACCCGCTACACCGTCCTGCGGGACGGGGCCATGGTGGCCTCGGGCCCGGTAGAGGGCGTCACCGTGGACGAGCTGGCCACCCACATGGTGGGTCATCAGGTGCGCACCGAGTCCCTGCGGCAGGAGCGTGAGCTTGGGGAGGAGGTCCTGCGGGCGGAACGCCTGTCGGGGGACAAGTTCCACGACGTGAGCTTTTCCATACGGGCCGGGGAAGTGCTGGGCTTCACGGGCCTTCTGGGCGACGGGCGCAGCGAGCTTTTCCAGGCGGTGTTCGGCAGCGGCGGCCGCTATCACGGGCAGCTCTACTTAGAGGGCCAGCCCGTGCAGGTGAAAAGCACCACCCAGGCCCTCTCCCTGGGGCTGGGCTATGTGCCCCGTGACCGCAAGGAAAACGGCATTATAAAGGATATGGATATCCTGGAAAACGGCTCCATCGTCACCTGGCCCCAGCAGGCCCGCCTGGGGGTCATCGACTGGGGCAGGGTGCGGGAGGACTTCCAAAAGCAGCGGGAGGGCCTCAAGATCAAGATGGACAGCGAAAAGGACGGCATCGGCAGCCTCTCCGGCGGCAACCAGCAGAAGGTGGTGCTGGCCAAGTGGCTGAACGCCGACCCCAAGGCGCTCATCTTTGACAACCCCACCCAGGGCGTGGACGTGGGCGCCAAGGAGGACATTTACGACACCATACTGGCTCTCGCCAAAGAGGGCGTGGCCGTAGTGGTCCTCTCCAGCGAGGCCCAGGAGATCATACGCCTGTGCGACCGGGCGGTGGTGCTGTACCACGGCCGGGTGCAGGGGGAGCTTATGGGAGAGGAAATGACCGACCAGGAGATCATGCGCCTGGCAACGGGCGGAGAGATGAGAGAAAGGGTGGAGAGCATTGGATAACGCAGAGAAGAACAAAACGGGGATATGGGAGCGGTTCCGGCAGGCGTGGCGCAGAAACCCGCTTTTCAGCACGGGCGTGGCGCTTATCGTCATGATCGTGGTGCAGACGCTGGCGCTTACCATGAACTCCAGCTTCGCGAGCTTCGGGGACTGGTTCCAGAACTGGCTTTTTAACTGGATCTCCCTGCTCAGGAACAATTCGGCCATCGGCATCATCGCCCTGGGCATGACCTTCGTCATCATCTCCGGGGGCATCGACCTGTCGGTGGGCTCGGTATACGTGGCGGTGGGCGCCTTCACCATGATGCTGCTGGACACCGGCGCAAACGGCTGGCTGCAGCATATCGGCCTGACAGGGGCGCCCGCCATCCTCATCGCCCTCATCCTGGCCATGATTTTCGGCGGGGCCCTGGGCGAGTGCAACGGCCTTTTGATCTCCTACGGCCGCATGCCCCCCTTCATCGCCACCCTGGGCGCCATGCAGATCTTACGCAGCGTCACCCAGTATTTCATGAAGCTGGAAAGCCCCACCCTGCCCGAGAGCTACAAGGGCATCGCCCGGCTTTCCATCGGCGGGCAGCAGCTGATGCCCATTCTCTACTGGGGCATCCTGGCGGCGGCCATGTACTTTATCTCCCGGCAGACCACCTTCGGCCGGTATGTTTTCGCCATCGGCTCCAACGAGCGCACCACCCGCCTTTCCGGCGTGAACGTGCGCAAGGTGAAGCGCCGGGTCTACGCCCTGACGGGCTTTTTGGTAGCCGTGGCCGCCATCATCCAGACCTCCCGCATCGGCTCTATGGACTACGCCAGCGCGGGCTCCGGCTTTGAGATGGACGCCATCGCGGCGGTCATCGTGGGCGGCACCAGCATGTCGGGCGGCCGGGGCTCTGTTGTGGGCACGGTGTTCGGCACGCTCATCGTGGCGGTGATGAATAACCTTTTGAACCTCATCGGCGTGGACCCCTACCTGAGCGCCGCCTTCAAGGGCGCCATTATCATTGGCGCGGTGCTGCTGCAGCGCAAGGACAAGGCCTGAGAAGTGTAATCAAAAATGACAGACTTGTAACCCCCATCCCTCCCTTTTTGTGGTATACTGTGTGTAGAAACCATGAAAGGGAGGGATCTTCTGTGAAGAAAAAATGTGTATGTTGGCTGATGGCAGTCCTTCTGACGCTCTCTGCAGGGTGGGGGGCCGCGGCCAAAGAGCCCCCGCCGCTCAAGCTGGACAGCGCGGCCGCCGTGGTCCTGCAGTACGGCCGCACCTTCGCGGAGGTGACAGACCCGGCCCAGGTGGCCCGCCTGGGGGAGATGTTCATGTCGCCCGCCTATGAAAAAGGGGAATCAAACGCCAACTATGTGGGCTGGGAGTACATGGTGAGATGGTACGACGCCTCGGGCCAGGAGATAGAAGTGGTGCAGGTGAACACCGAAAACCTTATCGCCCATGGCGGGTACTTCTACACCCTGTCTGGCGGGCAGCTGGATTTCCAGTATTTCCGCCGCCTGCTGCTGCCCTCTTACCTGACCCAGGACCTGCAGAGGGTCATGGAGGCGGTGCGGAATGCGGCTTTGCTGGCAAAGGCATGAAAATTTCACAAAAATAGGCATCTTACCCAATTTCCAGTTGCAATTTTCCCGCGGACAGGTTATAATCGATATAAGGCTGTAGGCACGCCCCAAAGGGCGGGCAAAAATAAACGCTATGGAGGAGATCGACATGAGTTTAGTATCTGCGAAGGAAATGCTGGAAAAGGCAAAGGCCGGCAAGTACGCTGTGGGCCAGTTCAACATCAACAACCTGGAGTGGACCAAGGCCATCCTGCTCACCGCCCAGGAGTGCAATTCCCCGGTCATACTGGGCGTGTCTGAAGGCGCGGGCAAGTACATGTGCGGTTACAACACCGTGGTAGGCATGGTAAAGGGCATGATAGAGACCCTGGGCATCACCGTGCCCGTGGCCCTGCACCTGGACCATGGCTCTTACGAGGGCGCCCTCAAGTGCGTCGAGGCCGGGTTCTCGTCCGTCATGTTCGACGGCTCCCACTATCCCATCGATGAGAACATCGAGAAGACCAAGGAGATTATCCGCATCGCCGGCGAGAAGGGCATCTCCGTAGAAGCCGAGGTAGGCGCCATCGGCGGCGAGGAAGACGGCGTGGTAGGCGGCGGCGAAGTGGCCGACCCCGACGAGTGCAAGATGATCGCCGACCTGGGCGTGACCATGCTGGCCGCCGGCATCGGCAACATCCACGGCGTGTACCCCGAGAACTGGACGGGCCTCAACTTCGACGTGCTGGCCCAGATCCAGGAGAAGACCGGCACTATGCCCTTGGTGCTCCACGGCGGCACCGGCATCCCCGAGGAGATGGTGAAGAAGGCCATCACCCTGGGCGTGTCCAAGGTGAACGTCAACACCGAGTGCCAGCTCTCCTTCGCGGCGGCTACCCGCCAGTACATCGAAGAGGGCAAGGACAGGCAGGGCAAGGGCTTCGACCCCAGAAAGCTGCTGGCCCCCGGCACCGAGGCCATCAAGGCCACTGTGAAGGAAAAGATGGAGTTGTTCGGTTCCGTTAACAAGGCGTAATTTCGGAAAGCAGAGGTGGCCCGCTTGTGAGCGGGCCATTTCTAATCAGGAGGGGGAATTTCGATGGATACTATTATCCGCATGGCAAGGCCGGAGGACGCCCCGGCCCTGCTGGCAATATACGCGCCCTATGTAGAGAAGACCGCCATTACCTTTGAGTACGACGTGCCCAGCGTGGAAGAATTTCGGGGGCGGATAGAGAAGGTTTTGGAAAGGCACCCGTATCTGGCGGCGGAAAAGGATGGGGAAATTTTGGGCTTTGCCTATGTGCATCCGTTCAGCGATCGGGCCGCCTACGGCTGGGCGGTGGAAACGTCCATCTACATAGCCTGTGACAAGCAGCGCATGGGCCTGGGCGGCCGGCTGCATGGGGCGCTGGAGGCGGTGCTAAAGGCCCAGGGCTTTCTCAGCATGAACGCCTGCATCGCCGTGCCGGAGGAGGACGACGAGTATCTCACGCGCAACAGCGTGCAGTTTCACGGGCACTTGGGCTACAGGCTGGTGGGGGAGTTTTATAAAGTAGGCTATAAATTCGGCCGGTGGTACAACATGGCCTGGATGGAAAAGCACATAGGCCCCCACGGCCCGGACCCCCGGCCACCTATACCCTTTCGGGAGGCCTGGGAAGACATAGGAGGAATCGTATGAAAATAGAAAAGCTGGAACCGGCGTTCAAGGACTACCTGTGGGGCGGCGTGAAGCTGCGGGAGGTCTACGGGAAGAAGTGCGATTATGAGAAGGTAGCCGAGAGCTGGGAGCTCTCTACCCACCCGGCGGGGCAGAGCCGCATCGCAGGCGGGGAATTTGACGGCTGGACCCTGGGGGATTATCTAAAGGAACTGGGCCCCCGGGCCCTGGGGAAGAACTGTGAGAAGTTCGAAAACTTCCCGGTGCTCATCAAGTTTATCGACGCCAAAGAGCCCCTTTCCATCCAGGTGCACCCCAGCGACCAGTACGCCCTGGAGGTGGAGAAGGAGTATGGCAAGACGGAAATGTGGTACGTGATGGACTGCGAGCCCGGGGCCTCCCTCTATTTCGGCGTAAACCGCCAGGTGAGTCGGGAGGAGTTTGCCCAGAGGATACGGGACAATACCCTTTTAGAAGTGCTCAACAAGGTGGACGTGCACCCCGGCGACGTGTTCTTTATCGAGTCCGGCACCATACACGCCATCGGCGGGGGCATTCTCATCTGCGAGATCCAGCAGAACTCCAACTGCACCTACCGGGTCTACGACTACGGCCGCCTTGGCGCCGACGGCAAGCCCCGGGAGCTCCACGTGGAGAAGGCCCTGGCCGTCTCCCGGCTGACGCCCTCTGACACCCGGGACAAGCAGGGGGCGGAGGAAGAAATACCCGGGGGCCGGGTAAAGCTGCTGGCTTCCTGCAAATACTTTACCACCCGGCGCTATCGGGTGGAGGGCAAGGTGCGCCTGGACCTTGACGGCGGCAGCTTCCTTTCCCTTCTGTGCACAGAGGGCTCCGGCGCCGTCACGGGCCCGGAGAACGCGGTGGCTTTCGCCCCGGCGGACAGCCTCTTTGTGCCGGCGGGGGCGGGGGAGGTGGAAATCACGGGGCCCTGTACGGTGGTGGCCACCACTATCGAGTAGCCTTGTTTTTTTCGCCCCGGTGTGCTATAATATTCTGTAAACTAACCATAGGGAGGACAACATGGCCAGCAAACTGTGTATGAACTGCTTTGCCAGCTACCGCCCCGACGTGGACGGCAGCCTCTGCCCAGAGTGCGCCTGGGATAACAGCCAGCCCCAAGTGCCGGAGGGCCTGCCGCTGCAGACGGTATTGGCCTCCCGGTATGTGGTGGGGCGGGTGCGCTCTGCAAACGGCGAGGGCGTCACCTACATGGCCCTGGACCGCGCCACCCAGAGGACGGTGGCCCTGCGGGAGTTCTTCCCCCGGCCCCTTTCCTCCCGGAAGCCGGACCAGAGCATCGCCCCCCATAAAGAGGACCAGGGCGTTTTTGATAAATATGCCGACGAGTTCTTAGAGCTCTCCAAGGGCGTCAGCCGCCTGCGGGAGCTTTCGGTGATGGAGTCGGTCTTAGATATCTTCGAAGAAAACAACACGGTGTACACGGTGTACCGGTATACGCCCACGGTGTCATTGCGCAGCTTTATAGAAAACAACGGGCGTTTAGGCTGGAACGAAGTAAACCGCATGTTTATGCCCGTGCTCACGGCTTTGGGGCTCATCCACTCTCTGGGCATCTCCCACCTGGGCATTTCGCCTGACACCCTGCGGGTCACAAAGGAGCGCAATTTGGTACTTACGGGCTTTTGCATCAACGCCGCCCGGCGGGCGGGCACGCCCATCCAGCCGGACCTGGACCCGGGGTGCGCGGCCATCGAGCAGTACAGCGCAAAGGCCCTCTGCGGCGAGGGTAGCGACGTGTACGCCCTGGCAGCCTGTATGCTCTTTGCCCTTACGGGCCGCACGCCAAAAGAATCCACCCGGCGCATCGACGACCCCCGGCTGCTCATCTCCAAGGAGGTCTTAAAGACCTTGCCGCCCTTTGCGGTGACGGCCATCGCCAACGCCCTGCAGGTGAAGCAGGGCCAGCGCACCGGCAGCTTCGAGCGCTTCCGCAGCGAGCTTTCGGCGGCCCCTGCCCTGGTGGAGGAAATCGACCAGACCGACGCCATCCGCCGCCTGCCCCCCATCAACATGAGCCTGCCCCAGAACCGGGGCCTGCCCCCGGTGGTGTGGCTCATTGGCTCCTGCGTGGTGACGCTCATCGCCCTGTTCATCGTGGCCTCCTCCTGGCTGGGGGACAGGGGCATGTCCTTTAACGACCTGGGCCAGCTTTTCGACGGGTCCGGGGCAGGCCAGTCGGTGGTAGAGGTGCCCAACATGCTCAATCAGAGCTATGAGGAGTGGGAGAAGAAGATCGCCGACGGCGAGATAGAGCTGCAGCTGAAGATTTCTTCCCGGTCCTTCAGCACCACCATTGAGGAGGGCAATATCATCAGCCAGAGCCCCTTTGCCGGGGAGACCGTGCAGCCCGGCGGCACCGTGGTGGTCACGGTGAGCAAGGGCTCTGCCACCCGGGTGCTGCCGGAGACAAAGGGCGTCAGCTTCGCCGAGCTGCAGGACCTGCTGACCAAAAACGGCTTCACCCCCGTGCGGGAGGAGGAGCCCAGCGACGACATCAGCCCCGGCTACGTGATACGCTACGTAGACCACGAGGCGGGGGACTCTATGGACTACGGCTCCACCATCACCGTGGTGGTGAGCTCGGGCCCGCCCACAGAGCCCCCGGCGGAGAGCGGGGACGCGCCTCCCGCCCCGGAAGAATAGCGCTTTTTGACGGCCGTCAGGGGTCTTCCCGGCGGCCGTCTTTTCCTGCAATGAGCAAAAACGCCGCGCACAACAGCAGCAGCGACAGCCCCCCCGCCGCCGTGCCGGAGAAGGGCTGCACCCTCTGCCCGGCCACAGGGGCCAGGGCCGCATGGGCCCCCTCTGGCAGCAGGGCCCCCAGCACATGGCAGCACCCGGCCGCCAGCAGCCCGTGCACGAGCCGGCCTAAAAAGAACCAGCGCTTTTTTAAGGGGAAATCGTCAAACATGGCAAAGACCTGCAAATGCACGCACAGCCCCCCAAAAGCCAGCCCGAAGGCGGTGAGGTCAACCCCGGCCCGCAGCTGGGCGGCATCGCCCACGCCGCCGGTGACCTCTAACAGATAGGACAGGGCCGCGGCGGTCTCCGGGGGCGTAAGGGGCCCCAGACGGGAGAAAACCCGCACCGCCCCCTGGAAGGCCCCGGTGGCGTGGAGAAGGGCCGTCACAGCCGAGAAGCCCACGATGCAGGCGCACATGATGAGCACGCTGTGGGCCGCCCCAGAGACGGAGCGTATGAGCGCCCCGCCTTCTTTTTTAGGGGGGAAGGCCCTCTTTCGGGGCACCGGGCAGGGCAGGGCGCACAGAAGGCCCAGAAGCACCCCCGAGAGGGTCACCGAGAAGAACAAGAGCCACCCCAGCCGGTAGCTGCCCAGCACCCCGCCCCCCACATAGGTGACCACAAAGGCCGTGCCCGGGTTCACGCAGAAGAGCATCATGCGGGCGGCCTCCTGCCGGGTGACGCGGCCCTGCTCCAGTAAGAGGGAGACAGACCGGGCCCCGGCGGGGTACCCGCCCAGAAAGCTCGTGAGCAGGGACGCCCCGCAGCAGCCGGGCAGCCGGAAGCCCCACCGGGCCAAGGGGCCCAAGGGGGCCCCCAGCACGTCCCCGGCGGGGGAGAGCACCGTAAAGCAGCTGAGGGCCATAAAGGGGAACAAAGAGGGCACCAGGGCCGTCAGGCAGTAGAGGATGCTCTGGCGCACGTGGTCCTTCACTAAGTCGGGGAAGGACAGAAGGGCATAGGTAAAAAGGATCACCCCCGCCGCCGTGAGGATGCCCGGCACCCGCCGGGCCGCTCTCTGTATCCACTCCATGGCCTTCGCCCCTTTCTCCGGTCCTGTCCCTACAGGATATGGGGAAAGGTGGGGATACATGCCACCTCCCCCACATATTTATAGGCAGACGAAAACGGGAGGGAAGCCTATGGAACAGGGAAAAGGCGGGGCGCTCATCACCCTTACGGGGAACCGCTCGGCGGTGGTGGACGGCTGCGACGGCATCATCGACTACGACGAGGAGAAGATACTCTTAAAGGCGGGGCGGCTCACGGTGCGCTTTTGCGGCCGGGGCCTGGCCCTGCGCCGCCTGACGGAAAACGCGGCGGTCATAGAGGGGTTCATCTCCCAGGTGGAGTACAACTGCTGAGAGGGGGGCGGGTATGCTGGAGAAGCTTTTCCATCTGCTTTCGGGCTACGCCGAGTTCACCGTTACCGGCGACAGCGCCCGGTTTTTCAATATGACCGCCAAAAGCCGGGTGGGCCTGTGGGGCTATGGCCGCAGAGACGGCGTTGCCACCGCCCGGGTAAAGGCCCGGGAATATAAAAAGCTCTACCCCATAGGCAGGCGCAGCGGGGCCCGGCTGCGGGTGGTGCGAAAGCGGGGGGCCCCCTTCGTGCTGGCGCGCCTGGAAAGGCGCAAGGGCCTTCTGCTGGGGGCCCTGTGCGGGGCGGCCCTGTATGTGTTCCTGTCAGGCTTTTTGTGGGGGGTGAAGGTAGAGGGGGCCTGCCTTCTGCCCGATTCCCTTATCCTGGACCGGGCCGCCCAGTGCGGGCTGTACACGGGCAGCCCCCTTAGCACCTTGAACCCCCGGGGGGCGGCCCACAGCCTGCTGACTGAGCTTTCCGGGCTCAGCTGGGTGGGGGTGAACACCGACGGCTGTTTTGCGGAGATCCACGTGAAAGAGGCCCAGCCCCAGCCCGAGCCCGAGGAGCGGGAACAGTGGTCCAATATTGTTGCCAGCCGGGAGGGTAAGGTCGTCGCCATAGAGGCCGAAAGCGGCCGGCCCGAGGTGGCCCTGGGGGAGGCCGTGGAGCGGGGGCAGCTGCTGATATCGGGCCTATACGAGGAGGAGCAGGAGCCCTGGACCGAGCCCCTGCCCCACCCGTACCAGTCTGTGGGCCCGGCCCGGGGCTCTGTCACCGCCGAGACCTACCGGACCTTCACCGTGCAGGTGAGTAGTGAAAAGAAGGAGTGGGTGGAGACAGGCGAAATAGAGAGCAGCTGTTCTTTGTACCTATTGGGCCTGCGCATCCCCCTGGGCCTGCCCCTGGGGGCGGGGGAGGGCCGGTTTTATGAGGAGCGGGAGGCTCTGACCGTCCTGAGCACAGAGCTGCCCGTGGCCCTGGAGAAAAAGGCCCGGGTCCTGTGGCAGGAGCGGGCGCGCACCCTCTCTGAGGAGGAGCTGCGCACCCAGGCGCTCTTAAAGCTCAGGGCGGCCCAGCGGGCGGAGATCGCCCCCGGGGGGAAGGTGGTGGCGGAGGAACTGAACTTCTGCTTCCCAGAGGGCGGGTGTATTCTGGAGGCCCGGTGCACCTGCCGGGAGGAGATCGGGGTGGTCCAGGAGGTTTTGGTGGAATAGCATGGGGATAGGGAAAAATTTTGTGTAGTTTTCATAGGATTTTCTCTTGAACATCTGTTTTCTGCTGTGTTATAATAAAGAGACAGAATGTGTGAAAAACAAGGAGAAAATCATTGGAACAAAGGATAAATTTGGACAGACTGGAGCAGGCCGCCGAGCTTTTCGGCAGCTTTGACGGGAATATCCGGCTCATCGAGCGGGAGTACGGGGTCACGGTGGTCTTTCGGGACACGGAGCTGAAAATAAGCGGCGAGGACCCGGAGATGGTAGATAGGGCCCACCGGGCCCTGCAGAGCCTCATTACGCTTATCGGCAGCGGCGAGGCCCTTACCGAGCAGAACGTGCGCTACTGCATCCGCATGGTGGCCGAAGACAGCGAGCAGCAGCTGCAGCGCCTTGCAGGGGACTGCATCTGCATCACCAGCAAGGGCAAGCCCATCAAGCCCAAGACCGTGGGCCAGCGCACCTACTGCGACAATATCAAGGACAACACCATCACCATCGGCGTGGGCCCCGCGGGCACGGGCAAGACGTATCTGGCGGTGGCCATGGCGGTGACGGCCTTCCGGGCCCAGGAGGTAGACAGGATCATCCTCACCCGCCCGGCCGTGGAGGCGGGGGAGAAGCTGGGCTTTCTGCCCGGGGACCTGCAGCAGAAGGTAGACCCCTACCTGCGGCCCCTTTATGACGCCCTTTTCGACATGCTGGGGGCCGAAACCTACCAGCGCTATGTAGAGCGGGGGAACATCGAGGTGGCGCCCCTGGCCTACATGCGGGGCCGCACCCTGGATGACAGCTTCATCATCTTAGACGAGGCCCAGAACACCACCGGCGAGCAGATGAAGATGTTTCTCACCCGCCTGGGCTTTGGCTCCAAGATGGTGATTACCGGCGACGTGACCCAGATCGACCTGCCGGACGGCAAGCGCTCGGGCCTGAAAGAAGCCGTGCGGGTGCTGCGGGGGGTGGAGGACATCGCCATTTTCAAGTTCACGGAAAAGGACGTGGTGCGCCACAAGCTGGTGCAGGACATCATAAGGGCCTACGAGCGCGCCGGGCGCGTGAAACCATAAAAAACGGAGAAAGGACGAGTCACAATGGAGAAGATCAAGGTCATCATTTCCAACCGCCAGAAGCAAGTGAAGATCCCCACCGGGGTGCGGATGCTCATCCGCCGGTGCTGCCACGCGGTGCTGCAGCTGGAAAATTTCCCCGTTCCCGCCGAGAACAGCGTCTCCTTTGTGGACAACGACCAGATACGGGAAATGAACCGCCAGTACCGGGACAAGGACGCGGTCACCGACGTGCTCTCTTTCCCCATGGGGGAGGACGGGCACTATGACGTAAACCACGAGACCGGGGCGAAGATTTTAGGGGACATCGTGCTCTCGGTGCCCCGGGCCATGGAGCAGGCAAAGCTCTACGGCCACTCTTTAGAGCGGGAGATCGGGTACCTGACGGCCCACTCCATGCTGCACCTTTTGGGCTATGACCACGAAAACGGGGGCCTTCAGCGGGTGCGTATGCGGGAAAAGGAGGAGCTTGTCATGAGCCAGCTGGGCCTGCCCGCCAGCAGCAGCTACACCGATGCATAAGCGGCGGCTGTGGGAGAGCTTCCGGGACGCGGGGCGGGGCGTATGGCGCTGCCTGCAGACTGAGCGCAACATGCGGGTGCACCTGGGGGCCGCCATAATCGTCATAGCGGCCGGGGCCCTGTGCGGGGTGAGCCCGGCGGAGTGGGCCTGCCTGCTGCTTGCCGTGGGCCTGGTGACAGCCGCCGAGGCCATGAACACAGCCGTAGAGCGCCTGTGTGACTTCGTGAAGGCGGAGCAGGACCCGAAGATCGGCGTGATAAAGGACATAGCGGCGGGGGCGGTGCTTCTCAGCGCCCTGTTCGCGGCGGCGGTGGGGGCGGTGGTCTTCTTCCCGGCGGTTGCCCGCGGGGTAGGGGCCCTGCAGCGCATGATATAAAATAAAAGGACGGTTTGATAAAATGGAATATGATAGGGATACACGGGGGGCAGAGGGCAGTTCTGCCCTTATTGCCATTGTGGGCCGGCCCAACGTGGGCAAGTCCTCTATACTGAACCGGCTGGTGGGGGAGAAGGTGGCCATCGTCTCCCGCAAGCCCCAGACCACCCGCACCCGCATCATGGGCGTGCTGACGGTGGGGGAGGACCAGCTGGTCTTCATGGACACCCCGGGGCTCTTAAAGCCCCGGAACTCCCTGGGAGACTACATGGTGAAGTCTGTGGTGAGCACCGTGGCGGGGGTAGACGCCTGCCTGCTGGTCACCGAAGCCGGGGCCCCGGTGTCAAAGGCCGACGAGGAGCTCATCCGGCGCTTCCGGGAGGCCGGGGTGCCAGCGGTGCTTGCCATCAACAAGATAGACCTTTTAGAGGACAAGACCCGGCTCATGGCCCAGATAGGGGCCTACAGCGGCCTCTATGATTTCGAAGCCCTGGTGCCCGTCTCCGCCCGGGACGGAAACGGCATGGACGCCCTGCTCTCTGAGCTGCGGGGCCTTGCGGCGCCGGGGGGCTGGCTCTTTGACGAGGACATGCTCACCGACCAGACCGAGCCCGCCCTGGCGGCGGAGCTGGTGCGGGAGAAGGTCCTGCGGCTTTTGGACCAGGAGGTGCCCCACGGGGTGGCCGCCGTCACCGAGCACATGGAGGAGGAGGGGGAGACCCTGACCCTGCACGTGACCCTTTACTGCGAAAAGCAGAGCCACAAGGGCATGCTCATCGGCAAGGGGGGGCAGATGCTCAAGAAGATCGGCACCCTGGCCCGGAAAGATCTGGAAGAATTTTTCGGCTGCAAGGTGAACCTGCAGCTGTGGGTGAAGGTGAAGGAAGACTGGCGCCAGCGCCCCCAGACCCTGCAGGGCCTGGGCTTCTCAGAAAAAAACCTGGAGCTGTGACGGGGCACAAGCACAATTCTCCCGCGGATAGTGCCGGAGCTTGTCGAACAAAGATATTTTTTCCTTTCATAGCGGGGGGAAAGCTGCAAATACTTTTTTTGCAGAGCTTTTCAGGCTCCGGAAGGAGGACGCCTTTGTGGACGAGAACCAGGCATGGCTGTGCTTTGCCCAGACAGGGAAGATAGAGGATTACATCCGTTACGCCCAGATAAAGGACCGGGCCCCGGGCCCCCAGGAGGTGTGTGGTGCGCAGGAAGGACAGTGTGCAGGTAAAGACCCAGGGCCTTGTTATCCGGGAGCAGCCGGTGGGGGAGAGCGATAAGCTGGTCACCGTGCTGACCCGGGACGAGGGCGTGGTGCGGGCCTTTGCCCGCCGGGCCAAGAACCTGAAAGACAGCAAGAACTCCGCCACGGGGCTTTTGTGCTATTCCCGCCTGAACCTGTATAAGGGGCGGGACAAGTACATAGTAAACGACGCCTTCCCCATCGAGGTGTTTTTCGGGCTGCGGAAAGACATCACGGCCCTGGCCCTGGGGCAGTATTTCTGCGCCCTTTCGGCAGAGCTGGTGCCTGAGGGGGTGGAGAGCGGGGAGTACCTGCGCCTGGTGCTCAACGCCCTGCACTTTCTCTGCGAGGGGAAAAAGCCCCCGGCCCTCTTAAAGCCCATTGTAGAGCTTAGGATGCTCTCCATCTCCGGCTTCATGCCCGACCTTATCGGCTGCGCCCGCTGCGGGGCCTATGAGGCGGAAACCATGGTTTTCCAGGTGCAGGAGGGGAACATCCGCTGCAAAGACTGCGGGGGAAAGGGCCTGCCCCTCTCTATGGGGGCCCTGACGGCCATGCGGCACATCGTCTATTCCGACTTTGCGAAGATCTTCTCCTTTTCCCTGTCGGAAGCGGCGGGGAAGGAGCTCTCCCGGGCGGCGGAGGCCTACACCGTGCAGGTGCTGCAGAAACGGCCCCAGACTTTGGATTTTTATAACAGTTTGACATAGAGGAAGAAAGGAAGAATATGGACAAGAATTACCGGGCTTTAGAGCTCGACAAGGTTTTAGAGATGGTGGCCAAGGAGACCACCTGCGAGGACGGCGCGGCCCTGGCCCGCTCTATAGAGCCGGTGCACACCGCTGGGGAGGCCCGCCGCCTTTTAGAGGAGACCGACGCGGCCTTTGTGCTCATGGCGAAGTTCGGCGCGCCCTCCTTCTACGGCATGAAGAACGTCACAAACGCCCTGCGCAGGGCCCAGGCCGGGGGCGGGCTGGGCCTGCGGGAGCTTCTGGACGTCGGGGGCACCCTGCGGGCCATCCGCTCCTTGAAGCAATGGCACCAGAAGAACGCCGGCATGCGCACGGTGCTCTCCCCGCGCTTTGACATACTGGCCCCCAATAAGGCGCTGGAGGAGCGCATCTTCACCTGCATCCAGAGCGAGGAGGAGGTGTCGGACGCCGCCTCCCCGGCCCTTGGGGCCATACGCCGGAAGATACGGGGGGCGTCCGCCCGGGTGCGGGAGCACCTGGATAGGCTCATCCACTCCCAGGCCCACCAGAAGCACCTGCAGGAGGCCATCGTCACCCAGAGAAGCGGCCGGTACGTGGTGCCGGTGAAAGCGGAGTTTCGGGGGGAGGTGCCGGGCCTTGTGCACGACAGCTCCGCCAGCGGGGCCACGGTGTTTATCGAGCCCATGAGCGTGGTGGAGCTCAATAACGAAATACGGGTGCTTAGGGCCGACGAACAGGAGGAGATCGCCCGCATCCTGCTGGAGCTTTCCGGGCAGGCGGGGGAGGAGGCCGATTCCCTTATCGAAAGCTACGGCTACGCGGTGCAGCTCAATGTGATCTTCGCAAAGGCCCAGCTTGCCTACCGCATGAAGGCCGTGGTGCCCCAGATCGACGAGCAGGGCCGCACAGAGCTGCACGCCGCCCGCCACCCGCTCATTGCGAAAGACAAGGTGGTGCCCACGGACATGACCCTGGGGGAGGATTTTGACGCCCTTATCATCACCGGCCCCAACACCGGCGGCAAGACCGTGGCCTTAAAGACCCTGGGCCTTCTCACCCTCATGGCCATGTGCGGGCTGATGCTGCCCGCCGGGGAGGGCAGCCGGGTGCCGGTGTATGAACATATCCTGGCGGACATAGGGGACGAGCAGAGCATCGAGCAGAGCCTTTCCACCTTTTCGGCCCACATGGTGAACATCATCCGCATCCTGTCTGTGGCCGACGGCAGCAGCCTGGTGCTCTTGGACGAGCTGGGCGCGGGCACCGACCCCGTGGAGGGCGCGGCCCTGGCCACGGCCATTATAGAGGAGCTGCGGGGCAAGGGGGTGCGCATGGCCTGCACCACCCATTACGCCGAGCTGAAAAGCTACGCCCTGCAGACCCCCGGGGTGGAGAACGCCTGCTGCGAGTTCGACGTGGAGAGCCTGCGGCCCACCTACCGGCTCTTGATCGGCGTGCCGGGCAAGTCAAACGCCTTTGCCATCTCCCGGCGCCTGGGGCTGGAGGGGCGCATCGTGGACCGGGCCGGGGCCCTGGTAAACGAGGAGAGCAGCTCCTTCGAGCAGGTCATAGAGCGCCTGGAGGAGCGCCGCCGGGAAATGGAAAAGGAGCTGGAGGCCGCCCGGAAGGCCGCGGCCCTTGCCCGGGAGAGCATGCGCCAGACAGAAGCCAGACAGGCCGAGGCCGGCCAGCAGGCCAAAAGGGAAATCGAGCAGGCAAAGGAGGAGGCCGCCCGCATCGTGCAGAAGACGCGGCAGCAGGCGGACGCGCTCCTCAATGAACTGGACGAGCTGCGCAGGCAGCAGAACAAGAGCCTTTCCGCCGAGCAGAAGGCAAGGCTGCGCTCTGGCCTGCGGGACTTGGAATCCTCGGCGGACCCGGTGCGCAAGCGGCGACAGGAGGATTACCGCCTGCCAAGGGAGCTGCGGCCCGGGGACACGGTGCTTATCTTCGACATCGACAAGACGGCCAGCGTGCTGGAGGTCCCCAAGGACGGCCAGGTGCTGGTACAGGCGGGCATTATGAAGACCCGGGTGCCGGTGGAGGGCCTGCGCCTTGTGGAGGCCCAGAAGGTGAAGGGGCCAAAAATGCGCGGCGTCACCAAAAGCGTTTCCGCGCCGGAGGCCGCCTCCAGCCTGGACCTGCGGGGCATGAACGTGGAGGAGGGCCTTATGGAAGTGGACGCCTTTCTGGACCGGGTGGCCCGGGCCCACCTGACCCAGGCCATGATCATCCATGGCAAAGGCACCGGCGTGCTGCGGGCCGCCGTGCAGAAGCACCTGCGCCGCTGCCCCCAGGTGAAAAGCTTCCGCCTGGGCACCTACGGCGAGGGCGAAAGCGGCGTGACGGTGGTGGAAATGAAGTAAAATTTTTTTCAAAAACCCCTTGCATTTTTCTTCCCCTTGTGCTATAATAATTGAGCACTCAGATGAGAGCCCAATAAAATAGCGCGGGGTGGAGCAGTTCGGTAGCTCGTCGGGCTCATAACCCGAAGGTCGTAGGTTCAAATCCTGCCCCCGCAACCAATTTTCCCCGGAAACTCTAGGGTTTCCGGGGATTTCATTTTGCTTTTTCCCTTTGTTTCCCTTACCTGACCCATGCGCTGACCCATACGGGGAAACGACCGGGTACTTCTAAACGCTGCCGGATAGCAAACTGTCCATAGTCCGGGCCGCTTCTTTCTGTGCGGCGGTGGTAACGTGGGCGTAGGTGTCCAGGGTGAACCCTGCCGAGTAGTGACCCAGCATACCCGACACCGTTTTGATGTCTACTCCATTTTGGAGTGCCAGCGTTGAAAACGTGTGCCTCAAATCATGAAAACGCAAGGGTGGCAATCCGGCTCTATCCAGTACCCGGTGTAGCATATGCAGAACGCTGTCCGGCGAGATTGGCCCGCCGTTTGGCGAGGGGAACACATACTCACCAGCCACTTTACTCCTCTGCTCTCTGAGAATTTCTATCGCGTCTGCTCCGATGGACAGCGTGCGGTAGGAATTTTTTGTCTTTAATGGGGCCTCCACCACTTCCCCATCGATCCTGGCTACCTGCCGTTTCACTTGGATGGCACCTGTGTCCAGGTTGATATCGTCCCACTTTAGGCCCAGCAGTTCGCCACGACGCAAGCCTGTTGCCAACTCCAAGTAGTACATCTCGAACACGCCGCTATTCTTGGCCTCGCGGAAGAAAGCTGCTAATTGGTCGGCGGTCAGCGTTTTCATCTCTTGGTGCTCAACTTTTGGCAGGGCACAACCATCCGTGGGGTTGGTGGAGATGAGTTTCTGGCTTTTGGCAAGTTCCATAGCTGACGATATCACTTGGTTTATATTTCGTACCGTTTTGGCACTCAGGCCCTTGGGCTGTTGCTTGGATTCTGTCCTCTCTACCCTGCCGCTGGTCAGCAGCTTCCTGTAAAGCGTCTGGACTTCCAGCATTGTCAGCTTGCCAAGAGGTATCTTGCCGATGCTTGGCTTGATGTGATTTTCAATATAACCTTTGTAGGTTTTGTGCGATGATGGTCGCACCTTGATTTTGGCGTAGTTCTCAAACCATACGTCCATCCACTGCCCCACCGTGTACTGACCGGCTTTGACCACGTCCAAACCTTTGCTATCCTCGATGGCCCGGGCAAGTTTTTCCTTGACTTCCGCCTGGGTTTTGCCCAGCACGTTCTTGTAAATCACCTTGCCGGACTCAGGGTCACGGCCTGCGGTGTAACGTCCCTCCCAGCGACCGTCTTTGCGTTTGCGTATGTTTCCTTCGCCGTTTGCTCTGCGTTTTGCCATATCTTGGCCTCCTTTCTGACTACCAACACTACCACATAGCACCCGCCTATGTCCACTGACAATTTTCTTACATTTTCCGGTTTCGTTCAAAATCGTCTTCTTTGTTTTGCGCCGCAAATTATGAGTGGCTTACATCCTCATGAAATAATCCTCATCATCTATATCCTGCCGGACACCACGCTCCGTTTTCAACCCATGTGCCGCCTTCTTCTGCTCGATTTTACTCCTGAGTTTGCTGTCTATCTGAGTGTTGAGCCGAGCAATTTTCTTGTCATAACTCTTGGAAATCAACTTGCATAGTGCGCTGACTACCGACTTCATCGCTGAGCCTACATCGTAACTGTGCGTGGGCTCTGCATCCATAATCCTCATAGCAAGTACCGCACTCCGCACAATCATATTCTTAATGCTGCGGAACTCAGGGTTATCTTCCAGCGGAACATCGGGCTTTTTCTTTTCATGATAGAGTGATAATTTCTCTCGGTTGACCTTATTCCACTCAGAATTTAGCCTTGCAATGTCCCTGTCCTTTCCGAGCTCCACCACAATTTTGTTGACGGTATCCTTAACATCTTTCGGCAGATAGCCGTACTGCTTGCGTCCCTTGCAGGTCTTTAGCTGGGAAACCAGCTTCAGAAACAGTATCTCCACTTCAGAAGTGGGCGCGTATGAGTCACGGATTTTAGCAAGCAGTCTTTCAATTTCCTCACGGCTTTCCCTCTTTAGCCGGTCACGCAAATCTGTTTCCATCGTGAACAGCTTGTATTGCTCCAGCCGAAAAATGTCATTGCCCAGCGCACTTCGTAACTCGTCAATGCCTTTTTTCGTCAGCCAACCCTGTTTTGCGTCCTTGGAATAGACCAGCAGGTGCATATGCGGGTGGTGAGCGGTGTTGTGAAATGCACCGTACCATTGGAGGTTTGTAAGATTAATTTTCTGAGCCTCCGCCAACTCAGTGACGTTCCTTCGCACCAATTCGCGCCACGCCTCGGCCCTGTTGTACCTCAACCTCTCGGCATCCTCACGGTGCAAGCTGATAACGTGAGTCCAGATGATGCCCTTATGCTGGCCTACTTCTTCCGCGACGGAATTCAAATCAATCTTGTCATCGCTCTGGCTAAAAAGGCCATGCGGTCCCAGCTTTTCCACTCCAGGCCGTTCCGCCATGTAGCTGACCATCTTGTCCAACTCGCCAATGCGGTCAGCGTTACGCTCAATAAAAGCATCGATGAACTCGCTTGCGTTGCTCTTGGTGGGAAAGCTCTCGTAGTCATGATACTCGCCATAATCTTTAGCCGACCGGTCGAACTTGATGATGTCCTGCACCAATCGCTGCTGACGAACGGTGGCCGGAGCGTTGTCAACACCCTCGGACACCTTCTCAACTCCCTCACGAGTACCCATATACTTTACCAGATTTGTTGCCGAACGCTTTGGAGAATTCCTCATGTACCTGCTGGTGACAATAATTTTCGCCATAATCAGTCACCCCCATTCTGCCACTCATCGGCATCTTCGAAGGTTAGAAGGCCATTCACCTTCGCTATCTCCTGAGCGACATTGAGCCGCACTGTGTCCAGAGATTCATCGGAAATGTCATTGACCGCTGCCGTGATGTTACTGTTGATTCCAATTTCCACCGCCAGCTTGAACAGCATTTCGCAAACATCTTTGCCGAGAGAACGCACCTCGCTCTTGATTGCTCCTGCCAACATTGGAGCCAAGTAATTGATGTTTTTCTGCTGCCGGAGGTAGCCAATATAAAACGCAACGGCCTTGCAAACGAAGTCGCTTTTTGAGGTGGCGTTCGCCGCTGATAGCATTTCCTCTATTTCAGCGACCATTGAGGGCACCATCCAGTACGCATATTTTTGCTTTATTTCGTCCAAATAAGCTCCTTTCTGACCGACCCCTGATTCCAAAGGCCGGTATTTCCTGATTTTCTCCCGAACGACCGGCTCTGCCGGACGATGTCTCCCGCGCGGTAGACCCCGCGCTTTAACCTGCTTGTCTTTTTGACCGTTTCCTGCATCCCTTTGGGTTGGATATTTTTTCAAAATCTTGCATATCCACGCCTTTTCCGCTCTACCGACTGCCACCCTCACAAATCTCCACAAATGCCCCAAAACGGCACTCTGGGCCGGTTGCTGCTTACTTTCTGCGGCCTCCGGCCCCAATCGCCTGACACGGCCCTCACACGGCTCATAAAGCCTACCTTGACAACTGGCACTCATCGTGGTATTTGATTGCTCCATAAATGGGAAGAATCGTGAAAATCAAGTTGCTATTTCTAACTTGTCCATCGGTGCTCTCATACTTTGTAGGCTCTGTCAGGATAAGCGTTTTGTACTCCAACTCCCGCACATACTTCCTCACGGTGTTCTCGCACATGCCTACTGCCCTGCCGATAGTTTTGTAGCTGGGCCAGCATTTGTGCGACTTCCTGTCCTCGCAGTACATGAGGTAGGCATAGACAGCCAGTTCACCCGCTGACAAACCTAAACTGAAAATTGCGTTTGGCAGAGGAAAGAAGTTCTTCGCTCCGCTGCATGACGCTCTCAAAAAATTACTCATATCACAGTACCTCCTGTCTGATTCTCAACCCGCGAGAGAAATTTCTCCTTGGGAACCACCAAGCGCGAACCGATTCTCAGCACAGGAAAGTCCTCCTGATGCAGCAACTCATAGTCTCCAGCCATAGAGATTCCCAAAACCTCTGCCACTGTTTTCGCATTGAGAAACAGTGGCAGTTCGTCATAGCTTTTGAACTTTGATTGAACCACTCCGCACCTCCTAAAAAATGTCTTGACTTTTCCGTTTACCTGTTGTAGACTAATTCTTAAACAGAGTTTGATTTGCAGACTGTCATATGGTAACACACGGCAATCCATTTGTCAAGGACAATTTCAAAAATATTTTTATCTTTTCAAAAGGAGCGCAACCAAGATGGCTGACTACCTGTTCTACACCTACTTTGAAGATGGCCGCGAGCATTTCGTCTACAAAGATTTGACGTTCGAGCGCTCGCACAAAAAAGAAAAAGGCTTCCCATTTCTGGAAAGCCTTTTGCGGTTCACCTACTTGGACATCTGGTCAATGGAAGATTTATTTAAGGAAATGGACAAGGCCCTGCTGAATTTCTATCGGGAACACGACTTTGATTCGCAGGCTGCTGTGATGGGCACGCTTGAGGAACTTGCGAAAAAGCACATCTACTTCGAGTTTTTACGTCTCGACTGGCAGGCGCATTTCCGCTATATTGACCATCACCCGGACGAGGACGTGTACAAATATCTCCCGCATAAGCAGCTGCGGCACATCCCCAGCGACCTCGATACGCTCCAAAAACAAATCATGCGCCTGTTCGAGGACGTGCTGGACATCGACGACGGCAAGAAGAAACCCGTGCAAGAAAAACTACAAGCTTACCTTGATAAGGAGAAAAGAGAATCGCTCTATGCCTACCAGTTCAGACCAATCTCTACTGTCTATGAGCAAACTGGCAACGGTACTTTTACCGAAGTGCTGCACCCAACTTCAATTTCCGACCTGGTTGAGTTCTCCATCCGGGAATGCGTCAAGCGGGAACAGCGTATGCGCATCTGCTCATACTGTGGCAAGTATTTTGCTATCCCCCGGCGCAACACGGCGGAGTTCTGCAATTTGACCGTCGACGAGAACGGGCACACCTGCCGGGAGGTCGGCGCAGTCAAGCGCTGGGCGGAGAAGAAAAATTCGGATGAGTTATTCAGGGAGTACCGCCGGGAGTATAAGAAACGCTTTAACTGGATCAAGGCGGGGAAAATAAGTCCCGGCACGTTCTACGCCTGGAGCACCACGGCAAAGGGCAAACGTGACGAGTGCGCCGCCGGTAAAATGTCTTTTGATGAGTTCAAGGAGTGGCTGAGTAAATCTTGATTTCTTAAAGCCCTATTCATTGTTTAGCGGTGCAAATTTTGGAATTAGTTTTATGATTATAATTATCATATGTGAAATAACTGCATATAGTCACCAACTTAGCATATACAGCGTCCCATCGATTACGTAATGACAAAATCACTTGACACATTTTCGTCTATCAATTAAAATAATAGAAAATGTAACATCACACAGAAAGCGACTGGATGACCATGCCACAATATACTGACCGCTTAGAGCAAAAGCAATACGACATAAGCCCGACAGACGATGATTACATAGATAAGCTGACTGATGTGACCGGGATGTTCCGCACGTTTGGCGAAGCGCTGACCGCTTTTCTCGCGGAACACGATTATATCTCCTTCCAATCGCCAGAATCTGCCAATCGGTACATAAGGAACGCTTTTGAAAAGACCGCGATAACTGCTCCACGAAGTTTGCCGCGCTGGTTTTCAGACGGTATCCGTCCTAGCCGCAAGACTGCTTTTCAGATCTGCTTTGCACTGGGACTGAATTTCGACAGCACCCAGGACTTTTTCCGCCGTGTTGTTTTGCAACGAGGTATAGACTGCCACGACCAGACCGAGGCTGCTTACTACTTCGCCCTGCGGCATGGCTTTCCCTACCACAAAATCATTGCATTTCTACAGGATTTGTCCGATTTTCCAATAAGTACAACAGTTCAGCACACCCCCACTATTTTCACCACTGACATCATGAGTGAAATTGATTCACTTGAAACATTGGAGGATTTATCAGTTTTTCTAAAAGAAAATGCCGCATGGTTTGGGGAAAACAATCGCACCGCAAGTCGATTTATCCAACAGTTATGGGATGAAATTGCGGCACAGAATGGCTTGGCTGTACGCGAACGTTTCTTAGTAAACAAGAGGCGAAATATAAAAAACCTCTTCATCTGGGACATCTATTTGCAGATCTTAGGCCTGCCTTCTAAAGAAATCAAATCCATCGCTTCGAATCGGTCACTGAAGTTTATACTCAAAAACGACAAACTCCTGCACTCCCTGGCCCAGGATTCTTTTCCCGACCGGCAGGGCTTTCAGTTGATCCTCGCCGGGAAACATGTCGCCTATGAACGCGTCCGGAAAATTCTCATTTTGCTCTCCTTCTATTCTTTCTGGGCAAATCGGGCCATCTCAAAATCAGAAATCATCTGCCGTGCGCAAGGCGGCGACGCCGACCGCTGCCTTGTGGAGATCAACCGCTTTCTGGCCGATTCATCATACCCAGTACTCTACTCAGGTAACCCATATGATTGGCTTTTCCTGTTCGCCATACAAGATGATTATCCGCTGGAAACCTTTCGTGGATTTATGGGCGAGCTGTTCGCGCAAGGAGTGGAGCATAATGGATAGGCGCAAGGCGTTGACCGAGGGAAGCCTCCTGGAGTTTCCATCCGGCCTGTACACTATACAAAAAGAAATAGCGCGGGGAGGCTCCTGTATCGTATATGATGCGTTCTATCAAGCTACCGGCGGCATACGAAGACCAATCAAGATCAAAGAGTGTTTTCCTGTCGGACTTTCCATTAGCCGTACAGATTCCGGGGAGCTTATTGCCAGTGAAGCCTGCCGGACGATTTTTACCGCGGCTAAAGAATCCATGCGCCAGGTGTTCCGCATAGAGAGCGGGCTGTCCTTGGCAGGGGGTCTCGCAAACAATATTTCATTTTCATGGAACATCTATGAAGCCAATAACACCGTATACATTCTGTCCGCTTATGCAGAGGGAAAAATACTATCCCAATACGCGCCCGGCAGCATGAAAGAATGTATCTCCATCGCCAAAAATGCGGCTATAGTCATTGAAAAAATGCATCGCTCCGGCTATCTGTACTTGGACTGCAAGCCCGACAATATTTTCGTCTTGAGCGGTACGCCTGGGCTAGTCCAATTTTTTGACTTCAACACCCTCCTTCCCTGGCCTATCCGAGACTATCAACCAAAACTCGCAGGCTACACAAAAGGGTTTGCAGCACTTGAGCAGCAGTTGGGCCAGACTGACCGTTTGGGGCCGTGGAGCGATGCTTACGGAGTAGCGGCGTTATTGTTCTGGCTGTTGTTCGGTCGCGCACCGGATGCGATAGACTGCCGGGAAAACGCTCAGCTTCGGTATGAGAGATCACGGTTCGGCATGGTGGATCACCGAAACAAGCTTTTTTATGAGCTGGATGCTTTCTTTCGGAAAAATCTGGCCAATTCCTGCTGTCTTCGCTGCCAGACTATGGATGAAGCGGTGGCCCAACTGGATTCGTTGGAGGTTTTAGCCGATACCTGGCGCGGAGAGCGCAGCGCAAACCCCTCCATCGGCAAAAAGCTCCGGCTTTACACCCTGCTATGTTCCCCAGGCGACGAGGATGAATCTTTCTTGGATCTTACCGAAGGCCTCTTTGCGGACAGCGAAAACCTCCCGCAGGATGACGTGATGTCCCTGTATGACAAGGCCGTATTTCTCCATACTTCCCGGGGCGATTTCCCCGAGGCGTGGAAGAAGCTTGAACAGGCCAGACGATTTGTCTCCCGGCGCCATAACCCGAGGCTGAGGGCCCGCTGGCACTATCTGTGTGCCATATTTTTTGATGCCCGCTTGGCCGGGCGGTACGAGACGGACAACGAGAACCACGACCTCCGTGCCCAACTGTGTTCCCTGAACAAAGCCATCCGCTGTCTAAGCTTGTCCCATAGTCAGGAAAACAAGATCCTACTGGTTGAATACACCCTTTCAAAATGTGCGCTGCTGGTGCGAAGCCACTCCAAAAACCAGTCAAATATACAGCACAAGCTGCTGCAAGTCAAAAAGTTATTGCCCTGTTGCCGCCAGCTAAAGCCCAGCCTTGTCCGGGACTTTTACCTGCTCTGCGGATGGTTTTTTACCCTGTCCAGGCCTGACCTTATCCATGCGCAAAGGGCCATGGGTGAAGCTGAAAAAATCCACCGTGAGCTCAATCTCTCAGACTTGGAGACCATAGACGAACTGCTCATTCCCTGCGGAAATATGCTGCTGGAATTGCGGGATTTTGACGGAGCGGACAAATATATCCGATCTGCGATTACATTGTGCGATATCCACTCTGCCGAAGCCCCTTATTACCGCAAAATGCAGGAGCTTCTCTCCTGTCTTTCAGACATCCAGGCTGCGCGGAATGTATTCACAAATCCAGAATGAACTAAGCCTATGCTATACTGGTCTCATGGCCGGATAGCATAGGCTTTTATCAAGGAGGAATGTACAGTGAAGAGACGGTTATCATTTTTTGCAATAGGGCTATCGTTCATGTTTATCCTGACAAGCTGCAAGGCCGGTTCTGACATACAGTCAAGCGGTCCGACGGATATTCCCGCTGAAAGCGCTCCGCCAGCCAGCGTTTCGGCCGAACCCGATAACGCGGATGAAACGCCTGTCGCTGGATTTTCAGCAAAGGACGCGGTCAAGATCGAGGAAATTGATTGGTCGGTGGAAGAAAGCCTGGTGGACGGGGAACGCTTCATTTCCTTTGGCTACACCAACAACAGCCCTTATACCATTCTGGACCTGGAGATACGCTTCGAGCAAAGAGAAAACCTGACCGCCGAAGACCTGGCTGCTTTTGACGAACTGAAGGCTGAACGCGAGTGGTCAGATGAGGATGTTGCCGAAATTCACATTGAGGGTGCAAACCACAAATGCGCCTTCCCCGGGGACACGGTATCCGGTTACCCCTGCAACATAAACGGCACCGGCACCTGGGTCCAAAGTATGGCCCAGTATGAGCTGATGGAGCCGGATATGGCCACGATCTGCCTCATTGGCGACGATGGTAAAGGCTATGTGGAGTATTACGATTTTAAATCGAATATTTACGGCGAGTCATCTCAGGGCGGGATCGATCTGCACCAGTGGTCGGACAGTGAGCTGGCGCAGCTCTTGCCAAAGGCGGAATCTGTCGCCGTACAGGTGGATCGCGACGACGAGGAAATTTTCTATTTTACCGCCTACGGTTCATCTGCAGAAAGCTTTACAGCGTATGTAGAAGAAGTGAAGAAAAAGGGCTTCACTATGGTGGACTACGAAGGTCCGGACACATACCGCGCCACAAACGGCAATGGGGTAAAAGCGGTTATTACTTTCGACTCCATGCGAAACGAGCTGGAAGGCTACGTGGAAATTGAAGACAAAGAATAGGATAAGATAGCGATGCCCGGTGTGCAAAATTACGCATACCGGGCTTGCGGTTTTGGCGTGTATATGCTATAATACCTTTGCTGCGAAAAACGTCGGATTATGGAGGAATAACGATGAATATAAGGGGAATTGTCTGCAATGCGCTTTGCACAGCTCTCCTTCTGAGCCTGGCAGGGTGCGCGGAGCCACCAGAGTTCATAGAGAATTTCGCTATGGAGCAGGCGGGCATCACACATAACGAAGATTACCAGAGCTATCAAAATATGCAAAACAAGGGCGAACTTGATGAAAACGGCCATTATCAGGGCGACGAGACCATCGAGCTGGAAGAGGTCGAGTTACCCGAGGGGGACGTAAAGATCAGCTTTGCAAAAAACTCCTGCCTAGATGTGGAATACTTCAGCGACGCTGCCTGTACCCAGCCCATAAAGGGAAGCGTATGGTATATGAACGCCGGAGACGCGGTCTACGCGAAAACGCCGGAGCCCAAGGTAGACTTCACAGATTTTTATGAGTTCGACCGCTTCCTGCTTTACACCTATGACGGCAGCGGCGCCCGCAGCGCATTCACTCAGGAAAGCACGGAGGAGGGGCTTGTGCTGCGTATCCCGGAGGAGTGGGGTGGGACGGATTTTTCCGTGGTGCCAATGGGAAAGTATCTGGACCGGACCATTCAATTGGACGACTACACGGAAACCGACGGGACCCGCAGCGAGCTCCACGGGAAATGGACCGTAAACGGCAAGCAGACCACGGATCCGGAGATATCCGTAAGCCCGGTCTCTTCCTGCACTATCGACTATGAATATGATCCGGAACGCTATCATGTGGCTGAAATATATCCGGAACAGGCGTTTCAAATGGACGGTTTTATCCGTTTTGAATCGGTGAGCGGTATTGATAAAATTTCCGTAAAGCTGGCGCCTTACGAGAAAATCGACCTTCGGATCGTACTGGACGACAGCGTGAAGAACATACTTCTGGACATGGTCACAGCCGATGTTAATGAAAATCTGCGGTACGACAATAAAGCCGAAAAGGATGGCAGCGGCCGCATTGCCTTTGACGGCAGAGCCGAAATCGGAAACAGCATCGAGTTTTCCACCTCCAATAAGCTTTCGGCGGACTACGCCTTAAAGTTCGCCGTAAAAAAGATTGACGACGGCGGCAAGGAGTATACTTCTACCCAATATATGAGCGGCTCATCCCAACAGACCCATGTTGACCTCTACGGCGGCGAACAGGATCTGGGCCGGGCGTATAAGAAGATCACGGTCACTATCAGCCATGTGGAAGCTTCCGCGTATACGCCGGTAACGGTGAAAAACGGCACGGTCACCCTCGCTTTGGAGGAAGACGGCAGGGAACTGACCGGCGGCGCGGTCCTAGAGAAGAAAAGCGAGGTTACGGTAACTATCAAGCCGAAAGATGGCTATTACGTCACAGGCTCCAACGAGACTTCTGGTGTCTATTCTGAAACCATGAAGTTTGAAAAGTGGGAAAAGGACCAGCAGAAGATACTGGCTGCGCACCCCATTCAAAAGGCGATATGGGTCACTTTGAACAGCGAGGATAAACACGGCCTCTGCGTCTATAAGCTGGACGGCGAGACCGTCAGCGGCAAGGTCAAGCTGGAAGACGGTCAGAAGCTGGAGATTACATATTCGTTGACTGACGAGAAATATGAGATCGAGTTTGACTTCTGGGATTTTCAGAGGTTTTCCGACGGCGGAAGAAAGAAAACCGCCAGTATAAAGGTCTCGGCAGAGCTGGACGGCAAAACGCTCAGTCCGGCGGACTTCGGGATAGAGCTCAAGAAGAAGGAGGATTAAGCATGGCAAAGAAGCCCAGGGATACGGTAGGCGCTGCCGTTAAGGCCGCGCCTGCCGCCAAAAAGCTGCGAATTATATACTTTTTCATTTGGCTGATCTGCCTTGCTGCCATGGGGGCCGGCCTGTTCGCTTTGTTTAACGCCCGCTCTGCCGGTGAGAAAATCGGCGGTACAGCTGGAACGGCCGTCGGAAAAGCCATTGGCTCTTTTAACGGAGTCACAACCGGACTGTCGGAAGGCGGCTCCGCCGGGACAAAAGAAGGCCTCTCGGCCGACGATACAACCGTTATTCTGGAAGAAATTCGGAGTACCGGCAGATTACAGGTGCTTGTGGCGGACATCAATCTGGATATATTCCATATGATTGGTAAGGACGGTGAATCAAAAAGCGGCGCAGATATGGATGTTGAAACCACGAGAGACGCCAATTTTGTGGCCCTTTATAAGCAGAGCGGCCATGCCACGTTTACGGTGGACCTGGACAGGGCAACTGTTGAGCAAAATGGCTCCGGGATCATTCTGACGCTGCCCCAGCCCCGAGTGGAGGTCATATCGGACGGCGAGCTGATACCTGTGGATAAATGGCAGAAGAGCGATTTTACCGGCAGCGCGGAGAACGGTCAGATCGGCTTGCTGAACTCTCTTAGGAAAATGGACGAGCAGGCCGTAAAGGAACTGCAAAATTACGAGACTCTGATGGACCAGGCGAAGGAATCCGCCATTGCCCAGGTTGAGGAACTTGCCGTTTCTGTACGCAGCAGCACGGGGCCTGTTGAAATTGTTTTTGCGGATTGAGGAGGATGGGTTATGGACGAGCAAAACCACATAACATATCATAAAAAAGCCCCTGAAAATTCATCACTTACTACCGCCGAGTACGCTCAGGAGGATGGTTTCGAGGATATCTCTTCGGATAGCGCCTACTTTGAGGAAAGATCAGCAGCGTGGGAAGGGATGCCTTACCCTCCCCTGCCCTCAGGCACTCCGGAGGTCAAGAAGAAAAAGGGCCGGAAACTGTTTGTGAAATTCGTTCTGCCTGCAATATTTGCCGTTATTGGAATAGCTTCTTTACTGATATCTGTCTATGTCCTGACAAACGCCACAGCGTCCTCGTTTTCAACCGAGCTGGAGCGGGAAAAGGAGGATACCTACCAGGATATCTATCAATGGGCGTTTGAGCGGGCTGAGCGTGAAAACCATGTGATGAACTTGGTCTCCATCAGTTTGGAGGGGGTTCAGGAAACCTCCAAGCTGGAGGTCCTGCGGGTCAGCGACACGGAATACGTGATTGAAAAAGCGGAAAACAATGCACAAAATATCGAATCCTGGATCAGGATAGACGGTACCGGCATTTTTACGGTGGATTTGTCTTTAGGAGAATTTATAACAGATTCAGAGCAGAAATATGTTCTGGCCAGGGTCCCGGCGCCGGTGCTGACAGATGTCAAAAACGATGTACCTCAACTCATTTTCAGCCGGAACGATTTTTGGAATGAAAGTTATGCGGCCGGCGAAGATCTTACCCGGGAGCAGATAACAAAGGGCGAGGCGGCGTTGCGTAATAAGATGACTACAAACCAATTTTTCCGTGAAAGCGCCGACCAGGCTGCAAAGCAATTTATCAGTTCGTTTGTCAAAAAGCTGAATCCGGATATACCTGACCTTACTGTGGACGTAGAGTTTTTGGATGAGGGTTGACCAATGGTTAAGGTGCACTAAGGTATTTCGAAAAGCATTGTTACCCTATTTCATTTTAGTAAAATTGATGTATTTTCTTTGTTTAGCGGCGCAAATTTTGATCGGCGCTCTCCTGTTTCGTCCTGACCCATAAACTGACCCAGAACCGGAAAAACTCAGTGGACTGGGTATGGCCAGACCTTCGGGTTTTGGTCGGAAAATGGAGTAGAAAGGGCCGGAAACACCTGGAAATTGCTGGAAAAACCGGCGCACCACAGCTCATAACCCGAAGGTCGTAGGTTCAAATCCTGCCCCCGCAACCACATATCTAGCCCAGGACACAGCGTCCTGGGCTATATTTTGTGTTTTGGGCTGATTTGTATACGGATTTTGACCCCAATTTGACCCCAACGTTGTCAACTCGTTTCCAACAGGGGAGGTACTCACACTGGGATTTGAAGCAAAAGCTGGCCTGCATCCAGTATAATTTGATTGGCTGGCATAGGTTCAGGAGGGTAAATGCTGATTAAGAGTTCTTCTTGCAGATGCTCCTTCATGTGCTGCAAGCCCTGATAAAGGTCTGGCCCCGAGAAACTGACTTCCGGGAAGTTGGGGGCAGAAAAGCCATATGTACCATCCTCCAAAGGGGTTGCAATGACAGGGTAAGCGAACTCTTGTTGGGGTGCCTGTCCTATGTCGAAAAGCTCACCCATCAGAGCCATGCTCTCCACCTTGTGGGTATTAAGCACATGGGTATAGGTGTCCATCGTGAAGGACACGGATGCATGACCCAATATCATTGATAGAGTTTTGGCATCCATCCCCTGCTCCATAGCACGGGACGCGAACGTGTGACGTAACGCATGAAAGGTGAAATGCCGCAGGCCAGCTATACTCAGCATCTGGTTATACTGGTCTTTGAAAGTACGCGGTTCCATGTACCCTCCCAGAGGGTTTGTCACGATGAAACCGCTGTCCTGATAAAGCTCTCCCGCCGCTTGCTGGTTGTTCTGCTGGACGGCTTTCCAGCTTAACAAGTCCTGCATCACGGCGGGAAGTAAGGGAATAGAACGTATGGAATTTTGAGACTTTGGCTCTTGTATGACGATTTCCGTCTTACTTTCCCCAGGGGCTAAAGTCTTTGCCTTTTTCTTCAAGCGGTTCAGAGTACGCCGTATGTGCATCAGGCCAGACTGTATGTCTATATCCTCCCAGCGAAGCCCTAGAAGCTCTCCCATGCGAATCCCAGAAAAGAGTACCAACCGGACAAACACCCCATAACGGTGCTGGTAGGTAGCTCTAAGGAGGCTTGCTTGTTCGTCCCTGGTCAGTATCTCGATTTGGGGCTTGCTGCCCTGAGGCAGGTTGATAGCCGAAGCTGGGTTGCTGGGAATGTACCCTTCGGACACAGCGTAGGACAGGGCCTTGTGCAGAAACAGGTTCATGTTTACCAAGGTTTTTGGGGCAAGACCTTCTGTCTCTGCTTTGTAATTGTAAAACTGTTGTAGCAGGCGAGGCGTTAAATCTTTCAGCCTCAAAGCCCCCAAGGCAGGCTTGTAATGGATACGAATATACCCTTCATAGCTGACATAAGTAGACTGTTTGAGGGAGTTCTTCATGTAGACTTCCAGGCACATATCCAGCCATTCACCCAGGGTGATGTTGGAGAAATTACGCGGTGCTGTCTCACAGAGGAAAGACATCTCGTGCAGCAGCTTGACCGCTTCCTCCCTTGTAGAGGCATACCGGGAAACACGTTTGGGCTTTCCGGTAGAAAAATCAAGGCCGACGGTCACGCGGACTTCCCAGCGGCCATCGGCTCTTTGGCGTATGCTTCCTTCGTTGTTTGCTCGAATTTTTGACATGGTACTCAAACCTTTCATGTAGTATTAAGAACCAGGTTCCTGTTCTCATGGTGATAATATGTAATTGAGAAGATTGGATTGAGCGGTTCTTTACTATATAGGTTCGAATAAGTTTATCTTTTTACGATTAAGGATAAAATGGAAAGAGGCTGCCTATAGTGGCAACCTCTTTTTGTGGTTTTCAACTGATTTTTTCTACATACCAGCACGTTTCCCGCACACCTTTGGAAACTGTACGCGATTTGGATGAAACCTTAAAAGGCAGATGGTAAGCAGCCAGCGCTTTGTTTAACAATTCTTTTCCAGGCAATTTTTTCGGTTTGCCGAACCTGTCACAATGCCGTTTGAGGGTTTTAGGCATCTCAGGAAGGGACAAAAGAAGTGCAAAACATTTGTAGGCAAATTCATCTTGCTCATTTTTCCTTATCCAGATTCTATCTTTTGGGGAATCACCAGACGCACAATACTTGTCAAATAATTCGGCAATCTCCATTTTCACCCTGCCATACTGGAGCCATTTCTGTTCATCGTATTCCTTACCAAGCCAAGAAAGCTGCCGTTTTAAGAAAAAATAAGGGTCCTTGCTATCGTGAAATTCATCCAATGCTTCTATGTAATCCGATAGGTCATATAAGATTGACAAGAAAGCCGTTTCGCTGATTTGATAGCCATACATGAAGGTCTTTCTTTTCTCTACAGGTGAATTTTTAGCGGGGTAAATCAATCTTCTGCCCATTTCAGAGTGAAAAACATCTTCCGCTAACCTTATCTCCACTGGTGAGAGATAAGGCGTTTCCCTTATGTCGGTCCAGGTGTCTGGGCCAATTTGTTCATAATCAAAATTTTCAACTAACCCCAAACGGCAAAGGCTTTTCATTTGTTTTTCGAGCTGATACCGGATACCATGTATATGCCGTTCTGTTTCCAACATTATGTACAAATTTACCCGTTCATCCTTGTCTAAACGTTTCCGACCTATCATCTGTAGAAAAGTAGCTTTATTGCTGTGCGCTATTACAATATGCTTAACAGCAGGGTCATGGATGCTCACCCCACAATCCATGATGGAAGTAGCGATAAGAACATGGCTGTCAAATTTTTGTTTTTCAACCACATTCTTGAATTCCTTTTTTGGCCTGCCTGTTTTGTTTATAGTATCCCGACTAAGGAAAGCAGAATCTATTTCCCGTTCCTCCATAAAAGCATCTAGTCTGGCCCCATCCTTTTCATCATCCGTGAATACAAGCCATTTTTCATCATGGGGACAAGATTGTATTCTTTTTGAGATTTCCCTAATATCACGGAAATAGAATACATCGAGCTGTTCATATCGGTTTTGTATTACAGGATTCGGAAGAATTTTGTAAGAGTTCTTTGCTTGGCTGATATGGTGCTTAAGGGCCTCCAGCGTATCGGAAAACACTTGGATTTTTCGGCATTCTTCGTCGATATATCGAGAATCGTAGTGTTTCTCCGTTTCAATCGAGATACTATTTTCTGTGTCCAGATGAAGCATATCTACGTGGAAGATTGCAGTGGCTTTACTATCGGTTAATTCCTTTCGTTTGCGTGATTGTTCACTATACTTTGAGAGTGTGGATTTGAAATAT
>CANRZD010000002.1 GCA_947644325.1 uncultured Clostridia bacterium
CAGCATGAATTCCACCGGAATGCCCTTCTCCTTCTCCAAAAGCCCCAGGGCGATGAACAGCTCCTCGTTCCCCTGCTGTTCGGGCTCCTTCTTCTTTCTTGCCATTTTTTCCTACCACTCCTTATTTATTTATTGCGTTTGTCTATTTCTTGTTCTCTGAGGATTCCCCTCGTAACGTATTCTTCTGTGGAAAGCTTCCCCCTGCCCAGGGCCTCCGCGTCCGTATAGGGCCCGTCGCCGGTCAGGGCGTTGAACATGCGCTCTTTATCGTCCATCTCCTTTTCCAGGGCTTCCCGCTCTTTGTCCGCCTCCTGTGCGGCTTCCTCCTCCTTTTGCAGGCGCAGGCTGCGGAAGGTGCCGGGGAGGAAGAGATTTAAGAAAGACAGGTAAGAAAAGAGATGGAAAAACGCGGGGACCAAAGTCATGGGGATGAAGAGCAGTATGGTAGTGGACAGGCCCTGATAGCTGATGGGGTAAATGCTGCGTTCCAGCAGGACATAGAGGAAGCAGAACACCACGACCTTCCCAAAGTGGGCCGCCGCGATCCAAAAGAAAGAGCCGTCCTGCCGCGCCACGGAAATGAAAAATTTCAACGCAAGAATCAGAAAAACCACAGCGGTAACTTTCATATTCCACCGCCAGCCCAGTATGTCCAGGTTGGGCACAAGCTCCCCCATGTGCAGTTCCATGTCCAGGCCGTCGTAGATATACATGACCAGGGAGGGGATGAGAAAATAAAGTGTAACGGGAAGCTTGAAAAGGGGCATCTCGGGATTCCCTTGCTTCTTTTTGACCCTATGGCTTATGATGCTGAGCAAAATAACCGCCAGCAAAATCCCCAGATAAACCGGGAACTGGCCCTTGCCATCGGTTTTGCACCAGCGGACGATCTGCTCGTGATAGGGCAGTATCAGGCAGACGATATCCGCCGCGATGCCCAGGCCCGCAATAAAGAACAAAAAACTGTTGTCGATCTCCTCAATGGCCCCGAAGAACGTGACGCACAGGACGATCACTGTGGCGGCCAGGCCGAAAAAGCCCATCCCCGCCCCGTCCGGGGTCAGGAAAAATTCCAAAACGGTCATGCCTTCCACCTGGCTCCCCACTACCCCTAAAATGGGGCCGATCCACGGCACCAGCGTATAGATAAGCGCTAACATATCCCCACTCCCACTCTCTTAAATCCCCGCGGCTAAAAATCATCGTCCATCAAAATAACGGACACGCACTCCTTTTTCTCCAGGGTCACGCTCTGCTCCTCGTCGAGCTTCAGCTCGAAGCGCCCGCCGGGCCCGCAGTCTATGAGCTCTCCCGAAAGCTCCCGCCTGCCGTCCTCCAGGGGCCGTATGAGCTTTGCCTTTACCGGCGCGCCCAAAAGGGCCTCGAAGTGCTCGGGCCGGGTGAGCCTGCGGTTGAGCCCTGGGGAGGAGACCTCCAAAGTGTACTCCTGGGGGATGGGGTCTTCCTTATCCAGCACGGGGTTTATGGCGTGGGTCATATCCACGCAGTCGTCTATGCCCACGCCCTCCTCCTTGTCGATAAAAATGCGGAGGAACCAATCGGCGCCTTCCTTTACAAACTGCACGTCCCATAGGCTGAGGCCCAGCCCTGCGGCCAGGGGCTCCGCCATCCCGCGCACGCGCTCTGCGACGCTTCCTTTCTTTTTCGGTGCTGCCTCCATAGGCTCCCATCCTTTCCTGCCAAAGCAAACGAAAGAGCGGGTCGCCCCACTCTTTCATCATCCTACTATTACCATATCTAGTATACCACTGTATTCCGCAAAAATCAAGGGCAAACCCAGAGTTTTTCGGGGATACGCGGCTTTTTTCCTCAGGCCTCCAGCTGGCGGGACAGGAACATGGACGCGGCCTTGACGCTTTCGGCCGCTTCGCCGGAGACCCGGGCCGGGGACTTCTCGCTTTTTAAGAGCATCACCGCCCCCATCACGTCCCCCGAGGACACCACCGGGAATACCGCCAGCGCCGCCGCCGGCGGGTTCTGAGAGGCCAAGACCGTGCTGTCGGCGCTGCTGATGAAGATGCGCTTGCCCTGCACCAGCTCCTCCAGCTGGGGGGCCAGGGGCTTGTGCAGCAGGTCCTTCTTGGCGGGGCCCGCCACGGCGATGATCTGCTCGGTGTCGCACACCGCGGCCCCGTGGCCCGTCAGGTGCACCAGGGTCTCGGCGTAGGCCGCCGCCAGCTGGGACATTTCCCCCACCGGCGAATACTTCTTCAAGATCACCCCGCCCGATACGTCCGTGAAGATTTCCATGGGCATGCCCTCCCGTATCTTCAGGGTGCGCCGGATCTCCTTGGGGATCACCACCCGGCCCAGGTCGTCGATGCGGCGTACAATGCCAGTTGCTTTCATATAAAAAACTCCCTTTCGCACAAAATATTGCCGGGCAAAGCAGCGCAACCCATCCCAAATGCCCGCCGTTTTGCCGGCTTTTTCCGTCTTAGTATTTGCGCCGATTTTTCCATTATTCCATCCGCCGCCCTCAGCGCGCCCACAGTTTGCGCCGCAAAAAAAGTTTTTCCTTGACGGGAACAAATGGGGTGCTATAATGAATACAAATCCACCGCAAAGGAAGAAACCCCATGAAAATAAAAAAACTGGACCCCGCCCTAAAACGCACCTTCTCCTACCTAAAACCCTTCAAAAAAGAATTCACATTCATCGTCCTGACACTTCTAGTCTCCACCGCCGTAGGCTTCTTCCAGCCCTTGGTGATCCGTGCCATCACTGACGACGGAATGTTACAACAGGACATGTCCGTAATTGCCCGTTCGGTGCTGGCGCTGGTGGGGCTGGTGCTGGTCAATCAGGCCATAGAATTGTGGCAGACGCGCGTTTTCGCCGACATACATAACCAGTCCTACTACACCATTTTCCATCAGGTTTTCGAGAAGCTGCTGCACCTGGAAAAGTCCTATTTCGAAGATAAAAACAACACAGAAATTCTAAGTTTCTTGCAGATGGACGTGTCCCAGGTGTCCTCCATCACCGACCGCTACACGGTCATGAGCGCCAGCTATATTTTCCGAATCATCAGCGGCCTTGTGGGCCTTTTCGTCATAAGCTGGAAGCTGGCGCTGGTGGTGCTGGCCATGGTTCCCGTGAAGTTTTTCCTGGTGCGCGGCCTCTCGAAACGCCGGGAAAAGGCCATGGACGAGATGATAGAATCCAGCCGCGACTTCTCCCGCTGGTTCGGAGACAATCTTAACGGCGTCGATGAAATCAAGCTTTGGAACCTCTTTCAGTGCCGGGAAAAAGTTTTCTCCCAGCGCCAGAAAAACCTTTTGAAGCTGGAGAAAAAAGGCACCATGATTGACGCCTGGAACATGTTTTGGGAGGTTTTATTGGAGTGGTCTGTGACCATTGTTCTGTACCTTTTGGGTGGCTGGCTCATCTGTGCCGGTAGTCTGACCATAGGCGCGGTTTTCGCATTTGCCAGCTACTCCGGCTACGTGACGGGGCCTGTTTCGGCGCTTATCAACATCAAAATGTACTTCGCGCGAATTATGCCATCAGCCCGCAGATTGTTCAAATTTTTGGACATGGAAACGGAAAAAGACGATGGCAAAAAGACGGTTTCTAGCCGCCCGCCGCGCCTGGAATTTCGGGACGTGGCGTTCCGATATGAGGAAAACCGGCCCATTCTGCAGGGCGCAAATTTCACGGTGGAGCCCGGGGAAAAGGTCGCTATCATCGGCCAAAATGGCAGCGGGAAATCGACGATTCTGAACCTGATTTTGCGGTTTTACCAGCCGGATTCCGGGTTGGTTCTGGCTGATGGGGAAGATGTAAATTCCCTGTCGCTGGAGGATTACCGCGGCCTGTTTTCCGTGGTCAGCCAGGAGCCTTATTTGTTTTTGGGCGACATTCTGGAGAACACGGACCTGACGGGAAATACAACAAACGAACAGCTTCAAGCAGCTTTGCAGGCCAGCGGCGTGGCCGGTTATTTAGAGCGCATGCCTGACGGCGAGAAGACGCAGATCGGCCGCAATGGGGCGAAGCTTTCCGGCGGCGAAAAGCAGAAATTGGCGGTGGCCCGGGCGCTCTTGAAGGACGCACCGGTGGTGATTCTGGACGAGGCTACGTCGGGATTCGACGTGGAGTCGGACGCCTACCTGCACGGCATTATTTTGAATGAAATGCGGGAGAAATCGGTGATTATGATCACGCACCATTACGAGCATTTGGGAGGAATGGATAAGGTTTATCAGTTGGAGGAGGGCGTTTTGCGGGAGGTGGAAGGCCCGGTGAGATAGGCAGCAGAAAAGCGCCCCGGCTGGGACGCTTTTTTGTGCGCTATTTCGTTTTGCCTGCCCGCTGCCGCACCGCCTCGTAAAGCAGCACCGTGGCCGCGCAGGCCACGTTGAAGGAGGACGCGGCGCAGCCTTCGGCCATGGGGATGGTGCACAGGGTGTCGCAGGCCTCCTTGAAGGCGTAGGAGAGACCGTCGGTCTCATTGCCTATCATAATGAGCAGCGGCCCCGACAGGTCCTCCCCGTACACCGGGGACTGCCGGTGGGCCGTGGTACCCAGCACCCGCAGGGCGGGGTACCGGGCGCGCACGGCTTCTATGAAGTCCAATACCGAGCGGTTGTCCGCCGCGTGGACGGCCGGCACCCGGAAGAAGGAGCCCATGGAAGCCCCCACCACCTCCGGGTCGTACAGGTCCACCCCGTGGCCGGTGAGGATGAGCCCGCTTGCCCCCAAAGCGTCGCAGGAGCGCAGAAGGGTGCCCAGGTTCCCCCGGTTGGAGGGCCGGTCAAAGAGCACCCAGAGGGGGTTTTCCGGCATCTTTAGCTGAGAGAAGTCTTCCGGGCGCATGGCGGCAATGGCCAGAAGCTCAGAGGTGTCCTCCTTGCCGCTGAGCTCCTCCATAAGGGCCGGGGCCAGCCGGTAGTTCACCTGGGTCTTTACAGTGGCCAGCAGCTCCCCGGCCCAGCCGGACAGAGGGGCCTCGGGGCTATAGAGGAAGGAGACGATCTCCCACCCGCCCCTTACGGCCTCGTTGATATTGCGCACCCCCTCCACCAGAAACTGCCCGTAGCGGCGGCGCTTCTGGCGGTTCGTCTTCAACACCTGGAACTTCTGGTAATCCGCGTTTTTGCTGTAGACTCGGCGGTCCATCACCGCAGGGCCTCTACAATAGCCCGCACGCGCTTATAGTCGATCTCCGTGGGCAGGGTGCAGTCCGCGCCTAGAATGAACCCGGTGTCCCCGTAGCGGGCCACGGCGTCCCGGGCGGCCTTTCCCAGCTCCTCTATAGTGCCCTCTACCATGACGCCGCTGCGGTTGGCAAGGCCCCCCATGATGGTCTTCCCCGGGAAGAGCTTACGGGCCTCCTCCACCGAGAAGGGCACCTCGTAGATGCCCCAGTTGACTACATCGCACACGTCGTTATAGCCCTTGTAGCGGTCCATGTCCAGGCCGTCCTTGCAGATGTGCAGGAAGGCCTTGCACCCGGCCTTCTGAATTTCCGAGAGGATGAGCTTGTCAAAGGGGGCGATCCACTTCTCGAACTCCTCCGCCGTGAACCACCGGCGCTCCGCCCCCAGAGAGGCGTAGTACACCGCGTCCACCCCGGCCTCCCCGTAGCCGTGGGCCAGGGCGCACATGCCCTCGGCGATGCGTGCCATGGCGTCCAAGACCGGCTGGCTGTTCTCCCGCAGGTGCTCGGTGAGCAGGGTGCGCACCGGGTCATAGCCGTACACGGGCTCGATGGGGTGGATGGTGGAGGCCGTGATGCCGTGCAGGGTGCCCATGGTAAAGCCCTCGGGCTCGCAGCGGGAGAGGATCTCCTTTGTGAACTCCAGCTGGCGGTGGATAAAGGGGGTGTCCTTGTCCATTTTGCCGATGCAGGCCCAGTCGGCCGGGGCCTTGATGGGGCCGTAATTTGGCACCAGGTTCTCGTTCATCACCTTGAGGATGTCCGTGTCTGTCTCCCGGAAGAACTCCAGGTGGGCCTGCACCCCGGCCTCCCCGCTGTTCTTATCCGGCGGGAAGTGCAGGGAGAACCCGGCGGGCACGTGGTCCACGGGCTTCTGGGCGATGGCGGAGAGTACGCGTTCTTTCTTTGTCATGAAAAACAACTCCTTTGATTTTAATTTATCCGAAAATAAGGAAAAGGGGCCCCGAAAAAGAGCCCCTTGCTGCCTTCGTTTATTTTACGTCCACCCGGGCCATCAGGTTCTTTTCCGGGGGCACAGGAGAGGCGTGCCAGATGCTGCCCGCGTAGTCGCGGATGGAGCGGTCGGCGGCAAAGCGGCCGGCGTTTGCGATGTTCACAAGGCCCATCTTGTTCCACACGTGCTGGTTCTGGTAGAGCCGCTCGGCCCGGAACTGGGCTTCCCGGTAGGACTTGAAGTCCGCCAGGGCCATGTAGCGGTCCTCGCTGATAAGGGCGTGGAAGATATTCTGGAACTGCTGGCCGCCAATGCCCTGGTTTAAGGAATCCATGGCCCGGCGCAGCAGAGCGTCGTGCTGGTACTGCAGGGTGGGGTTGTAGCCGGAGCGCTTTAACTCCTCCACCTGAGAGGCCGTCATGCCGAAGAGGATGATGTTTTCGTCCCCCACAGCCTCGTGTATCTCCACGTTGGCCCCATCTAAGGTGCCCAGGGTGATGGCGCCGTTTATCATGAACTTCATGTTGCTGGTGCCGCTGGCCTCGGTGCCGGCCAGGGAGATCTGCTCGCTGATCTCGGCGGCGGGGGTGAGAAGCTCCGCCCAGGTGACGCAGTAGTTTTCCACGAACACCACTTTCAGCTTCTTATTCACCCGCTGGTCGTTGTTGATGACCTTTGCCAGCGCCGCGATGAACTGGATGATCTGCTTTGCGAAGTAGTACCCCGGCGCCGCCTTGGCCCCGAAGAAGTAGGTGTGGGGGGTGAACTCCGCGTTGGGGTTCTCCAGCAGCCACTGGTAGGTGGCTAAGATGTTCAGGGCGTTCATGTGCTGGCGCTTGTACTCGTGCAGGCGCTTTACCTGCACATCGAAGATGGAGTCGGGGTCCACGTCCTGGTTCTGTATGCGCTTGAGGTACTTTGCCAGACGCTCCTTATTGCCGCGCTTTATCTTCTCCAGGCGCTCCAGCACAGAGGGGTCGTCCTTATACTTCATCAGCTCTGAAAGCTTGTTGGCGTCGTAGATGTAGTCTTTTCCGATGAGCTCCGTCACCAGCTCCGCCAGCTGGGGGTTCGACTGGTTCAGCCACCGGCGGTGGGCGATGCCGTTTGTGACGTTCGTAAACTTATAGGGCTCATCCATGTAGAAGTCATGGAACAAATCGTCCTTTAATATCTCGCTGTGCAGGGCCGACACGCCGTTCACGCTGTGAGAGCCGATGACCGCCAGGTTCGCCATCTTCACATAGCCGTTTGAGATAGGCGCCATGCGGCCGATGCGGTTGTGGTCCATGCCCTTTGCCTTCATCTCCTCCCAGAAGCGGCGGTTGATCTCCTCCACAATCTGGTAAATACGGGGCAGGCGCATGCGGAAGATGTCGCAGGGCCAGGCCTCCAGGGCCTCGCTCATGACGGTGTGGTTGGTGTAGGCCACCGTGCGCTTGATGATGTCCCAGGCGGCCTCCCAGCCGTAGCCGCACTCGTCCAGCATGACCCGCATCATCTCGGGGATGGCCAGCACCGGGTGGGTGTCGTTCAAGTGAATGGCCGCCAGCTTCGGCAGGTCGTCTAAGCTGCTGTGGGAGTAAAGGTGCCGCCGGATGATATCCTGGATGGAGGCGGACACCAGAAAGTACTGCTGGGAAAGGCGCAGGAGCTTGCCGTCGGTGTGGTTATCTTCGGGGTACAGCACCTTGGTGATGACCTCGGCCATGGCCTGCTGCTCCATGGCGCGCATATAGTTGCCGCCGTTAAAGAGGCTCATGTCGAACTTGTTGTTTTCGGCCTTCCACACCCTGAGTAAGCTCACGCCCTTGCCGTCCATGCCGGCCACGTACAGGTCGTAGGGCACGGCGGTGACGGTGGTGTAGTCCTTGTGGCGCACAGAGTGGTACTGGTCGTGCCACTTTTCCTCAATGTGCCCGTCAAAGTGCACCTCTACCGAGCTGTCGGCCACGGGCTGCATCCACACAGAGCCCCCGGGAATCCAGAAGTCGGGCAGCTCCGTCTGCCAGCCGTCCACCAGCTTCTGGCGGAAAAGGCCGTACTCGTACCGCAGGGAGTACCCCATGGCCGGGTACCCCTGGGTGGCAAGGCCGTCTAAGAAGCAGGCGGCAAGGCGCCCCAGGCCTCCGTTCCCCAGGCCCGCGTCGGGCTCCTGCTCGTAGAGGGAGCTGAGTTTAATGCCCATATCCGAGAGGGCCAGCCGGAAGTTTTCCTCCAGGCCCAGGTTGTAGAGGTTGTTTCTGAGAGAGCGCCCCAGAAGGAACTCCATGCACAGGTAGTATATCTGCTTAGTCTCGGTCTTTTCGGCGTTCGAAACAAACTCGGCCCGGCCCTTTGCCAGCAGCTCGCGCACGATGAGCACCACCGCCTTGTAATATTCCTCGTTGCTGGCGTTTTCCAGCGACACGCCGAAGCTGTGGGACAGCCGGTCCCGTATGGCCGTCTTGATCTGCGGAACGGTCAAATCGTAATTCATGAAAAAGCCTCCAGTTACTGTGAAAAATACCTTAATTTTTGGCCAAAACAAATGGTCCTCATGCAATATACTAGGCATTATACACTAAAAAAAGCAAAAAATCAACTGTAATTCATGCCTAGGCGGAAAGAAATTTCCCGAAGGGAACAATAAAGAAGTTTTGCTGCTATCATCATAACACAAGCGGGGGCCGTAGACAACACAAATTTATGGGGGAAAGGCACTTTCTTACAAGATGAACAATTTTTTTACGGAAAATCCGTCCGAAAGGGGTTCCCGAAAGGCTTTTTTTGCTCTATAATAGATAAAGTACCAGGACGGGAAAGGAGGAAGCATTGTGGAAAAAAGGCGGATGCGGCTGGAGATAAACGGCATCGTGTGCGGGCTCATCACCCAGGAGAGCGAGGAGTACATGAAGGCCCTCTCGGAGGAGGTGGGGAGCCTTATGCGGGAGGTCATGGGTTCCTCCCCCTACATCACCCGGGAGGCCGCTGCCCTGACGGCGGCGCTCTCCTGCTGCGACGACGCGAAGAAGAACGGCCGGAAGGCGGCCTCCCTGCAGGAGCGGGTGGACGAGCTGGAGGTGGAGGCCGAGCTGTGGAAGGAGGAAAAGGAGGAGCTCCTAAAGTCCGTGGTGGACACCCAGAAGGACGCAAGGCTCCAGGAGCGGGCGGCCAGGCTGGAGGCGGAGAACGCCTCCCTTTCGGAAGCGGCCGGGAAGGCCCAGGAGCTCAAAGAGGAAGCCGCCCGGCTGGAGGACGAGAACCGGGCCTTAAAAGAGAGCGCGTCCATTGGGGCCGAGGCATTGAGAGAGCTCTCCGTCCTGCGGGAAAAGGTGAAGGAGCTGGAGCCCCTGGCGGCCCAGGCCCGCCGGGAAAGCGAGGAGGGCGAGAAATTATTGCGGCTGCAAAGCGAGATAGAGGCCCTGCGCAAAGAGGCCCGCACCGCCCAGGAGGAGGCAAGGCGCCTGCGGGAAGCTGGGGCGTCCCCGGCGCTGGACGCCCTGGAGAGGCAGGCGGCCAAAGCCCAGGAGGCCGGGGAGGCGGAGAACGCCCCGAAACCGGAAGCCCCCAAAGAAAAGCCTGCCCCCCGAAAGAAAAGGAAAAACCCCCTGCGGTACGAGGAGGACTTCGAGCAGGAAGGGTTCGTGAGCTTTTTTGAAAAAAATGGATAGGGGCAAGCTGGAGGTGCTGGCCCCAGCCGGGGGGCCCGAGGCCCTGCGGGCGGCGGTCTTCGCCGGGGCGGACGCGGTGTACTTAGGGGGCCCTGCCTTTGGGGCCCGGGCCAGCGCCAAGAATTTTTCCCGGGAGGAGCTCAGGGAGGCCGTCCGCTTCTGCCATGGCCGGGGCGTGCGGGTGCACGTGACCGTCAATACCCTTCTGCGGGACAGGGAGCTGGACGAGGCCCTGGAGTTCGTGGGGTTTCTGTGCTCTCTGCCCGTGGACGCGGTGCTGGTGCAGGACATGGGGCTTTTTGCGCTTCTGCGGGAGAGGGCCCCGGGCCTGCCCCTGCACGCCTCTACCCAGATGAGCCTGCACACCCCGGCGGGGGTGCGCCTGATCCATGAGCTGGGGGCCGCCCGGGTGGTGCTGGCCCGGGAGCTGAGCCTTCCGGAGATCCAAGAAATCGCCCGCTGCTGCCCGGCGGAGCTGGAGGCTTTTGTCCACGGGGCCCTGTGCATGTCGGTGTCGGGCCAGTGCTATTTCAGCGCCCTTTTGGGCGGGCGCAGCGGCAACCGGGGCATGTGCGCCCAGACCTGCCGCCTGCCCTTCGCGTCCCCCGGGGGCACGGGCCATGATTTGTCGTTAAAAGACCTATCCTTTATCCCACAGCTGCGAGAGCTGGAAAAGGCCGGGGTCTGCTCCGGGAAGATAGAGGGCCGCATGAAGCGCCCGGAGTACGTGGCCGCGGCGGTCTCCGCCTGCAGGCGGGCGGCGGACGGGGAGGAGGTCCCCCAGGACCTTTTGGAAAAGCTGGAGAAGGTGTTCTCCCGCTCGGGCTTTACCCAGGGCTACCTGCGGGGGAAGCGGGGCCGGGAGATGTTCGGCGTGCGCACCAAAGAGGACGTGGCCGGGGCCACGGAGAAGGTCTTCGCCTCGCTGCGGGGCCTGTACCGGGGCGAGAGGCAGAGCGTGCCCGCGGCCTTCTCGCTGGAAGCGGAGGACGGCGCGCTCCTTCTCACCGCCCGGGACAAGGAGGGCCATGAGGCCCGGGTGTCGGCCTCCATAGAGGGGAAGGCCCCGGCGCTCCCTCGGGAAAGGTGCCTGCAGCAGCTGAAAAAGACAGGGGGCACGCCCTTCTTCCCAGCGGAAGCGTCGGCCCCGGAGGAGGCTCCCGTAAGCGTCTCGGCCCTGAACGCCCTGCGCCGGGAGGCCCTGGGGGAGCTCCTGCGCCTGCGGGAAGAGGGAAAGGCCATTCCCTTTACAGAGGGGCCCGTGGAAAAAGCCCCCCGCCATGAAACGGTGGAATTCGGCCTGCGGGCGGCTTTCCGCAGCGTTTCTCAGGTGTGCCCGGAGGCGAAGGGGTGTAAAGGGATATCCCTTCCCTTAGAGACGCCGGTGGAGGAACTCATACGTCTGAGAGAGGCGGGTTACCCGCCCGTACTGCTGGAGCTGCCCCGGGCCATGTTCGGGGAAGAGGAGGCGGTGCGCCGGGCGATGCGGGAGAAAATGGACGCGGGCTTTATGGATTTCGTGTGCGGCAACCTGGGCGCTGTGGCCCTGTGCCGGGACCTGGGGGCCCGGGCCCACGGGGGCTTCTCCCTGAATATCACCAATACCCAGACCCTAAGGTTTTTCGAGAGCCTGGGGCTTGTGGACGCGGAGCTCTCCTTCGAACTCTCGGGCCGGGAGGCCGGGGCCCTGGGGGGCGGGCTTCCCCGGGGGGTCATGGTCTACGGCCGGCAGGCGGCCATGCTCACCCGGAACTGCCCCCTGGCAAACTCCAAAAAGGGCTGCCTGGGCTGCAAAACCCCGGGCGTTCTCACCGACCGCATGGGCAAGGCTTTCCCGGTGGTGTGCCGGGGGCGGGGGCGCTGGGGGGTGGAAGTTCTCAACAGCGTGCCCCTGTGGCTGGGGGGCCTGCCGGTACAGGGCGTGGATTTCGGGATTTTCCGCTTTACCATAGAGGAAAAGGCCGAATGCGGGCGTATTTTGTCGGCTTTTCGGGAAAAAGGGTCCCTGAAAGGCCTTTACACCCGGGGCTTGTGGCGCAAAGGCGTAGAGTGAATGTTGAAAACTCTGTGGAAAGTGTGAAATACTTTACAGCCGGGAGACGGCTTCGCTATTGGGCTTGCCCCGGATGTTGAATTGTGGATAGTGGAAACCTTTGGAAAAGAGGGCGGAAATTTATGCGGGAAAACGTATTAAAAATCAAGCGCATGGGGGAGGACGTGGCCCTGCCCTGCCGGGAGACCCCGGGCAGCGCGGGCTACGACCTGCGGGCCCATCTGACGGCCCCCCTGGGGGTAGAGCCCGGGGCGTGGGCCATGGTGCCCACGGGCCTTATGGCGGAGATACCGGAGGGCCTTGCGGGCATGGTCTTTTCCCGCAGCGGCCTGGGCACGAAGCAGGGCATGGTGGTGGCCCAGGGGGTGGGGGTCATTGACAGCGACTACCGGGGGGAAATCAAGGTCCCCCTGCGCAACATGGGCGAGGCCCCCTATGAAATCAAGCCCGGGGAGCGCATCGCCCAGATGGTGCTGCTGCCCGCGGCCCTTTTGCCTGTAGAGGAGGTGCAGGCCCTCAGCGAGACCCAGCGGGGCGAAGGGGGCTTCGGCAGCACGGGAAAATAGGCATATCTGGTAGAGAAGCCCCAGAAACGTGGCATATATGCGGGATTTTGCGGTTTTCTGCGAATTGTTCCGGCGGGGCGGTTGAGAATTGGCAGGAAATGGGGTATAATAGAGAAGCGAGTTTACGGAAACCACGCGGCAGGCACAGCCGCTTATGTAGAAAGGCAGAATAGAAATGGCAGGATTTTCAAGTTTTTTCTCGATGTTTTCCATGTTTTCCAAGGATATCGGCATTGACCTGGGCACCGCGAACACCTTAGTCTTTATGCGGGGCAAGGGCATCGTCATGCGCGAGCCCTCTGTGGTGGCCGTAGACGTGCGCACCGACGAGGTGCTGGCCGTGGGCAAGCAGGCCAAGGAGATGCTGGGGCGCACCCCGGGCTCCATTGTGGCGGTGCGGCCCTTAAAGGACGGCGTCATCGCCGACTTCGACGTGACGGCGGCCATGCTGAAATACTTTATTAAGAAGGCCCTGAAGGCCGGGGCCCTGAGCCGGCCCAGAATCGTCATCTGCATCCCCTCCGGCGTCACAGAAGTGGAGCGCCGGGCCGTGGAGGACGCCGCCCGCCAGGCGGGCTCCAACAACGTGGACCTGGTGGAGGAGCCCATGGCGGCGGCCATCGGGGCCGGGCTGCCCGTGGGGGAGGCCACCGGCAGCATGGTGGTGGACATCGGCGGCGGCACCAGCGAGGTGGCCGTCATCTCCCTGGGGGACATCGTCACCGCCGTATCGGTGCGCATGGCCGGGGACAAGTTCGACGAGGCCATCGTCACCTATGTAAAGAAGAAGTATAATTTGCTCATCGGCGAGCGCACCGCCGAGGAGATCAAGATGAAGATCGGCTCGGCCTTCCCCACAGAGGAGACCATCAATTCCTTTGTGGAGATAAAGGGCCGCAACCTCATAGACGGCCTGCCCAAGAACGTGACCATCCACGCCGACGAGGTGCGGGAGGCCCTCACCGACAGCGTCATGATTGTGGTGGAGGCCATAAAGGACACCCTGGAGCAGACGCCCCCTGAACTGGCGGCGGACATCATCGACCGGGGCATCATGCTCACAGGGGGCGGGGCCCTTCTGCGGGGGCTGGACCAGCTGGTGAGCCAGGAGACGGGCATCCCCGTGCACGTGGCCGAGCGGCCCCTGGATTGCGTGGTGGAGGGCACCGGCAAGAGCCTGGAGATCGAGCTGCCTAAGTCCTACTACCGCTCCCGCAAGCGCGCGTAGGCCGGGGGCCCGGGCGGGCCGCAAGAGAGGAAAAAGGAGGACTGCCAGGGGGCTTTTTGCGCTCTTGGCAGTCCGTGTTCGCTTTTATGGAAGGGGGCCGCTATGAAGGATTTTTTCAAGGGGAGCTCGCTTAAAGTGCTCATCATCGCGGTGGTGGTGCTTCTGGGCCTTGCCATCTACACGGCTACGGCGGGGGGCTCCATTGTGGCGGGGCTTCTGGGGTTCGTGTCGGCGCCCATGCAGGGCATCGCCACGGACGTGACCGGCAGCGTGACGGAATTTTTTGACCTGGAAAGCTACTCGAAGGAGGAACTGTTGGACTTAGTGGACCGCCTGCAGCGGGAGCGCAGCGCCCTGGCCCAGCAGCTGGTGGATTATGAAGAGAAGAAGCGGGAGAACGAGCAGTTAAAAGTGCAGCTGCGCATTGCCCAGCTGCAGCCGGAAAACGAGATGCGCTCGGCTTCTGTCATCGGCCGGGACCCCAACGACGTGTTTTCGGGGTTTTCTATTGATAAAGGGTCTTTGGCGGGCGTCAGCGCCGGGGACCCGGTGATAACGGAACAGGGCTTAGTGGGGGTGGTGAGCCAGGTGTACGCCACCAGCAGCATGGTCACCTGCCTGCTTTCAGAGGACCTGCAGGTGGCGGCCATGTCCATCGACCGGGAGGAAAGCGGCGTGGTCAGCAGCAACATCATGACCGCAAGCTCGGGGCTTCTGCGCATGGGGTATCTTTCCAGCGAGACGGGGCTTAAAGAGGGGGACATCATCACCACCTCCGGGGCGGGGGGGTCCTTCCCGCCGAACCTTATCATCGGCCAGGTGCAGAGCGTGGAGAAGTCGGAGAACGACATCTCCAAATACGCGGTCATAAAGCCCTATGAGGACCTGGCCCACGTGCAGGACGTGCAGGTCATCGTCAGCTTCCCCGGCAAGGGGGAGGAGACCCCGGCCCTGCCGGAGGAGGGGGACCCCGCGGAGGAGGACGTGGAATGAGGGACATGAACCGGGTCATACGCTTTCTGGCCTATACCCTGGAGCTTCTGGTGCTCTTTATGCTGCAGGAGACCCCGGGCCTTCTGCCCCACATCTACGGGGTGCGCCCGGTGCTCCTGTTCCCGGCGGCCGTTGCCATCGCCCTGTTCGAGGAGGAACTGCCCGCCATGGCCTTCGGCATCGTGGGCGGGCTTTTCTGTGACTTCGGCCTGGGGTGCGCTCTGGGCTTTCACGGGGTGGTGCTGGCGGTGCTGTGCTTTTTCATCAGCCTGCAGAGCCGCGCCTTCCTGCAGGTGAACCTGATGACCGCCCTGCTGACGGGGCTGTGGTCTTTGGCGCTTATTACCGGGGCCCAGTGGTTTTTCCTGTACTATTTTACTTATTCCCTGCCGGAGTACGCCTTCATGCACCATTACCTGCCGAAATATTTCTATACGCTTCTGTTCCTGCCCCTGCTGTATTTCCTCAATAAGGGCCTCTATCAGGCCGTGCGGGCGCAGGACCGCTGAGAAGGGAGGGCCATACAGATGGATAAACCCAAAAGGAAAAAGCCCGGCCGCTTCGCGGTGTGCGTGCTGCTGATCCTGCTGGTTTTCGCGGGGTTCGAGCTGCGGCTGATGCAGTGGCAGATCATCGACGGGGACAAGTACGAGCAGCAGTCTTTATCGAGCCTTACGGACTCCATCGAGATCGACGCCGCCCGGGGGGAGTTGTGGGACCGAAACGGCAAGGTGCTGGCGGGCAACCGCACCTCTTACGACGTGATCTATAACGCCCTGTATATGGATTTCACCCCCGGGGCCAGAAACGCCACCATCCTGGAGGTGGTGGACCTGCTGGAGGAAAACGGCGAGGACTGGGTGGATAACCTGCCCATAGAGCTCAGCGAGGAGGGGGAGTACCTTTTTAAGGAGGAGGACGGCAGCGAAAGGGAGATTTCGCGATTAAAGGGCAAGGACATGCTGAACCTTGCGGACTACGCCACCGCCGACGACTGCATGCGGGAACTGGCCAGGCTCTACGGCTGCCAGGGCTTTTCCAAGCGGGACACCCTCACCATCACTTCCGTGCGCTACGGCATGACAAAGGGCGCTTACTCCCGCAACAACCCCTACACCATCGCCAAGGACATCTCCCCGGACACCGTGGGCATTTTAAGCGAGGCGGCCCATAAATGGCCGGGCATAGAGGTGCGGGTCAGCGTGGCCCGCTACAACGGCGGCGACGGCACCCTGGCCCCCCACGTGCTGGGGTATTCCGGCAAGATACCCGACACCACCCTGCAGAAGGTGCAGGAGGACGGCCGGGGCTACAACTCCAAGACCAACCTCTCGGGCTACAAGATGAACGACATCATCGGCATCAGCGGGGCCGAGGCGGCCTTCGAGGAGCAGCTGCGGGGGCAGCGGGGGCAGCAGTCCATCTTCACCGATGAAAACGGCGACGTGGTCAGCACCGCCATGACCGTGCAGCCCCAAGAGGGCCACACCGTGCAGCTGACCTTGGACAGCGAGCTGCAAAGGGTAGCAAACCTCTCTCTGGAAAAGAATATAAAGGGCAACACAGAGGCCCGGCATTGTACCGCCGGGGCCGTGGTTGCCCTGGACGTGAAGAATTTCGACGTGCTGGTGTGCAGCTCTTACCCCACCTACGACCTGAACCGCTCTTTGGAGGACGCCAAGTACTATCAGGAGCTGGTGGAGGACGAGGAGAACAAGCCTTTAGTGGACCGCGCCCTGGGCGGCACCTTCGTGCCGGGCTCTGTGTTCAAGCCCATGGTGGCCATAGCCGGGCTGCAGGAGGGAGTCTTCAATTCCGGCACGGCCCTGTACCCCTGCAACGGAAAGTTCGAGTACTACGACATGACCATGGGCTGCACGGACATCCACGGATATACCAATGTATACGGGGCCATTTCCGGCTCCTGCAACGCCTTCTTTGCCCAGGCGGGCCTGGATATCGGCATCGCCCGGCTGGACGCCTACGCGGAGTACTTCGGCCTGGGCCAGTACACGGGGGTGGAGCTCTCTGAGCGCAAGGGCGTTATGTCGAACCCCCAGGAGTACATGGAAAAGTGGAACGGCGCCGCCTGGACCGGCGGCATCACCGCCCAGACGGCCATCGGCCAGGCGGACAACCTCTTCACCCCCATCCAGCTGGCCACCTACTGCGCCACCATCGCCAACATGGGGGTGCGCAAGCAGGCCCATTTCCTGGATAAAGTCCTGGACTACACCGGGGAGGAAGTCCTGGAGGACTTCGAGTCCCCGGTGATAGCGGACGCGGGCATCTCGCAGGACGTGATGAGCGTGGTGTGGGAGGCCATGCGCCGGGTGTGCACCGAGGGCACCGCCCGCAGCATTTTCTCCGACTACCCGGTGACCCTGGCCGCCAAGACCGGCACCGCTGAAAACTCCAACGACCCCGAGGGCCGCCAGGCGAACCTGAGCTTCATCTGCTTTGCCCCCATGGAGGACCCGGAGATTGCCGTGGCCGTCATGATAGAGGAGGGCCACAAGGGCTCTTACGCCCAGAACGTGGCCAAGGACGTGCTGGACCAGTATTTCGGCTTCTACACCTGGGACGAGGACGGCAACCGCCGCAACCCCGAGGGCAAGCGGGTGGACGAGGAAGGAAACGTGATAGAGGGCCAGGATGACGAGAAGGAGGAAGAGGGCGAAAAGGGAAAGGACCCCGCCTCCAGCGAGCCCGAGGAGGGCGAGCCCACGGCTTCCCCGTCCCCGAAGCCCTCCCGGGGCAGCGACATACCCGACGCCCCCTATGCCGGGGAGTCCCCCGGCTCAGCCCCGGAGGGCAGCGCGGCCCCCAGCCCCACCCCCCGGCCCAATAACGGCCCAGAGGGCGCGCCTTACTATAAGGGCTCCGGCACAAAAAAGAGCGGCGAAAAGGGGGAAAGCTCCGCCCCAAGTGAGCCCGAAGGGGAGGAAACCTGAGGGTTTGTTAGAAAATAGACACAATAATTTCTGATTTGGCAATATTTCTTTTTGACAATTTGGCTTCTATGTGCTAAGATGATAGGGTGAGGTGGAATTCTCATGGGAGTTTCAGTGGTAGTCACCTCCGGCAAGGGCGGCGTGGGGAAATCCACCGTGGCCCTGGGGGTGGGCCGGGCCCTGGCCCAAAGGGGCCGCCGGGTGCTTCTGGTAGACTGCGACGCGGGCCTTCGGAGCCTGGACCGCATGACCGGGGCCGAAGAAAACCTGGTGTTTGACATTTCAGACGTGGTGTTCGGCCGGTGCGCCCCCGCCGAGGCCATTTATCCCTGCGGGGAGGGCCAGGGGCTGTATCTGCTGCCGGCCCCGGCCGCGGGGGAAAACCAGATACGCCCGGCGGTCATGCGCAAGCTGGTGCCGGTGCTGTCGCGGTATTACGATTACGTTTTCCTGGATTCGCCCGCGGGCGTGGGCGGGGGGTTCCGCACGGCGGCCTGCGCGGCGGACAGGGCCCTGATCGTCTGCAGCCCGGACCCGGTGTGCGTGCGAAACGCCGGGGCGGCCCGGGAGCTGCTCTTGAAGCTGGGGGTGGAGGACAGGCGGCTGGTGATAAACCGCTTTAGCGGCCCCTTGTTCGAGGCCACGGGGGCCTACCCGGATTTGGACGGCGTCATAGACGCGGCGGGGGTGCGGCTTTTCGGCGTGGTGCCCGAGGACCAGCTGCTGGCGGCCTCGTTCCTGCGGGGCAGGAAGGCCCCGGAGATGTGCGCCGCCATGAAGGCCATGAGCCGCATGGCCGGGCGGCTGGAGGGAGAGGCCGTGCCGATCCCCGATGAGCTCTGAGAAAGTCGGAATGCGCCGGGTGGGACCGGCGTTTGGGAATTTTGTATTGAAAAGCCTATTGTGAATCTGTATTGTTGGGAGGAGAAAACACCATGAACATCGCACTTACTGCCCACGACGCGAAGAAGGAGCTGATGGTACAGTTCTGCATTGCCTACTGCGGCATACTCAGCCGCCACAGCCTGTGCGGCACGGGCACCACCGGCAAGATGGTCTCGGACGCCACGGGCCTTGAGCTCCAGCGGTTTCTGAGCGGGCCCCAGGGGGGCGACCAGCAGATCGCGGCGCGCATCGCCTGCAATGAGATCGACCTGCTCCTGTTCTTCCGGGACCCCCTAAACCCCAAGCCCCACGAGCCCAACGACATGAACCTTCTGCGCCTGTGCGACATGCACAACATCCCCGTGGCCACCAACATCGCCACGGCCGAGGTGCTGGTGCACGGCCTGGAGCGCGGCGACCTGGATTGGCGCGACATTGTGAAGGGGTAAAGAAACCCTTGCAAAATCCGGGCGCACGGGGTATAATAGGGTGACCCCACGAAAGATAACCTTCGCCCCTTCAGGCTTTGCCGGGGGGAGAAGGTTTTTTTGTTTAGCGAGAGAAGGAGGAAATGGACATGGAACTACTGACAAAAGCGCCCAAGGGCACCGTGGACCTGGTGCCCGGCGCGACGGAAAAGTGGCAGGCGGCGGAGGACGTATTCCGAAGCGAGGCGGAATTAAACGGCTTCTCTGAGATACGCACCCCGGTGTTCGAGCACACAGAGCTTTTCCTGCGCAGCGTGGGCGACACCACCGATGTGGTGGAAAAGCAGATGTACACCTTTGAGGACAAGGGCGGGCGGTCTGTGACCCTGCGGCCCGAGGGCACGGCGGGGGCCGTGCGGGCCATGCTGGAAAACGGCCTTTATAACGCCGGGTACCCGGTGAAGCTCTATTACCTTACGTCCTGCTACCGCTACGAGAAGCCCCAGGCCGGCCGCCTGCGGGAGCTGCACCAGTTTGGGGTGGAGATGTTCGGCGCGGCGGAGCCTGTGGCGGACGTGCAGGTGATTGCCCTGGGCCTGGGGGCCTTTAAGCGTTTGGGGCTCACAGACGTGGGCCTGCAGCTCAATTCCATCGGCTGCCCCGCCTGCCGTAAGGAGTACCACAAGGCCCTGACGGAATATTTTGGCGCCAGAAGGGACGAGCTCTGCGAGACCTGCCAGTCGAGGCTGGAGAGAAACCCCATGCGCATTCTCGACTGCAAGAGCCCCGTGTGCCAGGAGATCGCCAAGGGCGCGCCGAAAATCACCGACTACCTGTGCGACGACTGCCGGGCCCACTTTGAAAAGGTGCAGGAGCTGCTGACGGCTTTGGGCATAGAATATGAGCTGGACCCGGGCCTTGTGCGGGGGCTTGACTACTACACCCGCACGGTGTTCGAGTTCCCTTCAAAGAGCCTGGGCTTTGCCCTGGGCGGCGGCGGGCGCTATGACGGCTTAGTAGAGGAGATCGGCGGCAAGCCCACCCCGGCTTTGGGCTTCGGGCTGGGGCTCGATCGGATTTTAATGGCCCTGGAGCAGCAGGGGGCAGAGTTCCCGGAGCCGGTGCGGTGTGAGGTCTATCTGGCTGCCATGGGCGAAAAGGCCCAGAAAGAGGCCCTGGTGCTCATGGACCGGCTGCACAAATGCGGCGTGGCCGCCGACTGCGACCTGTGCGCCCGGGGCCTGAAGGCCCAGATGAAGTACGCCGACCGCATAGGGGCCAAGTACACCATGGTGCTGGGGGACAACGAGCTGGAAGCCGGGAAAGCGGAGCTTAAAAACATGAAGACCGGGGAGAAGGTGAAGATCTCCATCGGCGAGGGCTTTATAGACGAGTACCTGACTGCCGCAACGGCCCAGGACGATTTGAGCTTTTGACAGGGGGCGGCGGAAATGAAGTGCTACACCCAGGTGTATGTCATGAACAGCCTGGAGGCCGTGGAACACTACTGCCGGGCCTTTGGGGCGGAGGTAAGCTTTGAGATCAAGAACGAGGCCAAGACCGAGTATGAGCACTGTGAGCTGTCTGTAAAGGGCGAGCCGGTGCTGGCCGTGTCAGAGGCGCCGGAGCCCTATGACGTAAGCGCCATCCACAAGATGAGGTGGCAGACCATGACCTTCAACGCCTTCGAGCTGGGCAGCGAGGCGGCGGTACAAAAGGCTTTTGATGTGCTGACGGAGGGCGGCCTTGTGCTGGAGCCCATCCACCAGGCGCCCTGGAGCAAGTGCTGCGCCACGGTGATGGATAAATACGGCGTGTGCTGGTGGATCGCCATCTGAGCCCTGAAAGGGAAAAAATAAAGGAGCGGATCAAAATGGAAACCATACAAGGATTAAAGCGGAGCCGCTATTGCGGGGAGTTCCGCATGGAGCACGTGGGGGAGAGGGCCGTGGTGTTCGGCTGGTGCCAGCGGCAGCGGGACTTAGGGCAGCTGATCTTCATCGACCTGCGGGACCGCACGGGCATCGTGCAGCTGGCCTTTGACGAGGACAGCGGCAAGGAGGTCTTTGGGAAGGCCTTCCGGGTGCGGTCGGAATTTGTGCTGGCCGCCGTGGGCACGGTGCGGGAGCGCACCTCCAAAAACAAGGACATCCCCACCGGGGACGTGGAAATCTTCGTGGAAGAGCTGCGGGTGCTGGGGGAGTCGGAGACGCCGCCCTTTGAGATCGTGGAGGGCACAAAGGCCAACGAGGAGCTGCGCTTAAAGTACCGCTATCTGGACCTGCGCCGGCCGGAGCTGCAGCGGAACCTCCTTCTGCGCCACAAGGTGGCAAAGGCCACCCGGGACTACTTCTACGACAACGGCTTTATCGAAATAGAGACGCCCATGCTCATCCGCTCCACCCCCGAGGGGGCCCGGGACTTCCTGGTGCCCTCTAGGCTTCACAAGGGGGAGTTCTACGCCTTGCCCCAGTCGCCCCAGCTCTATAAGCAGCTTTCTATGGTGGCGGGCTTTGACCGGTACATCCAGCTGGCCCGGTGCTTCAGGGACGAGGAGCTGCGGGCCGACCGCCAGCCGGAGTTCGTGCAGATCGACATGGAAATGTCCTTTGTGGACGTGGAGGACGTGCTCTCTATGGCGGAGGGCTTTGTGCGCCACGTCTTCAAAGAGGTCATGGGGGAGGACATCCCCCTGCCGCTGCCCCGCATGACCTATCAGGAGGCCATGGAGCGCTACGGCTCGGACAAGCCCGACACCCGGTACGGGATGGAGATCGAGGACATCAGCGGTTTGGTGAAGGACTGCGGCTTCGGGGTGTTTGCAAACGCCGTGCAGGGGGGCGGCAGCGTGCGGGCCATTGTGGCAAAGGACGCCGTGAAGGCCCTCTCCCGCAAGGAGATCGACAAGCTCACAGAGGCTATAAAGGGCATCGGCGGCAAGGGCGTGGCCTGGGTGCGCTGGCTGCCCGAAGGGCCCGCGGGCTCCTTCTTAAAGTTCATGAAGGAGGAGGAGATGGAGGCCATCTACCAGCGCACCGGGGCAGAAGTGGGCGACGTGCTGCTTATCATCGCCGACACCAAGACCAGCCACGTGCTCTCCCAGCTGGGGTACCTGCGGGTCATAACGGCCCAGAAGCTGGGCATCGTGCCCCAGGGCATGAGAAACCTTCTGTGGATCACGGAGATGCCCTTCTTCGAGTTCGACGAGGACCTGGGGGAGTGGGTGGCCATGCATCACCCCTTCACGTCGCCCCTGGACGAGTGCCTGCCATATCTGGAGACCGACAAGGGCCGGGTGCGGGCCAAGGCCTACGACCTGGTGATGAACGGCATGGAGCTGTGCTCCGGCTCCATCCGCATTACAGACCCGCAGCTGCAGGGCCGCATCTTCGCGCTTTTGGGGCTTAGTGATGAGGAGGCCCACGAGAAGTTCGGGTTCTTATTGGACGCCTTCCGCTACGGGGCGCCGCCCCACGGGGGCATCGGCCTGGGGCTCGACCGGCTTGTGATGCAGATGACGGGCGCTGGGAGCATGCGGGACGTGGTGGCCTTCCCCAAGGTGCAGAACATGAGCGAGCTCATGACCCAGGCGCCCTCGGCGGTAGACGCGGCCCAGCTGGACGAGCTTGGCATAGAGCTTATGGATGATGATAAACAGCAAGGATAAAAAATAATTTTCCCGGCATCCCTCCGCCCCCCGGGGGGAAGGTCTGTGAAACATAGACTGGGGAAAGCCTTGCGGGGCCTGTCCCGGCGTGGTCGTGAAACCATGCCGGGACAGTACATTTTGAGTAGAGATATGCATAAAACGGGGATGACCCACAATATATGGTATTGACAGGGAGGGGGAGAACTACTATAATAAGAGAGCGCGGCGGGAAGAGTGCCGCGCCTATCGCGAGGAAAGGATCGGGATGTATGCTCAAAAATATTATCAAGCGCAGCGGGGAAAAGGCCCCCTTTGACGCGGCCAAGATACGGGGCGCCATCTTCAAGGCCAACGTGCGCATCGCCACGGAGAAGTTTAGCGAGGAGGAGCTGGACCGGCTCACCCAGGAAGTGGTGAAGGAGCTGGAAAAGATGAAGGAGACCCCCACCGTGGAGCAGACCCAGGACGTGGTGGAGGAAAAGCTCATCGCGGCGGACTACGCCAAGACCGCCAAGGCCTATATCTTGTACCGGGCGGAGCACCAGAAGCTGCGGGAAATGGATGACGAGCTGGTGAAGATCTACTCGGCGCTGACCTTCGTGCCGGCAGAGGACACGGACTTAAAGCGGGAGAACGCCAACATCAACGCCGACACGGCCATGGGCACCATGCTCAAGTACGGCTCGGAGGGGGCCAAGAGCTTCTATGACAAGTACGTGATCCCCCCCCATATCGCCCAGGCGGACGCGGGCGGGGATATCCATATCCACGACAAGGACTTCTACACCCTGACGGAGACCTGCTGCCAGATCGACCTGATAAAGCTTTTTAAGAACGGCTTCTCTACCGGCCACGGCTACCTGCGGGAGCCAAACGACATCCGCAGCTACGCGGCCCTGGCCTGCATCGCCATACAGGCCAACCAGAACGAGATGCACGGGGGCCAGAGCGTGCCCATCTTCGACTACGCCATGGCCCAGGGGGTGGACAAGACCTACCGCAAGGAGTTCTTCAAGGCCCTCATCCAGTTCTTGCAGATACACAAGGGCATGCCCCACAGCCACGCCGAGGCCCTGATAAACGCCGCCCGGCGGGAGCTGGGCTCGAAAGTCACCATGAAGAACGTGGAAAGCTACAGCGAGCGGTTCATAAAGTTCCTGCCCCGGCACCAGAAGGAGAACGGCTACGAGGAGATCATCACCGAAGAGGCCGAGGACGCCTGCGCCTACGCCAGGGAGGCCGCCTGGCGGGAGACCGACCACGCCACCTATCAGGCCATGGAGGCCCTGGTGCACAACTTAAATACCATGAATTCCCGGGCGGGGGCCCAGGTGCCCTTCTCGTCCTTAAATTACGGCACAGATACAAGCGAGCAGGGGCGCATGGTCATACGAAACCTCCTGTTTGCCACCGAGGCCGGCCTGGGGGATGGGGAGACGCCCATCTTCCCGGTGCAGATCTTCAAGGTGAAGGAGGGCGTAAACTACAACGAGGGCGACCCCAACTACGACCTTTTCAAGCTGGCCATGAAGGTGTCCGCAAAACGGCTGTTCCCCAATTTCAGCTTTATCGACGCGCCCTTTAATCTGCAGTACTATAAGCCCGGGGACTACGACACGGAAGTGGCCTACATGGGCTGCCGCACCCGCGTCATGGGCAACACCCACGACCCGGACCACGAGACCACCTGCGGCCGGGGCAACCTGAGCTTTACATCCATCAACCTGCCCCGCATCGGCATAGAGGCGGAAAAGGACGTGAAGAAGTTCTATGAAATCTTGGATGAGCGCATGGAGCTTGCCGCGGAGCAGCTTCTGCACCGGTTCAAGATACAGTGCAGCAAGAAGGCCTACAACTACCCCTTCTTAATGGGCCAGGGGGTGTGGATCGACTCGGAGAAGCTGGGCCGCAACGACTCTGTGGCGGAGGTGTTAAAGCATGGGACCCTTTCCGTGGGGTTCATCGGCCTGGCCGAGACCCTGAAGGCCCTGACCGGCAAGCACCACGGGGAGGACGAAAAAAGCTACCAGCTGGGCCTTCAGATCATCACCCACATGCGGGAATACATGGACGGCCTCTCGAAGAAGACGGGGCTCAACTTCACTCTGCTTGCCACCCCCGCCGAGGGCCTTTCCGGGCGGTTTGTGCGCATAGACCAGAAGAAGTTCGGGAAGATACCCGGGGTCACGGACCGGGAATACTACACGAACTCCTTCCACATCCCGGTGTACTACCCCATCGGGGCCTTCGAGAAGATCAAGAAGGAAGCCCCCTTCCACGCCCTCACGAACGCCGGGCACATCAGCTATGTAGAGCTGGACGGGGACATCTGCAAGAACATCGAAGCCTTCGAGAGCGTCATCCGCTGCATGAAGGAGTCCGGCATCGGCTACGGCTCTGTGAACCACCCGGTGGACCGGGACCCGGTGTGCGGCTACAACGGCATCATCGACGACGTGTGCCCCCGCTGCGGCCGCCGGGCCGGAGAGGGCGTGCCCCTGTCGAAGCTGGAGGAGCTGAGAAAGAAATACCACGACGTGCCGGACTATACGAGCTTGATACGCTGATTTTTCGGGGAAGGATGTTATATGGGAGACACGAAAATTGCCTACAGTGAAAAATTCGGGATCGGCACTTTTAAGCGGGAAATCTGTGCGGAGCTGGGAGAGGCCTTTTGGAAAGAGCTTACGGAAGGCCTGGAGCTCCCGGACATAGATACCGAGGGCGGCCGCCAATGCCGTAATATGTACCAGTTCATGGTCCGGCTGGAAGGACGGGCTGAAAAGGAAACAGTCAAGAAAATATTATGCCGGGTGCGCCACGGCCTGCATCCCTCCATGAGCGCTTGGGCGCGGGAGGAGTTTCTGGCGCTGGGAGATTTGGACGTGTTTTTGAATAAGCATCTGCAAAGCGAGCTGGAGCACTTTACAGAGCTTAACCGCGAAGGGAAGGATTTCTACGGGCAGGAGATTACCGATGATGTCTTGCAATTCATAAAAGAGAATCCGTCTATGGCGGCGCCTGTCCGAGAAGGGAACAAGCTGCGCTGTATGGCATTCCCTTACAGCATGGACGAGTATCTGCATGCCGCCGATGAAAAAATGAAACGGTATCATGCCTGCCACTGCCCCTTCGCAAAGGAATCGATTTTGTCCGAAAAGGTTGTGCCGGCCGCGCTGTGTAATTGCAGCCTGGGCCATGTGATGAACTTTACGGAAGCCTTTCTGGGCCGGGCCTTGGATGGAAGGGTGGTTCGTTCCGCGCTGAACGGGGATTTGGCCTGCGAGTATGAAATCGATATACCCGATGACATTATGGAAGAATATGTAAACTGCTAGGACAGCCTAATTTAAGGAGGAATTTCACATGACAAGCGTAAAAGAGTACAAAGTAGAAGAAAACGAGGTCATCATCGGCGAGGGCCGGGACTTTGAGCGCATCCGCCGCATCACCGGCTACCTGGTGGGCACCATCGACCGCTGGAACAACGCCAAGCGCGCCGAGGAGCAGGACCGGGTGAAGCACACCCTGGGAGGGAACTGAGTTGCATATCCTACTGGTAAACGACGACGGCATAAACGCACCGGGCCTGGGGGCCCTGGCAATGGAGCTCTCGAAAGAGCACAAGATCACCATAAGCGCCCCCACAGAGGAGCGCAGCGCCGTGGGCCACGGCCTGACCACCCGCCTGCCCCTCTTTGTGGAAAAGCGGCAGGCGCCGGGGGCGGATGCCGCCTACGCGGTCTCCGGCACCCCGGCGGACTGCGCCCGGGTGGGCGTGCTGTGTCTGGCAGAAGAGCCCATAGACCTGGTGGTCTCGGGCATCAACAAGGGCCTAAACGTGGCCATGGACATGCTCTATTCCGGCACGGTGTCCGCCGCCATGGAGGCGGCTATGCTGGACAAGAAGTCCATAGCGGTCTCCACCCAGTGGGACGGGGACTTTGAGAAGGCGGCGGGGATATTCGCGAAGCTCCTGGGCCAGCTGGACCTGGAAAGGGACATCGATTTCATGCTCAACGTGAACATCCCCACCCTGCCCGGCCAGGAGGTAAAGGGTACAAAGTGGGTGCCCGCCGGGCGCGTGCACCTGTGGGCCGACACCTACGAGCACCGGAAGACCCCGGACGGCCGGGACTACTATTGGCTGAAGAACCTGCAGGACGCCGCCACCCCCGACTTCGGCACGGACACGGACATCGGCTGCGTGGCAAACGGGTATGTGAGCCTGTCGCCCCTGGTCTACGACCTGACCGACGGCGAGGGCTTCCGGGATAAGGAGTTCGCCCTGTGAAGGTGCGGCTGGCGGGGGTCGTGGGGGAGTCTGTTGTAGACGGGCCCGGCATACGCTATACGGTGTTCGTGCAGGGGTGCCCCCACCACTGCCCCGGCTGCCACAACCCCCAGACCCACGATTTCGACGGGGGATATGAGGGGGACACGGAGGAGCTTTTTGAGCAGTTTCGGGTGGACCCCATCTTAAAGGGTATCACCCTGAGCGGCGGCGAGCCCTTCTGCCAGCCGGGGCCTTTGGCGGAGCTTGCCCGGCAGGTGCACGCCCTGGGTAAGGACGTGGTGGTCTACACCGGCTACACCTACGAGAAGCTTTCGGCCATGGAGGACCCGGAGGTGCGGGCGCTGCTGGCGGAAACGGATTTGCTGGTGGACGGCCCCTTTATAGAGGAGGAGAAGGACCTGGAGCTCCCCTTTCGGGGCAGCGCAAACCAGCGCCTCATCTGCATGGAGGCCACCCGGCGGGAAGGGCGGCCTGTCCTGCGGGAGGACTGAAGAATGGGGCGCCCCGGGCGTCCCGTTTTTGCTTTTGCACGTCTATTTTAATTAGAAAGAAGGATGCCGGATGAAATGGATGATCGCCTCGGACATACACGGCTCGGCCCTGTGGTGCGAAAGGATGCTGAAGGCCTGGGAGCGGGAGCGGGCGGACCGGCTGCTGCTTCTGGGGGACCTGCTCTACCACGGCCCCCGAAACGACCTGCCGGAGGGCTACGCGCCCAAAGAAACGGCGGCCATGCTCAACGGGCTCAAGGAGAAGATCTTCTGCGTGCGGGGCAACTGCGAGGCCGAAGTGGACCAGATGGTGCTGGAGTTCCCGGTGATGGCCGAGTACTGCCTCTTGGAGGCGGCGGGGCGGCTGGTCTTCTGCACCCATGGGCACCACATCCATATGCAGACGCCCCCGCCCCTTACCCCCGGGGCCGTGCTGCTGCACGGCCACACCCACGTGCCCGTTAAGATCCAGCGGGACGGCTGGTGGCACCTGAACCCAGGCTCTGTGGCCCTGCCCAAGGAGGGCTCGGCCCATAGCTACATGACGCTGGAAAACGGCGGCTTTACCTGGAAAAACATGGACGGGGAAGCCTACGACGCCCTGACCCTTTGAAGAAAGGAGAGCCTTTATGGAAATCATTCACTTTAAGCCCTTTGCCCACACAGACGGGGAGGTGACCGGCTACCTGCACGGCCCCATCACAGAGATGGAGGGGCACCGCACCGTGTTCCCCGCGGTGCTCGTCTGCCCCGGGGGCGGGTACGAGTTCTGCTCTATGCGGGAGGACGAGCCCGTGGCAATGGCCTTTTTCGCCCGGGGATACCAGGTGTTCGTGCTGCACTACTCTGTAGGCCGGGAGAAGGCCAAGGACTTCCTGCCCCTGGCCGAAGCCTCCCAGGCCCTCAAAATGATACGGGAGAACCACGAAAAGTGGGGCGCGGACCCCAATCGCATCGCCGTGTGCGGCTTCTCGGCGGGCGGGCACCTGGCGGGCTCTCTGGGCACCATGTGGAACGACCCGGAGCTTCTGAAGCGCTATGACTTCGGGGGATTGAACCGGCCCGACGCCATGATCCTCTGCTACCCGGTGGTGCTCATGGGGGAGTTCGCCCACGTGGGCTCGGCGGAAAACGTCAGCGGGGCGAGGCAGGGGGACCCGGTGTGCGAGTACTTTTCCCTGGAAAAGCACGTGGGGCCCCACACCTGCCCGGCCTTTCTGTGGCACACGGTGACGGACGAGACGGTGCCGGTGGAAAACACACTGGCCATGATGGCCGCCCTGCGGAAGGCCCGGGTGCCCTTTGAGGCCCACATCTTCCCGGAGGGGCCCCACGGGCTCTCTGTGTGCACCGAGGAGACCGGCAGCCGGGACGACTACAACGCCCGGTGGGTGGACCTGTGCCTTGCGTGGCTCGATAGGCTTTTCGGGCACCATCTGTGATGGTTTTACTTGACTTCCCTTTGGGGCTTGTGTTATTATAATCAAGTCGGCAATAATAGGGGGGATGGATTTTGTGAGGAAACTTTATGGCTTTTTGGCGGCGTTGCTTTTTACGGCGCTTTTGCCCGTGGCGGCCCGTGCTGCGGAAGGGGAGCTGCCAAAGCTGGAAACAGAGGAGCACATTGCCTACATACAGGGCAGCGGCGACCTTGTGCGGCCCTTAGACCCCCTGACCCGGGCCGAAGCGGCGCAGATCGTATATTCCCTTCTGGCATCGCCCCCGGCGGCGGAGCCGGACGCCTGTTTCCCCGATGTGCCCCAGGGGGCCTGGTATAAAAGCGTGGTGGATTCCCTCTCGGCCATTGGCCTCATCAGCGGCTACCCAAACGGGAATTTCGGGCCCTTGGACCCCATCTCCCGGGCGGAGTACGTGACCATCTTCACCCGCTGCTTCGAGCCCCAAAAGCTCGACCTGCCCTTTACCGACGCCCAGGGCCACTGGGCCTATGAGCAGCTTTCCACGGCGGTCTCTTACGGGTGGCTCAACGGCTACCCCGACGGCACCCTGCGCCCGGACGCGGACATCACAAGGGCCGAGGCGGTGGCCATCGCCAACCGGGTATTGGGCCGCACAGGGGACGCCCAGGCGGCAAAGGCCGGCGGGAAGCTGGTCTTCCTGGACCTCTCGGAGGGCTTCTGGGCCTATGGGGACATTATGGAAGCGGCCCTTCCCCACAGCTACGAAAAGGACGGGGACAGGGAACTGTGGAAGGCCTGCGTCTACCCCCGGGCCCAGCGGGGCAAGGGGTACCACACTGTAGACGGGGAGCTTTACTATGTAGGCGACGACGGCTACTATGTGCGCGGCACGAAAATAGGGCTTCTGGAGTTTAACGCCTCCGGCCGGTACGTGACGGGAAACAGCCGGCTGGACGCCCTTCTGACCCAGGTGGTGCAGCAGCAGACGGTGGAGGGGGACACCCCTTATAACAACCTGCGCAGGCTCTATAACTACACCATGAACAGCTTTACTTACCGGGCGAACATCCTTCTGCCCGACGGCGCTTCCGATTGGGAAGCGGCCCGGGCCCTGCCCATGCTGCAGGGCCACAAGGGCAACTGCTACGACTACGCCGCCGTCTTCACCATGCTGGCAAGGAAGCTGGGCTATCAGGCCCGGGGGCGCTCCGGGCGGATACGCACGGACAGCTGGGGCTGGGACGAGCACGGCTGGGTGGAGATCCCCACTGAGGAAGGCCCGCGGCTGTGCGACCCGGAATTCCAGGGGGTGTACGTGAGAAACCACGGCCTTAACTGGGACCTCTTTATGAAGCCATACGGCAGCACGCCCACCCGTTACCGGGTGGCAGGCGCCGTTTTGGGATAAATCAACAAATACGCTGGGAGCGGCCCCTCTTTCCGGTACCGCCCTCCGGCCCGGAAAGGAATGGGAACCATGAAGAAACTGTATTTGCTTTTGATGGCGGCATTGCTGGCCCTCGCCTTGTGCGCCTGCGGCGCGGGGGACGAAGAGGAGAGCTCCTCCTCTTCCCTGATAAGCCCCAGCCCCAGCCCCAGCGCCAGTGTGAGCCCCAGCCCAAAGGCCAGCCCCTCTGTAAAGCCCAAGGCCAGCAAGAAGCCCAAGGCCAGCGCCAGCCCCAAGGCGGCCTCCTCCTCTCAGCAGCCGGAGGAATCGTCGAGCCAGCAGGAGACCCAGACGCCGCCCCCCGTTGTGGACGAGGGCACGCCCCCTCCCGACCAGACCATCGATGTGCCCGATAACCCCACCCCCGTGCCCACCCCGGAGCCGACCCCCGAGGTCACCCCGGAGCCCACGCCTGTGCCGGTGAGCCCCTATGACTACGTCGGCCAGGACGTGAACGCCCTCTATGGGGCCTTCGGCTACCCCAGCGGCAGCACCTACGGCACCAGCTGCATGGGCGCCGGGGAAGACGGCATCCTGTACTTCGGCAGCTTCACCGCCTACACCTACCGTGAGAACGGCTACGAGTACGTGGTGAGCATCGGGTAAAAGCAGATATTTTCGAGATGGGCAAGGCGCCGCCTTGTCCATTTCCTTGTGAAAAGAGGAAAGGGGGAGGGTGCCGGTGGTATTCAGTTCGGCGGCGTTCTTGTTTGTATTCCTGCCGGTGGTGGTGTGCATAGAGAGGCTTGTGCCCGGCATAAAGGCCAAAAACGCGGTGCTGGCGGTGTGCAGCCTGCTGTTTTACGGGTTCGGGGAGCCCGTGTATATCCTGCTGCTCATGGCTTCCGTTGTGATAAACTACACGGCCGGGCGGCTGGTAACAGGCCTGCCCGCCCATAAAAAGCTCACGGCTGCTGCAGTCGTAGTGCTCAATTTGGGGCTTTTGTGCGTCTTCAAGTACACGGACTTTCTCATAGGCACCCTCAATATCCTGCCCGGGGTGTCCATTGCCCCCACGGGGATTCTGCTGCCGGCGGGCATCTCCTTTTTCACCTTCCAGGGGCTCTCTTACGTGATAGACGTGTACCGGGACGAAAGCCAGGTCACCCGGGACTTTGTGAAGCTGACCTTGTACATAGCCTTCTTCCCCCAGCTCATCGCCGGGCCCATTGTGAAATATCATGACGTGAGCCTGCAGATAGACAGCCGAAAGGCCACCCCGGCCCTGACGGCCGACGGCACGCGGCGGTTCATCCTGGGGCTCTCCAAGAAGCTGCTGCTGTCAAACACCGTGGGCCAGGCGGCGGACATGGCCTTCGGGGCCGCGGCCTCCCAGCTGGACGCCCGGTCGGCCTGGCTGGGGGCGGTGTGCTACATGATGCAGATCTACTTCGACTTTTCCGGCTACTCCGACATGGCCATCGGTCTGGGGCGCATCTTCGGCTTCCAGTTTCTGGAAAACTTCATGCACCCCTATAACAGCCAGTCCTTAAAGGAGTTCTGGCGCAGGTGGCACATTTCCCTGTCCTCCTGGTTTCGGGACTACCTCTACATTCCCCTAGGCGGCAACAGAAAGGGCAGGGCCCGCACGGCCCTGAATAAAGTTATCGTCTTCTTCTGCACGGGGCTGTGGCACGGGGCCTCCTGGAACTTCGTGCTGTGGGGCCTGTGGCACGGGGCCGTGCTGCTCATAGAAGACGCCCTGCCCAAAAAGTGCAAACCCCGAAAGCTCTGGGGCAGGCTTCTCACCCTGCTGACGGTGTGCCTGAGCTTCGTCTTGTTCCGGGCGGACACCCTGTCGGGGGCGGGGCTCATGTACCGGGAGATGTTCACAGGCTTCTGGCCCACGGCGGAGAGCACGGCGTTTCTGGGTTCTATGTGCTCTGTGCTGCTCTTTGCCACCCTGGCTGTGTGCGTGATCGCCTGCCTGCCCGTGCCCGCCGCCTTGCGGCAGCTGCTGCGGGGGGAGCTCTCCGGCGGCCGGCATGACAGGACCGCCGGCCGGGCCACGGCCTGGGAGATCTTCTCCTACGGGGGCGCTTTTCTGCTGCTTGTGCTGTGCGTGCTGAACCTTTCGGGGTCAGACTTCAACCCGTTCATCTATTTCCGGTTCTGAGGGGGGACAGGTATGAAAAAGGAATGGCTTTACCGGGTGTTCATAGGGGTGTTCTTCGCGGTGCTGGCACTGCCCCTGCTGGGCACCCTGGCCCTGGGCCCCGGGGACGCGGTGGCAAACGAGGCCCTGGTGCCCCCGCCCCGGCTGAAAGAGCCCCAGGGCGGTATCAACTGGGGGTTCCTGTCGGACGCGGGGGACTGGTTCTCCAAGCACTTTGCCTTTCGCAAGGAGCTCATCACCGCCGACTCCCTGTGGAAGGCAAAGCTCCTGGGCACTTCGGCCCGCTCCAACGTGGCCCTGGGGGAGGACGGCTGGCTCTTTTACGCCGAGACCGTGGACGACTACACGGGCCTTGACAACATCACCCCCCGGCAGGCCTGGTGCGCGGCCCACTCCCTGCGCATGGTGCAGGACTGTGTGGAGTGGGAGGGGGCCGGGTTCGTCTTCACGGTGGCGCCCAATAAGCTTTCCCTGTACCCCGAGCATTATAGGGGCTCAATAGACCGGGCGGAGACGACCGCCTGGGACCAGCTGGCAGAGGCCCTGGAGGCCGAGGGCGTCCGGTACGCCGACCTGTTTTCCGCCCTGGGCGGCGCGGGGGAGGTGCTCTACCACGAGACGGACTCCCACTGGACCAACAAGGGCGCGGCCCTGGGGCACGACGTGATTCTCACTGCCCTGGGCCTTCCGGCCGATGCCTATGAGAAGCCCGGCCATTTTGAAGACATTCATGAGGGCGACCTGCAGGTGATGCTCTACCCGGCCTGGAAGAAGACGGAGGGCCAGTTTGTCTTCGACACACCCCTGGACTTCACGTACACCAGCAATTTCCGGGCGGCCGACGACCTTATCATCGAGACCCAGGGCCCGGGGGAGGGCACGCTCCTTATGTTCCGGGATTCTTTCGGGAACGCCCTGCACACGCTCATGGCCGAGAGTTTCGGGAAATCGACCTTCACCCGGGCCACCCCCTACGACCTGACAGGGGCGGCAGAGGCCGACTACGTGGTGCTGGAGATCGTGGAACGCAACATCCCCCGCCTGGCGGAGGGGAACTACCTGATGCCCGCCCCGGAAATGGAGCTCAGCGGGGAGTGGGCCCAGGGGGAGGAAGCCGCCCCCGTATCCTATCAGCCGGAGCAGGGGCGCTATAGGGGCACCCTGCCCGGGGGGTGCGATGTGGATTCCCCCATCTATCTGGAGGCAGGGGGCGCCTACTTTGAGGCCTTCCCCACCGCCGGGGAGCAGGAGGGCTTTGCGGCCCTGCTGCCCCAGGAGGCCGCGCCCCAGGCGGTACTGTACTGGAAAGACGGGCAGGCCCTGCGGCAGGCCGTCTCTTTGGGGTGAGCCTATGGAAACAGTGGAGATGCAGGTCATAGGCCACATACACAGCCCCTTCCCCTCGAAATTCGGCATCCCCCGGCAGAGCGGCCTGGTAGAGGCCCTGCGGGCCCAGATCGTGCTGCTGCCGGAGTTCCGGGTAAAAGAAGCCTTCCGGGGGCTGGAGGGCTTTTCCCACCTGTGGCTGTTGTGGGAGTTTTCAGAGAGCCGCCGGGAGGGGTGGTCGCCTACGGTGCGGCCCCCGCGCCTGGGGGGCAACCGGCGGGTGGGGGTGTTTGCCAGCCGGTCGCCGTACCGGCCCAGCCCGGTGGGGCTCTCCTGCGTGGCGCTGCTGGGCATAGACATGGAAAGCCCCCAGGCCCCGGTGCTCACCGTGGGCGGGGCCGACCTGCTGGACGGCACGCCGATTTTGGACATCAAGCCCTACGTGCCCCTGTCTGACTGCCGGCCGGAGGCGGTGGGGGGCTTTTCCGATGAGCACCGGGAGGACGGGCTCACAGTGGATTTCCCGCCCGAATTGCTCGAGAAAGTGCCCGAGGCCCTGCGGGAGGCCCTCTTGGGGGTGCTCTCCGGCGACCCGCGCCCCGGCTACCACCGGGACCCCCAGCGGGTGTACGGCCTGCCCTTTGGGGGGATAGAGGTGAAATTCACCGTGGCGGCGGGCGTGCTGCGGGTGCATTCGGTAGAATAAAAACAGACGCTTTGGGCTTTTTGGGGCCCGGGGCGCCTGTTTTTTCTTTTTCAAAAGGGCGTTCGGGAAAAAGCGACAGGGTGTTTCAGGGGCCCTGTGGTATGATTTAGGCGTTTTTACCCATAGAGCCGGAGGTTTATTGGGAAATGAGACAAAGTTTTTGGGGAAGCGGGGTAGATTTTTAATCAAATCACTAAAAACTACTTGAAATTTTCGCAAAATATGATATGATAGTAACAAAGAACCGGCAGCGGCCGGAATAAGGAGTATGCACTATGGATACCGAAAAGGCAACGACCCCCAAGAAGCCGGAAAAGCAAGAGGAAAATGTGCCCCTCTATCTGTTCCGGGGCGGGAAAAACCGCCGGGCCTATGAATATATGGGCCTGCACAAGACTGTACAAAACGGGAAGCCCTGCATGGTGGCCCGGGTGTGGGCCCCTAATGCCAAGGCCGTTTCCCTGGTGGGCAATTTCTGCAACTGGGACTACGCCAAGTACCCTCTCCGGCGCCTGGACGACGGCGTGTGGGAGGGGTACACGGATTTCGAGTTCCCTCCCTACGAGCTCTATAAATTCTACATCAAGACGGCGGACGGCGAGGACACCTATAAGGCCGACCCCTATGCCAGGCACTGTGAGACCCGGCCCGGCACGGCCTCCCGCTGGTTTGACCTGGAGGGGTATGCCTGGCACGACAAGTCCTGGTATGACCAGAAGGCCCGGCACCCCCACTACAACCAGCCGGTGAACATCTACGAGGTGCACGCGGGATCCTGGCGGAAGTACGCGGACGGCAGCGTCTTCTCTTATGAAAAGCTGGGTGATGAGCTCATCCCCTACGTGCGGGACATGGGCTTTACCCACATTGAGTTCATGCCCCTGACGGAATACCCCTACGACGGCTCCTGGGGCTACCAGGTGATGGGGTACTTTGCCCCTACCTCCCGCTACGGCACGCCCCATGACTTTATGCGCTTTGTGGACCGCTGCCACGAGGCGGGCATCGGCGTCATCATGGACTGGGTGCCCGGGCACTTCCCCCGGGACGCGGCGGGGCTGGCGAAGTTTGACGGCACCCCCTGCTACGAGTACGCCGACCCCCGCAAGGGCGAGCACAAGGAGTGGGGCACCCTGGTCTTCGACTACGGCCGGCCCGAGGTCATGAGCTTCCTCATCTCCAGCGCCGTGTTCTGGCTCAAGGAGTACCACATCGACGGCCTGCGGGTGGACGCGGTGGCGTCTATGCTGTATCTCGACTACAACCGCCGGGACGGCGAGTGGGTGCCCAACAAGGACGGCGGCAAGGAAAATTTAGAGGCCATCGCCTTCCTGCAGGCCTTAAACGAAGCCGTCTTCGCCGAGATACCCGACCCCATGATGATCGCGGAGGAGTCCACCTCCTGGCCCATGGTGTCGAAGCCCACCTATCTGGGGGGCCTGGGCTTTAACTATAAATGGAACATGGGCTGGATGAACGACATGCTCCGATACATGTCCATGGACCCGCTCTTCAGAAGCGGCAACCACAACAGCCTTACCTTCTCCTTCTTCTACGCCTTCTCCGAGAACTTCGTGCTGCCCATCTCTCATGACGAGGTGGTGTACGGCAAGGGGTCGCTTATCAATAAGATGCCCGGCGACGACAAGATGAAGGCCGCAGGCATGCGGTGCTTTGTCAGTTACATGATGGCCCACCCGGGCAAGAAGCTGCAGTTCATGGGCACAGAGTTCGCCCAGAAGAACGAGTGGAACTTCGAAAAGGAGCTGGAGTGGGGCCTCTTGCAGTACAAGGAGCACCAGGACGCCCAGAAGTTCTTTAAGGCCGTGAACCACTTCTACTTAAGCCGCCCGGAGCTGTGGGAAATCGACTTCTCCTGGGAGGGCTTCGAGTGGATCTCTCACGACGACTACCAGCAGAGCGTCATCGCCTTCCGCAGGAAATCGAAGGACGGCAAGGAGCTGGTGGCCGTGTGCAACTTCGTGCCCGTACAGCGGGAGAACTACTGCATCGGCGTGCCCATAAGGGGCGTGTGGGCCGAGGTGTTCTCCTCTGACGACAAGGAGTTCGGCGGCGAGGGCGTCACTAACGGCGGGAAGATCAAGACCATTGACGAGCCCATGCACGGCTGCGAGCAGAGCGTGAGCCTCACCCTGCCCGCTAACTCCGTGTTCTTCCTGGAGTGCGTGGAGCGGATACCGAAAAAAGAAAAGGCCCAGAAGCTGCCCGTGCCCAAGAAAGCAGAGGGGAAGCCGGGCCCCAAGCCCCGTATGGCGGGGTGACAAAAATGGGATAAAAGCGGTTGTTTTTCCGTTAAACTGCGCTTTTTATGCTACTGACAGCAAGAATATATTGATTTAGGAGGAAGCAAAAATGTTACCCAAACAAGAGGTCGTGGCCATGCTGCTTGCGGGCGGCCAGGGCAGCCGGCTGGGGGTGCTGACAAAGAACATCGCCAAGCCTGCCGTGCCCTTCGGGGGGAAATACCGCATCATCGACTTCCCTCTTTCCAACTGTGTCAATTCCGGCATTGAGACCGTGGGGGTGCTGACCCAGTACCAGCCTTTGGAGCTCAATGAGTACATCGGCAGCGGGCAGCCCTGGGACCTGGACAGCATGAACGCCGGCGTGCACGTGTTGTCGCCCTACGAGAAGCGGAAGAAGACCGACTGGTACAAGGGCACCGCCAACGCCATCACCCAGAACATCTCCTTTATCGAGCGCTATAACCCCGACTACGTGGTGGTGCTCTCGGGCGACCACATCTACAAGATGGACTACTCCAAGATGATCTCCTTCCACAAGGAGAACGACGCGGCCGTGACCATCGCCGTGCAGCCCGTGCCCATGGAGGAGGCAAGCCGCTTCGGCATCCTCAACACCAACGAGGACAACTCCATCTACGAGTTCGACGAGAAGCCCAAGAAGCCCAAGTCGAACCTTGCCAACATGGGCATCTACGTCTTCACCTGGGAGAAGCTGCGCAAGTTCCTTCTGGAAGACGAGGAGGACCCCAAGAGCTCCAATGACTTCGGCAAGAACGTGCTGCCCGCTATGCTCAATGCCGGCGAGAAGATGTTCGCCTACCGCTTTGAGGGCTACTGGAAGGACGTGGGCACCATCGACAGCCTGTGGGAGTCCAACATGGACCTTCTGGACCCCAACGTCCCCCTGGATCTGAGCGACGCCGACTGGCGCATCTATTCCCGCAACCCGGTCATGCCGCCCCATTATGTGGCAAAGGGCGCGAAGGTGCAGAACTCCCTTATAGCGGAGGGCTGCAACGTGTACGGCCAGCTGGAGTTCTCCGTGCTGTTCGCCGGGGTGTACGTGGCCCCCGGGGCCGTGGTGACGGATTCCATCATCATGCCCGGTGCCCGCATTGAGGAAGGCGCCCATGTGCAGTACGCCATCGTTTCAGAGAACGCGGTGATAGGCCCGAACTCTGTAGTGGGCAAGCGGCCCGAGGACGTGGAAAACAAAGACGAGTGGGGCGTGGCCGTTGTGGGCCCGGACTGCAGGCTGCCCGCCGGCAGCGTAGTGGCCCCCAAGGCTATGATCGATGCTGAGGAGGTGGAGAAATAATGCGCGGCAATGAAGTGATCGGCATCCTTTTCGCCTATGTGCATGAGGAGCGCGTGCGGGAGCTGACCCAGAACCGGGTCATGGCTTCCATACCCTTTGGCGGCAGGTACCGCCTGGTAGATTTCCCCTTGTCCAACATGGTGAACTCCGGTATGAACAAGGTGGGCGTTATTACAGAAGAAAATTATCAGTCCCTGATGGACCATCTGGGCTCCGGAAAGGCCTGGAACCTCTCCCGCAAGAGCGAGGGTCTGTACATGCTGCCCCCCTTCGGGGCGGACACCCGGCGCACCGACGGCAAGATAGAGTCTCTGGCCTCTATCATGCGGTTTTTGCAGAACTCCCACGAGGAGTACGTGCTGCTCTCTGACTGCGACACGGTCATGAACATCGACTACCGTGAGGTCTTCCAGTTCCACACGGAGAAGCAGGCGGACATCACCGTCATCTACCGCCACGGCATGTCCCCCGATACGGACAAGAACGTGGTGTATACCGTGGACCCCGAGGGCGTGGTGCGGGATATGCTCATTAAGCGCGGCAGTGACGCCGACTGCAACTACGCCGTGGGCATGCGGCTGATGAAGCGCGACCTGCTCATCCGGTTAGTCAACGACTGCGTGGCCCGGAACATGACCGACTTCGACCGGGACCTGATGCAGCGCAACCTGGGCGACCTGCGCATCTGCGGCTATGAGTACACGGGGGCGGCCTACACCATCACCTCCTTCAGCAGCTACTTTAACGCCAACATGGCCCTGATGGACCCCAAGGTGCGAAATTCCCTCTTTGTGCCCGACCACCCCATCTACACCAAGGTGCGCGACGAGATGCCCGCCCGCTACGGCCTGGGCTCCTCCGCCTCTAACTCCATTATCGCCGACGGCTGCATCATCGACGGCGAGGTGGAAAACTGCATCCTCTTCAGGGGCGTGAAGGTGAAGAAGGGCGCGAAGCTCAAGAACTGCGTCATCATGCAGAACTGCGTCATCGGCGAGAACACGAAGCTGGACTTCGTGGTGGCCGACAAGAACGTGACCTTTGCCGACAATCGCACCATGGCGGGCTATCAGACCTACCCCGTCTATGTAGCCAAGGGCGGCCAGGTGTAAGAGATCGAGAATTCATGCGAGAAAGGAAGTTTTCCCTATGAAGGTCCTATTTTGCGCCAGTGAGGCCCTCCCCTTTTCCGCCTCCGGCGGGCTTGCGGACGTAGCGGGCTCTCTGCCCGTGGCACTCAGGCAGCGGCTCATCGGCTGCCGTGTGGTGACGCCCCTTTATGACTGCATCCCCCAAGAGCTGCGGGACAACATGAAGTTCATCACCAGCATCAGCGTGCCGGTGGCCTGGCGGCGGCAGTACTGCGGCATTTTCGAGGCCAAGGTCAATAACGTCATCTACTACCTGATTGATAACCAGTATTACTTCAAACGCAACGGCCTCTACGGCCACTTCGACGACGCCGAGCGCTTTGCCTTCTTCTCCCGGGCCATCCTGGAGATGCTGCCCTACGTGGACTTCAAGCCCGACATCATCCAGGCCAACGACTGGGAGACGGGCCTCGTGCCTGTGTACTACCGGCTGTTCTACGCCAACAACGAGTGGTATTCCGGCATCAAGACCCTCTTTACCATCCACAACATCCAGTACCAGGGCCAGTACGGCAAGGAAATACTGGAGGACGTGTTCGGCATCCCCAACTACGAGAGCCAGCTTCTGGAGTTTAACGGCGACGTGAACCTGATGAAGGGCGCCATCGAGTGCTCCAACTGGGTGTCTACCGTGAGCCCCACCTACGCCCAGGAGATCTTGGACCCCTGGTTCGCCCACAAGCTGGACCCCATCCTGCGGGAGCGCTCTTGGAAGCTTTCGGGCATCTTAAACGGCATCGACACCGAAAACTACGACCCCCAGACCGACCCGGCCCTCTACGCCAACTACAGCCAGGCGGACAAGAAAAACAAGGCCGTCAACAAGGAGAAGCTGCAGGAGCGCCTGTGCATCAACGTGGACCCGGACGTGCCGCTTATCGGCATGGTCACCCGGCTTGTGTCCCACAAGGGCCTGGACCTTGTGAAGGACGCTGTGGACAACGTGATGGAATACTCCAACGCCCAGATTGTCATTTTGGGCAGCGGCGACCTGGAATATGAAAACTACTTCAAGTGGATGCAGGAGAAGTATCCTGGCCGGTTCGTGCTGTGCCTGGGCTTCGTGCCGGAGCTGGGCCGGAAGATCTACGCGGCCTCCGACATCTTCCTGATGCCCAGCAAGTCCGAGCCCTGCGGCCTGTCCCAGATGATCGCCCTGCGCTACGGGTCCATCCCCGTGGTGCGGGAGACCGGCGGCCTGAAGGACTCCATCACCGACAGCGGCGACGGCGTGGGCAACGGCTTCACCTTCCTGACCTACAACGCCGGTGACATGCTCAATTCCCTGCACCGGGCCATCTACGCCTACAACTCTGACAAAGAGGGCTGGGGCGTGCTGGTGGACCGGGCCATGGGCTGCGACAACAGCTGGGGCAAGTCTGCGGGCGAGTACATCCGTCTCTATAAGGACATCATGAAAAACTAGGACCCATCCTTCCCCTTTTGTGTGCCGGGAGAGCGCAAAGCTTTCCCGGCACACTTTTCTTGCCTATGGCGCGGGAAAATGGTATAATAGGGGGCAGAAAAACACAAGGGGGCGGAGTATGCTGCAGTTTGTGCTGGGCCGCGCGGGAAGCGGGAAAACCGAATACATGCGCCGGCTGCTGTCTGACAGGGCCCTGGCCGGGGACAGCCGCTGCCTGATGCTGGTGCCCGAGCAGTATTCCTTCGAGACGGAGAAGGCCATGCTGCGGCTGGCTGGGGCCCAGCGGGCCAACGCCATCGGGGTCTATAGCTTCACGCGGCTAGCGGAGACGGTCTTCCGCAGGGAGGGGGGCGCCGCCGGACGCAGGCTCAGCGACGGGGGCAGGCGCATCCTCATGTCCTCGGCGGTGGCGGCCTGCCGGGAGCACCTGGAGGTGTACCGCTCTGCCGCCGGCACCGGGCGGGTGACGGACATGATGCTCACCGCCGTAAACGAGATGAAGATGTGCGGCATCGGCCCGCAGGAGCTTTTCGGGGCGGCAGAGCGCCTGGAGGGTCGGGGCCTGGGGCAGAAGGTGCGGGAGTTGGGCCTCATCTATGAAACATATGAAGCGCTGGTGGCGGCTTCCTATCTCGACTCCCGGGACGACCTGACGCGGCTTTCGGACGCGCTGGAGACAAGCGCGTTCTTCGAAGGGTGCACCGTGGCGGTGGATTCCTTCGAGGGCTTCACCGTGCAGGAGCTGCGGGTGCTGGGCCGCATTCTGCAGAAGGCACAGACGGTCATAGTCTCCCTGTGCACCGACGGCCGGGGGGACGACACGGGGCTTTTCGCCCTGGTAGACCGCACCCATCAGCGGCTGCAACGCCTTGCCAAGGAGCTGGGGGTGCCGGTGCTGCCCCCGGTGGTGCTCACCGGGGCCCCCCGCTTTCAGAACGAGAGCCTGAAACTCTTGGAGGCCGGGCTCTTTTCCCCGGAGGAGGGGCTTGCGGCACAGAGCAGCGAGGGCGTCACCCTGTACCGGGCCCGGGATGTGTACCGGGAGTCGGAGTTCGTGGCGGCGTCTATACGGCGGCTGGTGCGGGAGCGGGGCTGGCGGTACCGGGACATCTCCATCATCTGCCGGGACCCCCAGCACTACTACGGCAGCCTGGACGTGGCCCTGAAGAAGCGGGACATCCCCTGCTTCCTGTCACAGCCCATGCGGGTGGACGCGGAGCCCGTGACCCGCTTTGCCCTGGGGGCCTTCGAGTGCGTACAGTCGGGCCTTGCCACAGACAGCCTTTTAGAGCTCTTGAAGACCGGGGTGTCGGGGTTTTCCGCCGAGGAGATCTCGGACCTTGAGAACTACGCCTTTTTGTGGAAGATCACCGGCAGCGACTGGCGGGAGGAGTTTGTCCGGCACCCCCGGGGCTTCGGCCAGGAGATGACGGAGGAGGACCGGGCGCTGCTGGAAAGGCTCAACAGCCTGCGGGCCCGGCTCATAGAGCCTTTGCGCCGCTTTGCTGACGCCACCCGGGACGCCACTGGGGAGGAAATTTCCCAGGCGGTGTACACGCTCCTTACTGAATACGGCCTGGAGGAGACCCTGCCCGCTTACTGCGCCCGGCTGGAGGAAAAAGGGGAAGAGGAGCTTGCAAAGCGCCAGGTGCGGGTGTGGGAGCTCCTTATGGAGCTTTTGGACCAGATGCACAGCATCTTAGGCGGCCGCAAGGTGCCAAGGGAGCGCTACTACCAGCTTCTGCGGGAGGTGGTGGCCGCGGAGGATGTGTCGGAAATACCCCAGACCGTGGACCAGGTGCTTTTCGGCACAGCGGAGCAGGTGCGGCAGTCCTCGCCCAAGGCGGCCTTTCTCATCGGGGTGGTGCAGGGGGAGTTCCCCTTGGCGCCCCGCTCCTCGGGGGTCTTCTCCGATTCGGAGCGCCGGGCCCTCTTAGAGCTCGAGCTGCCCCTGGGGGACCCCCTGGAAAAGAAGGCTATAGAGGAGCGGTACCTGGCCTACTCTGTGGCCTGCGCTCCTTCACAGGAGCTCTTTATCAGCTGGCCCCGCGCCTATGGGGGCGAAGACCGGGAGCCCAGCGAGCTGGTGGCAGGGGTGCGGGCGCTGTTCCCGAACCTTGCGCCTTTAGAGGACCTGCCGGAGGAATTTTTCGCCGACTCCTACGAAGCGGCCTTTTCGTACATGGCCCCCCGCCTGCACGACCCCAGCCCCCAGGCCGGGGCCCTGCGCCTGCTCTTTGCGGAGGAGCCCGACTACCGGGGCCGCCTGCAGGCCCTGGAGCGGGCGGCGGGCCGGGGGCAGCAGCGCGTAGAGGACCCGGAGCTTGCCCGACAGGTGTACGGGGAGCGGCTTTTTGTGTCGCCCACCCAGGTGGAAAATTTCTACAGCTGCGCCTTCAAGTACTTCTGCCGCTACGGCCTAAACGCCCGAGAGCGCCGCCCCGCCGAGGTGGACGTGATGCAGTACGGCACCCTGATGCACTATATATTCGAGCAGGTCTTCCGCCTGCCAAAGGAGCAGCGGGAGGCCTGGGATGAAAACGAGCTGGAGGCCCGCATACAGGGCCACATCGAGCGCTACGCCCAGGAGAACCTGGGGGGCATGGAGCTGCTTACCGGCCGGCAGAAGTACCGGCTGGGGCGCATGGCCCGGTCCGCCTGCAAGCTGGTGCGGCACGTGGAGAAGGAGCTCTCCCAGAGCAAATTTACTCCCGCCCACCTGGAGCTGGGCCTGGGGGACGACCGGGAGTACCCGCCCCTAAAGGTAGAGACGGGCACGGGCCGCACGGTGACGGTGGGGGGCACCATCGACCGGGTGGACGTGTACCACAGCCCCAGCGGGCAGGACTACGTGCGGGTGATAGATTACAAGACCGGGCGGAAGATGTTTAGGCTTTCCGACGTGCTCTACGGCCTTAACATGCAGATGCTGGTGTACCTGGCGGCTTTGGTGGAAAACGGCCAGAGCCTGCCCGCGGGCATCTTGTACATGCCTGCGGCGGAGCCCTCGGTCAGCGCCGGGCGGGGGGAGGGCGAGACCTCCATCGAGAGCCGGGCGGAGAAGCAGCTGCGCATGAACGGCGTGGTGCTGGCGGACACGGAGATCATAGAGGCTATGGAAAGCGGGGCCAAGGGGCGGTTCGTGCCGGCTGCCCTCAATAAGGACGGGAGCCTGCGGAAAAGCTCCTCGCCCCCCCTGACAGAGGAGCAGATGGGGGTGGTGCTGGGGTACTCGAAAAAGCTCATCGCTGCCATGGGCCGTGAGCTCACCCGGGGGGCCGCCCAGGCCCAGCCCAACATGAAAAACCACAACGCCTGCAAGCTGTGCCCCTACGGGCCCGTTTGCGGCAGCGAAATGGAGGACCGGGACGTGGAGGAGGACCCCTCCACCCAGGAGGAGGCCCTTTGGAAGATGCGGGAATCCCTGCGGGAAGGAGGCGGGCCCCATGGCTGAGACAAAGTGGACAGAGGCCCAGCGGGACGCCATTTCGGCCCGGCGGGGCACGGTGCTGGTGGCGGCCGCCGCCGGGTCCGGCAAGACGGCGGTGCTGGTGCAGCGGGCCATGGAGCGACTAACGGACCCCCAGGCACCCCTGCCCGCCGACCGGCTGCTTATCGTCACCTTTACAAAGGCGGCGGCCCAGGAGATGCGGGCCCGGCTGGAGCAGAGCCTCTTTCAAAGGATGCGGGAGAACCCCAAAGACCCGGTGCTGCGCAGGCAGAGCCTTCTGCTGCCCCAGGCCCACATCGGCACGGTAGACAGCTTCTGCGCGGAGATGGTGCGGGAATTTTTCCACCTGCTGGGCATCGCCCCGGACTTCAAGATCCTCTCGGACAAGCGGGAAGAGGAGCTTGCGGCCCAGGCCCTGGAGGAGGCCATGCAGGCCGCCTTTGAGACCGGCGAGGCCCTGGAGCTGGCCGACGCCTTCACCGGCGAGCGGGACGACCGGCGGCTCATGAACATGGTGCGCACGCTGTACCGGTTCATGCAGTCCCACCCCTTCCCGGAAAAATGGCTGGAGGAAAAGGCCGCCCAGTACGAGACGGGGGACGCCTCCCCCTGGGAGAAGGCCGTGCTTTCCTACGCCCGGGAGACGGCCGCCTACTGCGCGGGGCTCTTGGGGGCCGGTATAGAGGCCGCGGCCTGGGACGTGAAGCTGGAAGAAAACTTCGCCCCGGTGCTTATGGAGGACCGGCGGAGCCTTTTGGAATTGGCAAAGGCCTGTGAAAAAGGGGCCTGGGACGAGGCCGTAAGGCTGCGGGAGGCCTTCGCCCCGGCCCGCCGCAAGCCCCTGCGGGGGTACAAGGAAGACCCGCTGTTCTGCCGGCTGGAGGCCTGCCGGGAGGAAGTGAAGAAGGCGTTGGAGCCCCTTGCCCGCTGCCTGTGCTGCGAGGCGGAGGACAACCGCCGGGAGCTGCTGGCGACGGCGCCCCTTATGCGCAGCCTGCAGGCGCTGACCTTGGATTTCTCCCGGCGGTACCGGGAAAAGAAGCGGGAGCGGGACTTTCTGGACTACAGCGACCTGGAGCACCTGGCTATCGAGCTTTTCTGCAGGGAGGACGGCTCGCCCACCCCGGCGGCCCGGGAGGTAGCGGAGCGCTTCGGGGAGATCATGATCGACGAGTACCAGGATATAAACGAGGTGCAGGATTCCCTGTTCCGGGCCGTGTCTAAGGGAGAAAAGAACCTTTTCATGGTGGGGGACGTAAAGCAGAGCATCTACGGCTTCCGCCGGGCCATGCCGGAAATCTTCCTCCGGCGGCGGGACGATTTCCCCCTTTATGACCGGCAGCGGGACGCGTACCCGGCAACTATCGTGCTGGACCGGAACTTCCGCTCCCGGCGGGAGGTGACGGAGACGGTGAACTTCGTATTCTCCCAGCTCATGAGCAAGGCGGCGGGGGACATCGACTACACCGGGGCCGAGCGGCTGGTGTGCGCCGCCCCCTATGAGGACAAGCCCGGGTGCGAAACAGAGCTGCTGCTCATAGACCGCATGGGCGACACCGCCGAGGCGGCGGAGGCCGCGGCCATCGCCGGAAAGATACGGGAGATGCTGGACGCGGGCTTCACCGTCACTACTAAAGATGGGGAGCGGCCCGCCCAGTGGGGGGATTTCTGCATCCTGCTGCGCAGCGCCAACAAGTACGCCCACAGCTACGCCCGGGAGCTCTGCGCCCTGGGGGTGCCCGCCCGGGCGTCCTCCGGCGGGGGGTTCTTCGCCGCCAGGGAGGTGCAGGGGGTGCTGTCCCTTCTCAGGGTCATCGATAACCCTAACCAGGACATCCCCCTGCTTTCGGTGCTCATGAGCCCCCTGTACGGCTTCACCCCCGACGACTGCGCGAGGCTACGGGGGAAAGACAAGAAGCCCAGCCTCTACATCTGCCTGCTGCGGGCGGCCCATAGCGACCCCCGGTGCCGCCGTGTCATCGAAGAGGTGGGGGAGCTGCGGAGCCTTTCGGCCACCATGCCCGCCGACGGGTTTTTGTCCCTCTTATACGGCCGCACGGGCTGGCCGGATATGGTGCTGGCTATGGAGGAGGGGCCTGGGAGGCTCGAAAACCTGCGGCTTTTAGAGCGGTACGCAAAGGAATACGAGAGCTCGGGCTACCATGGGCTGTCGGGGTTCGTGCGGTTTTTGGACAGGCTGCGGGACAGCGGCTCTGATTTACAGGCGGCAGAGCTGCAGCCGGAGGACGGCTCGGCGGTGTCCATCATGAGCGTGCACAGGGCCAAGGGCCTGGAGTTCCCGGTGTGCATCGTGGCCGGGTGCGGGCGCAATTTCGTAAACGACCAGCGGGAGGACATCCTGCTGCACCCGGCCCTGGGGCTGGGGGTGAAGCTGAAGGACCCGGAGCACTCGGCCCGCTACACCACCACCGCCCGGGAGGCCATCGCCCTGGAGTCGGCCCGCTCGGCGGCGGCGGAGGAGCTGCGGGTGCTGTACGTGGCCATGACCAGGGCCAAAGAGAAGCTGATCTTAGTGGGCTCCGGCGAGAAAATGGCCGGGAAAGTGGAGAAGCTTTGCATGCGCGCCGCCGGGGCGGGGGTCACCCCCTACCTGGTGCGCATGGCGAAAAATGCCCTGGAATGGCTCATCCTCTGCGCCCTGCACCACCCGGACGGGGCCGGGCTGCGCAAGGCCGCCGGGGCAGAGGAGCTGCCTGTAAATCTGGATAGCTTTACACCCTGGCGCATCCGCCTGGAGGCCCATACCCCTCAGCCTCCCCAGCCGGAGGAGGCGCCCCCGCCTCCCCAGCCGCCGGACCTGGACATGCTGGCCCGGCTGCGGGAGAGCGCGGAATTCTACTACCCCCACGCGGGGCAGATGGACATCCCTGCCAAAGTGGCGGCCTCCAAGCTGGCGGCGGAGGAAGGGGCCGGGGAGCTGGGCCTCTCCCGGCCGGCCTGGCTGGGGGAGAAGGGCATGACCCCTGCGGAAAGGGGTATAGCTTTACACGAGTTCATGCAGTTTGCGGATTTCCCCTCTGCGGCGGCGGACCCGGAAGGGGAGCTCAGGCGGCTGGTGGAGAAGGCCTGGCTCACTCCTGAGCAGGGGGAGGCCGTGGACATCCACCGGGTGCGGGCCTTCTTCCAGGGGGAGCTGGGGCGGCGGGTGCTGGCTTCAAGGGAAGTTATAAAGGAGAAACGCTTTACAGTTATTGTCCCCCCGGAGATGGTGCGGGAGGGCATGGAAAGCGGGGAGGAAGTGGTGCTGCAGGGCGCGGTGGACTGCGTCTTTTCCGAGGGGGGAAGGCTGCACATCATCGACTTCAAGACCGACCGGGTGGACGCTGTGGAGGAGCTCTGGCAGCGGTACGAGAGGCAGATACGCCTGTACGCCTACGCCATGGAGCAGGCCTGCGGCTGCCAGGTGGGGGACCTGATCTTGTACTCCACCTATCTCAGCCAGGCCGGGGCAAGGCCCTACAGGCCGTAAAGGGAAATGACTTTACAAAAATAAACTGGAAATGAGGGACGCGAATGATTACCCAAAGCTTACATGAGGGATGGACCCTGGAACTGGCGGAGAGCCGCAGGCGGGTGCCCGCCGCAGTGCCGGGCTCGGTGTACGGCGACCTGCTGGCCGCCGGGGAAATGGAGGACCCCTATTGGCGGGACAACGAGCTGAAGGCCCTAAAGCGCATGGAGGGCGACTTCCTTTACGAGACCGCCTTCGTGCCCCGGGAGGGGATGCTAGACTGCCAGAACGTCTATCTGCGGTTCGAGGGCATCGACACCCTGGGCGAGGTGAGCCTAAACGGCGTCCCTCTGGGGAAGGTGGATAACATGCACCGCGCCTATGAGTTCGAGGTGCGGCACCTGCTGCGGCAGGGCGAAAACGCCCTGCGGGTGCGCATTTTCTCCCCCACCCGGTACATCCGGGACCACTACGACCCCCAGAAGGCCGACGGCACTCCGGACGCCATGCGGGGCTTCACCAGCCTGCGCAAGGCCCACTGCATGTTCGGCTGGGACTGGGGCCCCCGCCTGCCCGACGCGGGCATCTGGCGGCCGGTGACGCTTTTGGGGGACGAGGGCGCGTACATTCACGAGGTGCGGGTGCGGCAGAAGCACGAGGGCGGCAAAGTTGAGCTTTCCCTGGGGCTCAGCGCGTCTTCTACTGCAAAGGATATGACCTTTACAGCTGAGCTTACAGACCCCCAGGGGAACGTGCGGCCTTTCCCGCAGTCCCCCATGCGCCTGACGATAGAGGACCCCCAGCTGTGGTGGCCCCGGGGCTACGGGGAGCAGCCTCTGTATACTATAAAGGTAGAGGCCTTGTCAGATGGCAAGGTGCTGGACACCTGGCAGCGGCGCATCGGCCTGCGCACGGCTGCGATGCATATAGAAAAGGATGAGTATGGGGAGAGCTTCGCCCATGAGATAAACGGCCTGCAGATTTTCGCCATGGGCGCCGACTACATCCCCGAGGACAATATACGGGGCCGCATCACCCCAGAGCGCACCCGGCGCCTCTTAGAAGACTGCTGCGCCGCCAACTTCAACTGCATCCGGGTGTGGGGCGGCGGGTATTACCCGGACGACTGGTTCTACGACCTGTGCGACGAGCTGGGCCTTTTGGTCTGGCAGGACTGCATGTTCGCCTGCGGCACCTACGAGCTGACCCCGGAGTTCTCCCGGAACATCCAGGAGGAGATCGCCCAGAACGTGAAGCGCCTGCGCAACCATCCCTCCCTGGCCCTGTGGTGCGGCAACAACGAAATGGAGATGTTCGTGGAAAAGGGCCTGTGGGCCCCCACCCCCCGGCACAAGGCCGACTACATCCGCATGTACGAGTATATCATCCCCAAGGTCATAAAGGAGCAGGACCCCGATGCCTTCTACTGGCCGGGCAGCCCCTCCAGCGGCGGGGCCTTCGACGACCCCAACGGCCAGGACCGAGGGGACGTGCACGACTGGGGCGTCTGGCACGGCATGCAGCCCTTTGCCGACTATAGAAAGCGCACGGCCCGGTACCTGTCAGAGTTCGGGTTCGAGTCCTTCCCCTGCCTCAAGACCATCGAGACCTTCACCCTGCCCGAGGACCGCAACCTGTTCTCCTACGCCATGGAGAAGCACCAGCGCTGCGCCCGGGGCAACGCATTGACCATGGCCTACCTGCAGCAGATGTACCTGTACCCCACCAGCTTCGAATGCGCCCTGTACGCCTCCCAGCTTTTGCAGGCCGAGGCCGTGCGCTATGGGGTAGAGCACATGCGCCGCCAGCGGGGGGTGTGCATGGGCACCGTCTACTGGCAGCTAAATGACTGCTGGCCCGCCGCCTCCTGGTCCTCCATCGACTACACCGGCCGGTGGAAGGCCCTGCACTATTTCGCCAAGAGATTCTTCGCCCCGGTGCTGCTCTCCTGCTGCGAGGAGGGGATGCTGACCCAGAGCACCAATATAAACGCCGAGCCCTACGACATGGAAAAGAGCATCGCCCTGGCCGTGACAAACGAGACCCAGGCGACCCGCCACCTCGTAGCCAAGTGGGCCCTGCGGGACCGCATGGGTCGCATCAAGCGCGAGGAGACCATCAGCCTTTCGGTGAACGCCCTGCAGAGCGTCAGCCTGCCCAAGGTGAACCTGCCCGAGGCCGACATCTTCGAGGACTACGTGAGCTACCACCTCTACGAGCGGGGCCGGGAGCTCTCCGGCGGCACGGCGATCTTCTCCCTGCCCAAGTACTTCCGCTTCGCCGACCCCCGCCTGGGGCTGCGGCTGGAGGGGGACGAGATCGTGGTGAGCTCCCGGGCCTACGCCAAGGGCGTGGAGATTCAGAACAGCGGGGAGGACCTGCTGCTCTCTGACAACTACTTCGACATGGACCCCGGGGAGCGCCGGGTGAAGATACTCAGAGGCAAGGCAGAGGGCCTGCGGGTGAGAAGCGTGTATGATATTCGGTAAAAGGCTTGACAACCTCTTTTGAAAAGCGTATAATTATTAGCCCAACTTACCAAGCGCAACAGCATTTCAGAAAGGGGAGAGTCACATGAAAATCGACAAGACCGTGGGCGCCCGTGAGCCCGGCAAGGCCTATATGGACCGGGAGGGCGCCTACCTGCTGGCCCTTAATAAGGGCATGCTGGCCGTGGCCGATACGCCCACCGGGTGGTTCCTGCCCGGCGGGGGCATCGACCCCGGGGAGGACCACGAGACGTGCATCCGGCGGGAGTGCCTGGAGGAGCTGGGCTGCCCGGCCCGGGTGGGCGCGTACATAGGCTGCGCCGAGGCCTTCATGATGCTGGAGAGGGACGGCCCCTTCCACCCCATACAGTTTTACTACGCCGGGTCCCTGGGGGAAAAGACACAGGAGCCCATAGAGCCCGACCACCCCCTTCTCTGGGTGCCTGCAGAAGAAGCTGCCCAGAAGATGAAGCTCGCCATGCAGCGGTGGGCGGTGGAGAGGGTTTTGGAAAAAACCTCTTGACAAACCGCCGCACCCGGCGTATAATACTTTAGGAAAACAAAGAGGTACAGTGTGCCCACCGGTGCGGTTTTTGTCTGCCACAGGTCAATATTTGCGTGGAGGCCTTCTGGGCTTTCTTTGCGGATGTTTTGACGGGCAGGCTTTCTGCCCGTTTTTTGCGCGCTGGGCTTTTTTGGAAGAAGTTATTCTGAGGATCAACGTGTGATGGAGGTGCTACCAATTAGCAACAAGGAACTGCAGATCAATGAACAGATCCGCGATAAGGAGGTCCGCGTGGTGGACTCGGACGGCTCGCAGCTGGGGGTCATGCCTTTAGGGAAGGCCAAGGAGCTGGCCGCCCAGCGGGACCTGGATCTGGTGAAGATCGCCCCCCAGGCCAACCCCCCGGTGTGCAAGATCATCGACTACGGCAAGTTCCGTTTCGAGCAGTCGAAGCGGGAGAAGGAACAGCGGAAGAACCAGCGCACGGTGGAGATCAAGGAGGTGCGCCTTTCCCTGAACATCGACACCCACGACTTTGAGACAAAGCGCAACCACGCGGTGCGCTTCATCGGCGAGGGCAACAAGGTGAAGGCTTCCATCCGTTTTCGCGGCCGTGAAATGGGCCACCCGGAGCTGGGGCAGGAGATCATGCGCAAATTTGCCGAGAGCATGGCGGAAGTGGCCAACGTAGAAAAGCCCCCGAAGCTCGAGGGCAGGACGATGCTTATGTTCCTTGCCCCCAAGCCCGTTAAGTGACCCTATGATACCTAGAAGAACCTAGTCAAGGAGGACTGCAAAATGCCGAAGCTTAAAACACACAGCGGCGCCAAAAAGCGCTTCAAGCTTTCCAAGAACGGGAAGGTGATCCGCGGACACGCCTTTACCAGCCACCTTTTCAACGGCCATGGCAAGACCCCGAAGGTCAAGCGCCACGCCCGTGGCACTACCGTGACCGACAAGACCAACGCCGCCGCCGTAAAGCGGATGCTGCCCTATAAATAAGGCGGCAGGGACCCCAAAACGCAACGAGAACCTTTTGAAAGGAATGAATGATAAATGGCTAGAGTAAAGGGCGCCATGATGACGCGCAAAAGAAGGAAAAAGGTACTAAAGCTCGCTAAGGGCTACTGGGGCTCCAAGTCCCGCCACTTTAAGATGGCCAAACAGGCCGTCATGAAGTCCGGCAACTACGCCTACATCGGCCGCAAGCAGCGCAAGCGGGACTTCCGCCGCCTGTGGATCACCCGCATCTCCGCCGCCTGCAAGTGTAACGGCATCAACTACTCCACCTTCATGAACGGCCTCAAGAAGGCAGGGGTGGGCCTCAACCGCAAGATGCTCTCTGAGATCGCCATTGCGGATGCCGCCGCCTTTACCGCCCTGGTGGAAAAGGCCAAGGCCGCCCTATAAAAAGCTGAAACTGCGCCTGAGGCAGCAATGCCTTAGGCGTTTCCGCTTCTTTTTTGAGAAAGGAGGGCCCTATGGACATCCCCCGCATCACCAGCCGGAAAAACCCCCTTATACGGGCCGCGGCGCAGCTTTTATCCTCCCCGGGCGAAAGGGAGAGCCGCCGGGAGTTCCTGTGCGAGGGCGCCCGCCTGTGCGAAGATGCCGCCCGCTCCGGGGTGGAGATACGCGTTTGCTTCTTTACCCAGAGCGCCCGGGAAAAGTACCCCCGCTACCTGGCCCCTGTGCTGGAGCGCGCCCAAGAGGCCTTCTTGATAGAAGACCACGTGGCGGCCCTGCTGTCTGACACCAGAAGCCCCCAGGGCGTCTTCTGTGTGTGCAAATGGCTCCCTGCCCTGGGGGAGGGCGTTATTGGCTTTGCCCCGGCGCGGCCCTGCCTGGTGCTGGAAAACCTCCAGGACCCGGGGAACCTGGGGACCATCCTGCGCACGGCCGAGGCCCTGGGGGTCTATAAGGTGTTCCTTTCGGGCGGGTGCGACCCCATGTCTCCCAAGGTACTGCGGGCCTCTATGGGGGCGGTGTTCCGGCTGGGGCTTGTGCGGGAGCCCTCTGTAGGGCGGCTCTGCGGGCTCTTAAAAGAGCACGGCTACGCCCTGCATGCCGCCGTGCCGGACAGCGGGGCCAAAGACGTAACGGAGATCGATTTTACAAAAGGCGTCCACGGGGTGCTTATCGGCAACGAGGGCGGGGGGCTCACGGAAGAAGCCTGCCGCCTGTGCGACGACAAGGTGACCATCCCCATGGGGGGTCGGGCGGAATCTTTGAACGCGGCGGCCGCGGCTACCATCTTGCTGTGGGAGCTGCGCCGGGGCGCGGCGGAGGGGTGACTATGGACCACAGAGCCTACTGGGTATGGCTTCAGCACGCCTTTGGGGCGGGCAGCCGCCGGCCCTGGGAGATCAGTAAATGGTTCGAAGGCGGCGTGCGGGAGTTTTATAAGGGCGGGGCCCGGCTGTGGAACTCCCTTTCCTACATCACAGAGGGCCAGGCCGTGGCCCTGTTCGACTTCACCTTGGCCCAGGCCAGGGCCCAGCTGGAGCATGCGGAAAAGATCGGCTGGACGGTGCTAACGCCGGAGTGTGAGAAATATCCCGAGCCGCTCAGGCATATTTCTGACCCTCCCGCGGTACTGTATGTCAAGGGCAGCCTGCCGGACCTGGACCGCTACCCGGCCATTGCCATCGCCGGGGCCCGCAAGGCCACAGCGGAATCCATCGACGCGGCCCGGAAGATCGGCTACCAGCTGGCCTGCGGCAGCGTGACGGTGGTGGGCGGCGGGGCCGCGGGCATCGACGCCGCCGCCCTGGATGGGGCCATCCAGTCCTACGGCCGGGTGGTGAGCATCCTGCCTGTGGACCTTTCCAGCTCTTACGTGAGCCAGAACGCCCGCCTGCGCCGGGAGATACTGGAAAAGGGCGGCGCCCTTTTAAGCGAGTACTTCAGCCAGAGCCGCCCCGGGTACAGCACCTTCCAGGAGCGCAACCGGCTGATAACCGGCATGAGCCGGGGTGTGGTGCTCATACAGGCGGCGGAGAAAAGCGGCACCATGATCTACGCCCGCCACGCCCTGGAGCAGAACCGGGACGTGTTCGTCTACCCGGGGCCGGAGGATTCCCCGGAGTACTCGGGCAGCCGGGCCCTTCTGCTCGACGGCGCCAAGGCCGTCACCTGCGGGGAGGAGGTGCTGGAGGAGTACGACCGCCGCTACGCCATGGAGACAAGCGGCCTTTTCTCCCGGCCGGACACAGACTTTGAAGGGGGCCTGGACCGGGAGACAGAAAGGGAGCGGGAGCTTGTGTTCTGCGACCCGGGGGACGGGGAGGAGCTGGGCCCGGAGGCCGAAAAGGTCCTTACGGCCCTTGGCGGCGAGACGCTTACCATCTCCCAGCTGGAGGAGCGCACGGGGATGGGCGCGGGGGCGCTTTTGAGCCTTCTCACGGAACTGGAGCTGGAGGGGCGGGTGGAATCCGCCTCCGGCAAGCGGTACCGGCGGGTATGATTCTTTTATAGAATTATAAAGCCTTCAAAATATTGTAAGATGATAGGGTTTGCAGGGCACCCTGCAAGAAAGGAAGAGTTAGCATATGTCGAAGCTGGTGATCGTGGAGTCGCCCTCCAAGGCGAAGACCATACAGAAATATTTGGGGCCCGGGTACGAGGTCATCGCCTCTATGGGCCATGTGCGCGACCTGCCCAAGGCGCGGCTGAGCGTGGACGTGAAGGACAGCTTCAAGCCCAAGTACGGCATCATCAAGGGCAAGGAGAAGCTGGTGAAGGAGCTGAAGGAGGCCGCCGCCAAGTCGGACGGCGTGCTGCTGGCCACCGACCCGGACCGGGAGGGGGAGGCCATTTCCTGGCACCTGGCGTACATTCTGGACCTGGAAGAAAACGCCCTGGACCGGGTGACCTTCAATGAGATCACCAAGACCGGCGTGGCCGAAGGCATGGCCCACCCCCGGGCCATCGACCTGGACCTGGTGAACGCCCAGCAGGCCCGCCGCATTTTGGACCGGCTGGTGGGCTACACCCTGAGCCCCTTTCTGGCAAAGACCATCCGGCCCCGGCTGTCGGCGGGGCGGGTGCAGTCGGTGGCGGTGCGCATGATCGTGGACCGGGAGGAGGAGATCAAGGCCTTCGTGCCCGAGGAGTACTGGAGCATCGACGCGAAGCTCTCCGCCCCCCCCAGCAAGGCCCTGTTCGCCGCCCAGTTCTATGGGGACGAAGCGGGGGAGATCAAGATCGGCTCCAAGGAGGAGTCGGATAAGCTCTTTTCTGAACTGGAGAAAGAGGAATTCATCGTGGGCCCTGTGAAGAAGGGCAAGCGCAACCGCACCCCGGCCCCGCCCTTTATCACCTCCACTCTCCAGCAGGAGGCCTCCCGGAAGCTGGGCTTCCAGGCGCGGCGCACCATGAAGGCCGCCCAGGAACTCTACGAGGGCGTGGACATTGAGGGCATGGGCACCATGGGCCTTATCACCTATATGCGTACCGACTCCCTGCGCATTTCCGAAGACGCCATACGGGAGGCCGGGGAGTATATCGAGGGCCGCTGGGGCAAAAAGTACCTGCCCCCCAAGCCCCGGCACTTCAAGTCCCGGGCAAACGCCCAGGACGGCCACGAGGCCATCCGCCCCTCCACCATCTCCCTGACGCCGGAGCAGGCCAAGGCCTCTTTGACCTCGGACCAGTATAAGCTTTATAAGCTCATCTGGGAGCGCTTCATCGCCTGCCAGATGGCAAACTGCGTGCTGAACACCAGTCAGGCGGTGATACGGGCAGGGAAGTATGTCTTCAAGGCCGCAGGCTTTAACGTGCACTTCGACGGCTTCACCGCCCTCTACGAGGAGAGCAAGGACGAGGAGGAGAAGGTCGGCAAGGACCTGCCCCCCCTGGAGGAGGGCCAGAAGCTGAAGGTGCGGGACTTAAAGGGCAACCAGCACTTCACCCAGCCGCCCCCCCGCTACACAGAGGCCAGCCTCATAAAGACCCTGGAGGAAAACGGCATCGGCCGGCCCTCTACCTACGCGGCCACCATTTCCACCATCACCAGCCGGGAGTACGTGGCCCGGGAGGGCAAGGCCTTCAAGCCCACGGAGCTGGGGGAGGTCATCACCAAGCTCATGAAGGAGCGCTTCCCGAAGATCGTCAACGTCCGCTTTACGGCCCAGGTGGAAGACGAGCTGGACGCCGTGCAGCGGGGGGACGAGGCCTGGGTGCAGACCCTGCAGCGCTTCTACGACGACTTCGACAAGACCGTGCAGAAGGCCAAGAAGGAAATGGACGGGGTGAAGATCAAGCTCAAGGAGGACGAGACCGGGGAGTTCTGCGAGAAATGCGGCAAGCCCATGGTGATAAAGTACGGCCGGTACGGGCGGTTCATGGCCTGCTCTGGCTACCCCGAGTGCAAGAACGTGAAGAAGATCGTAAACGAGACCGGCGCCGTTTGCCCCAAGTGCGGGGGCAAGATCATCGAGCGCAAGTCCAAAAGGGGCCGGGTCTTCTACGGCTGCAGCGAGTACCCCAACTGCGACTTCGTCTCTTGGGACCCCCCCGCCAAGGAGAACTGCCCCGTGTGCGGGAAAGTCCTCATGCAGAAGAAGACAAAGGATAAGCGCATGTACTGCGTCACCCCCGGGTGCACCTTCCCGGGCAAGGTGCCCGCCGATGAGTAGCCCCGCAATCACCGTGCTGGGGGCGGGCCTGGCCGGGTGCGAGGCGGCCTGGCAGATCGCCCAGGGCGGCGGGCGGGTGAAGCTCTTTGAGATGAAGCCGGAAAAGTTCTCCTCCGCCCACAAGAGCGCCGGGTTTGCAGAGCTCATCTGCTCCAACTCCCTAAAGGCCGCCCGTATAGACAGCGCCGCCGGGCTCTTAAAAGAGGAGATGCGGCGGCTGGGCTCCCTGCTGGTAAGCTGCGCGGAGAAGTGCCGGGTGCCCGCCGGGGGCGCCCTGGCGGTGGACCGGGAGCAGTTTTCCCGTTTGGCCACAGAGGCCATCGAGGGCCACCCGGGCATTGAAGTGCACAGGGAGGAAGTCACCGCCCTGCCGGAGGGCCCGGTGGTGGTGGCCACGGGCCCCCTGACATCCGAGGGGCTGGCCGGGGAGATAGAGAGGCTGTGCGGGCCGGCCCTCAATTTCTTCGACGCGGCCGCGCCCATCGTCGCCGCCGAGAGCCTTAAGCGGGACAAGTGCTTTGCGGCCTCCCGGTACGACAAGGGGGACGCGGACTATCTCAACTGCCCCTTAAATAAGGAAGAATACGACCGCTTCTTAGAGGCCCTGCTGGGGGCCCAGCGGGCCCCCGTGCACAGCTTTGACGCAAGGGACCCCAAGGTCTACGAGGGCTGTATGCCCGTGGAGGTGCTGGCCGGGCGGGGGCACGACGCTTTGCGCTTTGGCCCCATGAAGCCCGTGGGCCTGCGGGACCCCCGCACGGGCCACCGCCCCTGGGCCGTGGTGCAGCTGCGCACGGAAAACCGGGAAAACAGCCTCTATAACCTGGTGGGCTTCCAGACGAACCTGAAATTCGGGGAGCAGAAACGGGTCTTCGGGCTGATACCCGGGCTGGAAAGGGCGGAGTTCGTGCGGTACGGGGTCATGCACCGGAACACGTTTCTGCGCTCGCCGGGGCTTCTGGCGGCGGATTTCTCTCTGATAGCGCGGCCCCAGGTGTTCTTCGCCGGGCAGATCACCGGGGTGGAGGGCTACATGGAGTCGGCGGCTTCTGGCATTCTGGCGGGGCAGAACGCCC
>CANRZD010000003.1 GCA_947644325.1 uncultured Clostridia bacterium
AAGGCGGCGGCGAAGCGAATTCAGGAGCAAAGCAAGGTGTTCGTGGTTATCGGCATCGGCGGGTCTTACCTGGGGGCCCGGGCCGCCATTGAGTTTTTGAAGTCTGACCGCTACAACGACAAGAAGAAGGACACGCCGGACATCTACTTTACCGGTAATTCCATCAGCTCCACCGCCCTGCAGGAGCTGGTGTCCCTCTGCGAGGGCCGTGACATTTCCATCAACATGATCTCAAAGTCCGGCACCACTACAGAGCCCGCCATCGCTTTCCGGGTCTTCCGTGAGCTGCTGGAAAAGAAGTACGGCAAAGAGGGCGCCAAGGAGCGCATCTTCTGCACCACCGATAAGGCTAAGGGCACCCTCAAGCAGCTGGCCGACAAAGAGGGATACGAGACCTTTGTGGTGCCCGACAACGTGGGCGGCCGCTTCTCTGTGCTGACCGCCGTGGGCCTTTTGCCCATCGCCGTGGCCGGGGCGGATATCGACGCCCTGATGAAGGGCGCCGCCAAAGCCATGAAGCTCTATAACGACCCGGACCTTACGAAAAACGACTGCTACAAATACGCCGCCCTTCGCAACATCCTGTACCGCAAGGGCAAGTCCATGGAGATCATGGTCAGCTACGAGCCCCGCTACACCATGATGAACGAGTGGTGGAAGCAGCTCTACGGCGAGAGCGAGGGCAAGGACCAGAAGGGCCTGTTCCCGGCCTCTGTGGTGTTCTCCACTGACCTGCACTCTTTGGGGCAGTTCATCCAGGACGGCTCCCGGGTTATGTTCGAGACCGTGGTGCTCATCGACACCCCCAAGTACGAGGTGACCCTGGGCAACGACCCCGAGAACGTGGACGGCCTCAACTACCTGGAGGGCCGCACCATGGCCTATATCAACCAGAAGGCCTTCGAGGGCACCGTGCTGGCCCACACAGACGGCGGCGTGCCCAATATGGTGCTGCACGTGCCCGATTTCAGCGAGGAGAGCTTGGGCGAGCTCATCTACTTCTTCGAGAAGGCCTGCGCCGTCTCCGGCTACATGCTGGGGGTCAACCCCTTCAACCAGCCCGGCGTGGAGAGCTACAAGAAGAACATGTTCGCCCTTTTGGGCAAGCCCGGCTACGAAGACCAGAAGGAGGCCCTGGAGGCCCGCCTGAACGGCTAAAACCTAGGAAAAAACCGTACCCCAGGCCCCGCCGGGGGCGGAATGAAAATAAAGGAGAGTTGTATTATGGTCACTCTTTTGACAGGCAAGAAGGGTTCCGGCAAAACAAAGAAGCTCATCGAGCTGGCCAAGGAGGCCGTGGAGAAGTCTAACGGCAACGTGGTCCTCATCGAAAAAGGCAAGAAGCTTACCTATAACCTGCCCTATTCCGTCCGTCTGGTAGATTCGGACGCCTACGACGTAAAGGGCGCGGACGCCCTTCTGGGCTTCATCAGCGGCATCTGCGCCGGCAACTACGACGTTACCGACGTGTTCCTGGATTCCACCCTGAAGATCACCGGCACCGACGCCTCTGTGTGCGAGGCCCTGGTGGCGGAGCTCAAGAAGCTCAGCGCCGCCGCCGAGACGAACTTCGTGGTCTCCATCTCCGCCGGCGAGGACGAGATCCCCGCCTCTGTGCAGGACTGCGTGCTGAAGTAACGAAAAAGGAGCCGCCGCGGGCCCGTGAAAGCCTGCGGCGGTCTTTTTATTCTTTGTTTTCTTCGCTTTTAGGGCAGTACTTTTCGTTTCCAGACTCGATGTAAATGAGAAAGTCGTTGATCTTCTTTTCCTCCCAGCCCGCAGCCCGCAGGCCCAGAAGGAACCGGGTCATTTCCTGCATGGTCATAAAAAGAACGCTCCTTTCTAAAGGTGGTGGTGTCTTCTGCCTTTATTATACCATATACGGGAGAATTGTCAAACACAGGCCCAAAAAAAGCTTGACAAACCCCCTGCCGTTTATTATAATATATCAGTACGGTATACGGGGTTTTGCCCCATCACAGGAAAGGGACTCAAACAGCGTGATATTGGATCTCAAGCGGTTCTTCCAGTCAGACGGGCTCTCGGAAAAGCTCACACACGCCATAGACATGGTCGGTATGGAATTGGGCGGTGTCAAGCCGTTTTGTGCGCCGGTAAAGGCGGAGGTGGAGCTTACGTCCTTTGGGGGCTCTGTGGCTTTGGAGGCGCAGGTGGGGTTTCCCCTCACCATGCCCTGCGACCGGTGCTGCGAGGTGTTCACGCGGGAGTATGCCTATCGGTTTTCCCACGCCATTGTGCGCGAGCTGGCGTCCAGTGAAGATGACGGCGAGTTCATCTTAGTGGAAGACGGCAGGCTGGACCTGGACGGGCTCTTGCGGGAGGACATCCTCCTGGAGCTGCCGGGGAAGTTCCTGTGTCGGGAGGACTGCGCGGGCCTGTGCCCGAAGTGTGGAAAAAACCTCAACGAAGGCCCATGCGGCTGCAGCCAGCGGGAGATTGACCCCCGGTGGGAGGCGCTGAAAGGGTTTTTCGGGCCGGAAGAGTAAGAAACGAGAAGCGGCGGGCCTCCGCCTGCTTCAGAAAGATAAGGGAGGTGACCCTCATGGCAGTACCCAAGGGAAAGGTATCCAGCGCAAGACAGAACAAGCGGCGTTCCAACGTGTGGAAGCTCCAGGCTCCCGCTTTGTCGAAATGCCCTCAGTGCGGAGAATACAAGGCACCTCACAGAGTATGCGGAAACTGCGGCACCTACAACGGGCGCGTGGTAGTGAAGAAAGACGCATAAGCTTGGAAGCCAAGGGGAGGGAACGCGTGTGCGCTCCCTCCTTTACCTTTATGGAGGTGTGCCGCATGGCCGTAACAATAGAAGGGGTAGAGCCCCGCAGCCGGGCGGAGAAGCTGGGCATCCTGCCGGGGGACGTGCTGGTGTCCATCAACGGCCACGAGATCGGGGACGTGCTGGACTACCGCTTTTTCGAGACAGAGCGCCAGCTGCGCCTGCAGCTCACCCGGGGGCGCGCGCCTCTGGCCCTGACGCTCAAGAAGCCCCAGTACGCGGCCCTGGGCCTTACCTTTTCCTCTTATCTCATGGACGAGCAGCGCTCCTGCCGCAACAAGTGCATCTTCTGCTTCATCGACCAGCTGCCCCCGGGCCTGCGGGAGACCCTGTACTTCAAGGATGACGATGACCGGCTCTCTTTCCTGTTCGGCAATTACATCACCCTGACGAACATCGACGACCGGGAGGTAGACCGGATCTTACAAATGCACATCAGCCCCATCAACGTCTCTGTGCACACCATGGACCCAGAGCTGCGCTGCAAAATGATGCAGAACCGCTTTGCCGGGGAGGCCCTGCGGCACCTGTACCGGCTGGCCCGGGGCGGCGTTCAGCTCAACTGCCAGATCGTGCTGTGCCCCGGCGTAAACGACGGGGAGCACCTTATCCACACCTTAGAGGAGCTTTTTTCCCTGGGCCCGGGGCTTCTCAGCGTGGCCTGCGTGCCCGTGGGCCTCACCCGCTACCGGCAGGGCCTGTACCCTTTAGAGCCTTTTGACCGCCAGTCAGCGGCGGCCGCCCTGGATATTCTGGAGGCATACGGTGAAAAATTCTTACAGGAGCGGGGGGCCCGCACGGTCTTCCCCTCCGACGAATTCTATCTCATCGCCCAGCGCCCCCTGCCGCCCTTAGAGTTCTACGAGGACCTGCCCCAGATAGAAAACGGCGTGGGCATGCTGCGGGATTTAGAAGACGCCTTCCTGTGGGCCCTGGAGGAGTCATCGCCCCTAAAGGCCCCCCGCAAGGTCACCATCCCCACCGGGGAGGCGGCGTTCGCGTTTCTCGACGCCATGCTGGACGCCGCCCGGAAGAAGCACCCGGGGCTCGTGATAGACCTGGTGCCCGTGCACAACGACTTTTTCGGCGGCTCGGTGGACGTGACGGGGCTCCTCACCGGGGGGGACATCCTGAAGAATCTAAAAGGCCGTGACCTGGGCGACGAAGTGCTCATCGCCGGGAATATGCTGAAAGCCGGGGAAGATATCTTCCTGGACGACGTGACGCTCCCAGAGCTGTCAGAAGCCCTGGGCGTGCCCGCCCGCCGGGTGCCCAACACCGGCGAGGCCCTGTGCGCGGCGCTGCTGGGCAAGGAAACGTCTACCCATGACGGACAGAACCCCTATGAAGGGGCCGGAATGTAAAGGAGGGACCAGTGTGAAACCAATCGTAGCCATCGTAGGCAGGCCCAATGTGGGCAAGTCCACGCTGTTCAATAAGATCGTGGGGAAGCGGCTGTCCATTGTGGAGGACACCCCTGGCGTCACCCGGGACCGTGTTTTCGGCAGCACAGAGTGGTGCGGCAAGGCCTTTTCCCTGGTGGACACCGGGGGCATCGAGCCCGCCTCCAAGGACATCCTGCTGACCCAGATGCGGGAGCAGGCCCAGCTGGCCATCGATTCCGCCTCGGCCATTATCCTGGTCACAGACGTGCGCTCCGGGGTCACCGCCACGGATATGGACGTGGCAGGCATGCTGCAGAAAAGCGGCCTGCCCGTGATCCTCTGCGTAAATAAATGCGACAGCGTAGGCGACCCCCCGGCGGAGTTCTACGAGTTCTACAACCTGGGCCTGGGGGACCCGGTGATGGTGTCCTCCGTGCACGGCCACGGCACCGGCGACCTTCTGGACCGCGTGTGCGAGAACCTGCCCGAAACCCACGAGGAGGACGAGGAGGGCGATATCATCAAGGTGGCCGTCATCGGCAAGCCCAACGTGGGCAAGTCGTCACTGGTCAACAAGGTCTCCGGCGAGAACCGCTGCATCGTCTCCGACATAGCGGGCACCACCCGGGACGCGGTGGATACGACAATCGAGAACCAGCACGGCGTCTTTACTTTTATCGACACCGCGGGCCTGCGCCGCAAGAGCAAGGTGGAGGACGCCATCGAGCACTACAGCAACCTGCGGGCGGAAATGGCCGTAGAGCGGGCCGACGTGTGCCTCATTCTCATCGATGCCCAGGTGGGCTTTACCGAGCAGGACTCCAAGGTGGCGGGCATCGCCCACGAGGCGGGCAAGGCCTGCATCGTCTGCGTGAACAAGTGGGACGCCGTGGAAAAGGACGGCAAAACCATGCAGGAAATGCAGAAGAAGCTGGAGCAGGACTTCTCCTTCATGTCCTACGCGCCCATCCTCTTTATCTCCGCCAAGACCGGCCAGCGCCTGGACAAGATGTTTGAGCTCATCAAATCCGCCGCCGCCAACAATGCCATGCGCGTCACCACCGGCACCTTAAACGACATCTTGGCCCAGGCCACCGCCCGGGTGCAGCCCCCCACAGACAAGGGCAAGCGCCTGAAGATCTTCTACATGACCCAGGCCAGCACAAAGCCCCCCACGTTCGTGTGCTTTGTCAACGACCACGAGCTTTTCCACTTCTCCTACCAGCGGTATCTGGAGAACCGCATCCGGGAGACCTTCGGCCTTATGGGCACGCCCATCCGCTTCCTGGTGCGGGAGCGGGGGGAGCAAAAGTAAGAAAGGAGCCAAGACTATGGTAAACGAAAACGGGATCAATGGCATTTTCCTGCTGGGGCTTCTGGCCTGCGCGGCGGTGGGCTACCTGCTGGGCAGCATCAACACCGCCATTATCGTCACCAGGCTCTTCAAAGGAAAGGAGGATATCCGCAACTTCGGCAGCGGCAACGCGGGCATGACGAACGTGCTGCGCAGCGTGGGCAAGCTGCCCGCCCTGCTCACCTTTATCGGCGATTTCCTCAAGAACGTGTGCGCTGTGCTTTTAGGCTGGCTCATCATTTGCGGAATTCTGCACGGCTGCCAGGAGATCACCCAGGCGGGCAAATATGTGGCCGGGGTGTTCTGCGTGGTGGGGCACATCTTCCCCCTGTACTACGGCTTCCGGGGCGGCAAGGGCGTGGTGGCCGCCGCCGCCATGATATTGCTGGTAGACTGGCGCGTCTTCCTGCTGGTCATCGCCACCTTCCTCCTCATGTTCATCTGGAAGCGCATCGTGTCCCTTGCCTCCATCACCTGCGCCGCCACTTACCCCGTCTACACCTTCCTCATGGTCTATTTCTTCGACTACAAAGCCGCCGGCCACTCCCTGGGCTACCTCCTGTTCATCACCGGCGCATCCCTGTTTTTGGGCCTTCTGGTGCTCATCAAGCATCGCTCGAACATAGGCCGCCTGCGCCGGGGCGAGGAAAAGCCCGTGGCCTTCGGAAAAAAATAAAAGGAGAACATATTATGGACTGTACATTCAAAACCCCGGAAGGGAATTTCAACTACCGGGTGGCCGGGGTGGTCCGCCATAAAGACCGCCTGCTCGTCATGAAAGAGGAGCAAACGCCCCACTGGTATCTGCCCGGCGGCCGGGTAAACCTGAATGAAAGCGCCGAAGCCGCCCTCCGGCGGGAATTCCAGGAGGAGCTGGGCCTGCCCGCCACACTCCAGCGCCCCCTGTGGCTGGCGGAAAGCTTCTTCGTTCTGGAAGGGAAAAATGAAAAATTCCACGAACTTTGCCTCTATTATTTGGTGGATCTGCCCTATGCCGATCTCCCCCAGACAGACGCCTGGACCCAGAAAGACAGCGACGGAAATGAACACATCTACCGCTGGCTGACGCCGGAGGAGGTGCGGGGGGAAAAACTCTACCCCGTGTGCCTGAAAGAGACCTTCCCGAACCTCCCGGAGCACTTGGAAATAGTGACAGTTTTCGAGTAAAAACGAAGCAAAAAATAGGCAAAATAAGCAAAAAGTCCGAAAAAATTTCAGTTAATCCGGCATTTTGAGAATCTATCCTGCTGGATGAACTTGACTTTTTCGCCGCGATGTATTATTATAGAGTTCAACCCACATACTAAGTTATGTAAATCGAAATCTTTCAGACCGGGCGGACCGGCCGTTAGGAAGTGGAATTTTGGATAAATATGTGATTCATGGCGGCAAACGCCTGGAAGGCTCAGTAAACATCAGCGGAGCGAAGAACGCGGCGGTGGCCATTCTGCCCGCCACCATTCTGGCAGATTCCCCCTGCCGCATCGAGAACCTGCCGGACATTTCGGACGTAAAGACTTTGACCTATATCCTGGAGGAAATGGGGGCCCAGGTGGAGTACCTGGACCGCCACACCGTGGTCATCGACCCCCGGCCCATCCACATCGACGGCGTGTGCGCCGACGAGGCCCGCAGCATCCGCGCCTCTTATTATCTCATCGGCGCTCTGCTGGGCCGCTGCGGGCGGGCCTCTGTGCCCCTGCCCGGCGGGTGCAACTTCAGCGTGCGCCCCATCGACCAGCACTTAAAGGGCTTTGAGGTGCTGGGCTGCCGCCACAGCCTGGACAGCGGCGGCATGATCTCCGTGGCCGCCAAGGACGGCGAGCTGCACGGGGCCAACATCTACCTGGACGTGCGCAGCGTAGGGGCCACCATCAATATCATCTTAGCCACTGTAAAAGCCCGGGGCCTGACCATTATTGAAAACGCCGCCCGCGAGCCCCACGTGGTAGACCTTGCAAACTTCTTAAACACCATGGGCGCCGACATCCTGGGCGCCGGAACGGATACCATCAAAATCCACGGCGTGCAAAAGCTGCGCGGCGCTTCCTACACCATCATCCCCGACCAGATAGAGGCCGGCACCTACATGGTAGCCGCAGCCGCCACCGGCGGCGACGTGACTGTCCGCAACGTGACCCCCAAGCACCTGGAGTCCATCTCCGCCAAGCTGGCGGAAATGGGCGCGGCTATAGAGGAGGGCGACGACAGCGTCCGCGTCTACAACAAGGGCCCCCTGCGCCGCTGCACCGTAAAGACCATGACCCACCCCGGCTTCCCCACGGACATGCAGCCCCAGATCACCACCCTGCTCTCTGTGGTGCCCGGCACCAGCATGGTCATCGAAAGCATCTACGACACCCGCTTCAAGTACGTGGACGAGCTGAGCCGCATGGGCGCGCAGATCACCGTGGACGGCAAAATGGCCATCATAGAGGGCGTGCCCAAGCTGAAAGGCGCCCCCGTGAAAGCCCTGGACCTGCGGGCCGGGGCCGCCATGGTCATCGCGGGCCTCATTGCCGAGGGCACCACCCAGGTGGAAAACATCCAGTATATCGAGCGGGGCTACGAAACCATCGTGGACAAGCTGGCCGGCCTCGGGGCTGACATCTATCTCAAAAAAGGCCCCGACCGCGAGATCGCCAAAATCGGCTGAGGAAGCGCCATGGCAAGAGTCTGTCCGCTGTTCTCGGGAAGCACCGGGAACAGCTATTACATAGGAAGCCGCTCGGCAGGGGTGCTCATAGACGCGGGGAGGAGCGCCCGGCAGATAGAGGGGATGCTGAAGCTGTGCGCCATCGACCCGCTGGCGGTGCACGGCATTTTTGTGACCCATGAGCATACGGACCATGTGTCGGGCCTGCGGGTCTTCGCGAAGAAATACGGCGTGCCCGTGTTCTGCACCCCCGGCACCCTGGGGGCTCTGGGCACATCTACCGCCGAAATAGAAGTGCGCCCCCTGCCCCAGGAGCTGGAGCTGGGCGGCATGGAGATCACCCACTTTCCCACCTCTCACGACTGCGTAGAGCCTGTGGGCTACCGGGTGCGCACCGCCGACGGCCGGGTCATCGCCCTGGCCACCGATACCGGGGTGCTGACAGAGGACGTAAAAACCGGCCTCCTGGGGGCTGACCTAGTGATCTTAGAGTCCAACCACGACGTGGACATGCTGCGCTTCGGCCCCTACCCGTACCCCTTAAAGCAGCGGGTGCTGTCCGACCGGGGCCACCTCTCCAATGCCGCCTGCGCCGCCTTCCTGCCGGAGCTCTTAAAGAGCGGCACCCGGCGCTTTGTCTTGGCCCATCTCAGCCGCCAGAACAACACCCCGGACCTGGCCCTGCAGACCGCCCAGTCCGCCCTGGTGCAGGCGGGGGCTGTGCCGGAGGTAGACTTCCTCCTGCAGGCCGCCCCGGTGGAAAACCGCACCGGCGCGTCCATCCTTCTGTAGGTGTGGCATATGCTGGCGGTAAAGATCGCCTGCGTGGGCAGGCTCAAGGAGCGCTACTGGCGGGAGGCCGTGGCCGAATATGAAAAACGCCTGGGCCCCTTCTGCAGGCTGGAGATCATCGAAATACCGGAAGCCCGCCTGCCCCAGGCCCCCAGCCCCGGGGACATCGCCCAGGCCCTGGATAGGGAAGGGGAGCAGCTGCTGCAAAAGTGCGCGGGCACCATCTGCCCCCTTTGTATCGAAGGAAAGCTCCTGGACTCCCCGGGCCTCGCAAAGCTTCTGGAAAAGGCCATGCTGTCCCCCGGGGCCGTCAGCTTCGTCATCGGCAGCTCCCACGGCCTCTCTGACAAGGTGAAGCGGGCCGGGCCGGGCTTCTCCCTGTCGCCCATGACCTTCCCCCACCAGCTGGCCCGGGTCATGCTCTGTGAGCAGCTGTACCGGGGCTTCCAGATCCTCTCCGGCACCAAATACCACAAATAAAAGAGCCCCGTCCGTTAGGACAGGGCCCTTTTTATGCCGTTTACAGGTCCAGCTTCATGTCGCCATCCTTCACCCAGCCAAGCTTTCGCACCCCCAGGTCAATGGCCCAGGAGAGCGCCGCCGGCAGCAAAAAGCAGATGAGCACAAGCCCCGCCCAGTCCATGGGCGTGACGGCGGCCTTCGTGCCCGCGTCGATGTCAGCCAGCCACCCGGAGTACACGCCGATCTGCCCCACCAGCCCGCAGGTGCCCATGCCGCTGGAGATGGGCGCGCCGTTCATCTGCATCTTGAAGAGGCAGGTGGCTAAAGGCCCCGTGACGGCCGAGGCCAGGGTGGGCGCGATCCAGACCCGGGGGTTCTTGATGATGTTCGGCACCTGCAGCATAGAGGTGCCAAGCCCCTGGGCCACAAGCCCCCCCCACTTGTTCTCCCGGAAGCTGATGACGGCAAAGCCCACCATCTGGGCGCAGCAGCCCGCCACGGCCGCGCCGCCTGCCAGCCCCGTAAGCCCCAGGGCCGCGCAGATGGCCGCGCTGCTGATGGGCAGCGTCAGCGCCACGCCCACCAGCACAGACACGAAGATGCCCATAAAGAAGGGCTGCAGGTCTGTGGCCCACATGATGAGCCCGCCTACGCTGGCCGCCGCCGCCCCAATGGCCGGGGCGCACAAATAAGAGAGCGCCGCCCCGGAGAGGATGGTCACCGAAGGGGTGACCAGAATGTCCACCGGGGTCTTCTTGCTCACCAGCTTCCCCAGCTCAGCTGAGACAATGGCGATGAGCAGCACCGCCAGGGGCCCGCCCTCGCCGCCTAAAGTGTTGGCGGCGCTGCCCACGGCAGTCAGGGAAAAGAGCGCCAGGGGCGGGGCCTTCAGGGCGTAGCCGATGGCCACGGCCATGGCGGGCCCGGCCATGGATTTTGCGAAATTGCCCACCTCCACCAGCAGCTCCCAGCCCAGCTGGGCGCCCAGGGTGGAAATGATGGTGCCAATGAGCAAAGACGCGAACAGCCCCTGTGCCATGGCGCTCATGGCGTCTACAAAGTACAGGGACCCATAGGACTTGACAGTGTGCCACAACCCGGCTTTTTCAGCGGGAGCGGCCTCTTTCTTTTTCTGCATAAGAGAAGATTCCCCTTCCATAAAAAAGTTGAGTATATATTGGCTATGTTGCCCGGGCTTGCCGCCCGCCCTCAGCTGGGAGATCGCCGCCGGAGGCTTTCCGGCTTTCCTGGTCGTCCCCTTCCCCTACTGGCGGTGCGCCGCGCCCGGGCCGTCTGGGTTTTTGATTTCGCCCCTTATAATACCACAGCCCCCCTTTTTTGGCAACAGGGGAGAGGAAAATTTTTTCCTGTTGAAAAACCGCGAACTTTGGTGTATACTATATCCTGTATAACTACAGCCCCGCCCCTCCAAATAAAAGTAAGGATGATACATGGATGATCGGAACGGATATAGCAATCGACCTGGGAACCTCCTATTTCAAGGTATACTTGGACGGCAAGGGCATCGTTTTGAGCGAGCCCTCCATCATCGCCGTAGACAACCTCACCGACGAGGTGGTGGCCATCGGCACCGAGGCCTATAAGATGCTGGGCCGCACCTCAGACCGCATCACCGTGGCCCGGCCCCTGTGCAACGGCGTCATTTCCGACTTCTCCCTGGCCGAGCACCTGATAACCTATTACTTAAAGCACTTGAGCAGCAGCCGGGTCTTCATGCCCCGGGTGGTGGTCAGCGTCCCCTGCGGCGTCACCGAGGTGGAAAAGCGCGCCGTGGTAGACGCCATCAGCGCCGCCGGCGTGCGCAAGGTGTGCCTCATCGAAGAGCCCGTGGCCGCGGCCATCGGGGCCGGGGTGGATATCGCCGCCCCCCACGGCACCATGATCGTGGACATCGGCGAGGGCACAACGGACATGGCGGTGATCTCCCTAAACGGCATCGCCATCGCAAACTCCACCCACACCGCCGGGGACGACTTCAACGATGCCATCGTCAAGTACGTGCGCCGCAAGTTTAACTTAGTCATCGGCGACCGCATGGCCGAGCAGGCCAAGCGGGCCATCGGCTGCGCCTACCCCCGCAAAAAGCTGGAGACCTTCGTCTTAAAGGGCCGCAACGCCATGAACGGCCTGCCCGAGACCACCATCATGAACTCTGACGAAATGATAGAGGCCCTTATAGAGCCCGCCATCACCATCGTGCGCACGGTGCAGGCCACCCTGGAGGAGACCCCCCCGGAGCTGCTGGCGGATATCTTCACAGACGGCATCTATCTCACCGGGGGCTCCGCAAACCTCTACGGCTTCTCCACGCTTCTGCAGAAGAAGACGAAGGTGCCGGTGGTCACCTTCGACAACCCGGAAAACTGCGTGGTCTTAGGCGCGGGCCGGGCCATCAAGTACATAGACCAGATGGAGGGCCGGGGCCACGGCAAGATGAACCCTTTAGTTTCCTACGGATAAAAAAGAAAGCCCCCGAGGCCCAGGCCCTGGGGGTGCTTTTATTCACGCTTTCGAGAGCTCGGCCCGTATCTCCTGCAGGTAGGGCTCGGGGTCTTTGACATTGGCCATGCGGAACAAGGCGCAGACGATGGCGGGGATATCCGAAGGAGAGAACTTTTCCGAGTGGGCGATCTGCAAAGCAAAGTGCTCGTTGCGGGTGATCTTCGGGATAAAATGCCGGGTGTGGCGCTTCACGTGGCCCACTAGGTCTGCGGCCACGGCTATGTAGTCCAGCTCCAGCAGGTGGTTCACCAGCAGATGGAAGGTGCTCATAGGCATATTGACGCCGTGGTCCTTGCGGGCCAGATCCACCACCTCCGGGCGGCTCAAAGGGCGCCCCGCCTCCCACAAGATCTCCATAAACATCTTTTCCGATTTGGTCAGGCGGATGGGTTTGCGTTTTGCCATATAAACATCTCCTCATGCGAATAAAGTCTGAAAGCATTATAGCATACTTCCTGCAGAATTTCACTACCGTTCGGTAAAAAAGTCGGGACATTTGCGAAAAAGTGAAAGAATTTAAGGAGAAAACTGCAGGAACCGTTGACAAATCCCCCAAAAGAGGATATAATATTCCAGTGAGGTCAAAGGCGTCCTTCCATGGGAAGGGCGCTCTTTACTTTTTTTGCGGAGGGAAAGGAGCGTTTGCCATGGAAGGCACGAAATACATTTTTGTCACCGGGGGCGTGGTCTCGGGGCTGGGTAAGGGCATCACCGCGGCGTCCTTAGGGCGGCTCTTGAAGGCCCGGGGCCTGAAGGTGGCGGCCCAGAAGCTGGACCCCTACATCAACGTGGACCCAGGCACCATGAGCCCCTACCAGCACGGGGAAGTGTACGTTACCGAAGACGGGGCCGAGGCCGACCTGGACCTGGGCCACTACGAGCGCTTTATCGACGAGGACTTAAACAAGTTCTCGAACCTGACCACCGGCAAGGTCTACTGGAACGTCCTGAGCAAGGAGCGCCGGGGGGAGTACCTGGGCTCTACCGTGCAGGTGATCCCCCATGTCACCGACGAGATCAAGAGCTTCGTCTACAGCGTGGGCCAGAAGGCCGGGGCAGACGTAGTCATCACCGAGATCGGCGGCACCATCGGCGACATCGAGAGCCAGCCCTTTTTAGAGGCCGTGCGCCAGGTCTCCCTGGAGGTGGGCAGGGAAAACAGCCTCTTCATCCACGTGACCCTGGTGCCCTTCCTGCGGGGCTCCGGCGAGCACAAGTCAAAGCCCACCCAGCACTCGGTAAAGGAGCTGCAGGGCATGGGCATCAACCCTGACATCATCGTGCTGCGCTGCGACGAGCCCTTAGAGCCCGCCATCTTCCAGAAAATATCCCTTTTCTGCAACGTAAAGCCCGACTGCGTCATCGAGAACCTGACCGTACAAAACCTCTACGAGGCCCCCCTGATGCTGGAGCGCTCCGGGTTCTCCGGGGTGGTGTGCCGTGAGCTCATGCTGCGGGCCCCGGCCCCGGACCTCACCGAGTGGGAAAGGATGGTGCAAAAGACCCGCGAGGCCCATAAGACCGTGGTCATCGGCATCGTGGGCAAGTATGTGCAGCTGCACGACGCCTACCTGTCGGTGGCCGAGGCACTGCGCCACAGCGGCTTCGCCCTGGGGGCCCGTGTGGACATCCGCTGGATAGACGCCGAGACCATCACCCCGGCAACAGCGGAGGAAGCCCTGGGGCCTTTGGACGGCATCTTAGTGCCCGGGGGCTTTGGCAGCCGGGGCATAGAGGGCATGATAGAGGCCGCCCGCTACGCCCGGGAGAAGGACGTGCCCTACTTCGGCATCTGCCTGGGGCTGCAGGTGGCGGTCATCGAGTTCGCCCGGCACCGGGCCGGTATAGAGGGGGCAAACTCCGGGGAGTTCGACAGCGCCTGCCCCCATAAGGTCATCGACTTCATGCCCGGCCAGAGCAAAGACATCGAAAAGGGCGGCACCCTGCGCCTGGGGGCCTGCCCCTGCGAGATCCAGCCCGGCACCACCCTGGCCCGGTGCTACGGGAAGGATTCTGTGTCAGAGCGCCACCGCCACCGGTACGAGGTGAACAACGACTACCGCGCCCTCCTGACGGAACAGGGCCTGACCCTCAGCGGCCTTTCCCCGGACGGCTCTTTGGTGGAGGCCGTGGAGCTCTCTGACCGGGATTTCTTCGTGGGGGTGCAGTACCACCCGGAGTTTAAGAGCAGGCCCAACAGCGCCCACCCGCTCTTTACGGGCTTCGTGGGGGCGGCTGTGAAGAAAAAGGAGGAGGCATAGCATGCTGCACTTTACGAAAATGCACGGTTTAGGAAACGACTATCTCTACGTGTACGGCGAGCCCCAAAACCCCGAAGCCCTGTCTATTCGCCTCTCTGACCGCCACTTCGGCGCGGGCTCAGACGGCATGATCTGGATCAGCCCCTCGGACACGGCGGATTTCAAAATGCGCATCTTCAACGCCGACGGCAGCGAAGCCAAAATGTGCGGCAACGGCATCCGCTGCGTGGGCAAATACGTCTACGACAAGGGCTATACCAATAAGACCCACCTGACCATAGAGACCCTGTCCGGCATCCGCACCTTAGCCCTGCACATAGAAAACGGCAGGGTGACCCACGCCTCTGTAGACATGGGCATAGCAAAGGTGGGGGAGGCCCTGACCCTGGAAGCCGGGGGAGGGGAGGTCTCTGTCACCCCCGTGTCTGTGGGGAACCCCCACGCGGTGCTCTTTGTAGAAGACATGGAAAAGGCCCCCCTCACCACCCTGGGCCCGGAGCTTGAGCGCCACCCGGCCTTCCCCGGCGGGGTGAACGTGGAGTTCGTCCAGGTCTTAGGGCCTGTCCGCCTGCGCATGCGGGTGTGGGAGCGGGGCAGCGGCGTCACCATGGCCTGCGGCACCGGGGCCTGCGCCAGCGCGGCCGCCGCCGTACAGAAGGGCTTCTGCCCCCGGGGCACGCCCCTTTCTGTAGAGCTGGACGGGGGCGCGCTTACCATTGAGATACACGAAAACAACGCCGTGACCATGACCGGCCCGGCGGAAACTGTCTATGAGGGGGAAACCGACCTATGCTGAAGCCAAACGCCCATTACGGCGACCTACAGGAATCTTATCTTTTCTATAACATCGGCCAGAAGGTGCAGGCCTACCTGGACGCCCACCCGGGGGCAAAGCTCTACCGCATGGGCATCGGGGACGTGTCCCTGCCCCTGTGCCCGGCGGTCATTGAGGCCCTGCACCAGGGGGTAGCGGACCAGTCGGTGAAGGAGCGCTTTCACGGCTACATGCCCGAGTGCGGCGCGCCCTTCCTGCGGCAGGCCATTGCCGCCCACTATGAAAAGCGCGGGGTAAAGCTTGACCCCGAGGAGGTCTTCGTCTCCAGCGGGGCCAGCGACGAGCTGGGGGACATCTTAGACCTGTTCGACCGCTCCAGCACCGCCCTGGTCTTAGAGCCCGCCTACCCCGCCTATGTAGACGCCAACATCATGGCCGGCCGCAAAATCGTGCACCTGGCCGCCAGCCGGGAGAACGGCTTCCTGCCCGCGCCCACAGAAGATTTGGACGCGGACATCCTCTACCTTTGCTCTCCCAATAACCCCACCGGGGCCGTCTTCAGCCGGGCGCAGCTGCAGGCCTGGGTGGACTTCGCAAACGAAAAAGGCGCCCTCATCCTCTTTGACGCCGCCTACGAGGCCTTTATCGAAGAGCCGGACCTGCCCCACAGCATCTTTGAGCTTCCGGGCGCCCGCACCTGCGCCATCGAAATCTGCTCTCTAAGTAAGACCGCGGGCTTCACCGGCACCCGCCTGGGCTACACCATCCTCCCCAAGGACCTGCAGCGCGGCGGCATGGACCTGCACGCCATGTGGGTGCGCAACCGCACCACCAAGACAAACGGCGTGTCCTACATCCTGCAGCGGGGCGGCGCGGCGGTCTTTACCGAGGAGGGCCAACGGCAGGTCATGGAGAACCTGCAGGTCTACAAAAACAACGCCCGCACCCTTATGAAGGCCATGGAGCAGCTGGGCCTGTGGTACTGCGGCGGCAAAAACGCCCCCTATATCTGGCTCAGGTGCCCCGGGGGCCTTTCCAGCTGGCAGTTCTTCGACACCCTCCTTCAGGAGATACAGGTGGTGGGCACCCCCGGCGAGGGCTTCGGGGCCTGCGGCGAGGGGTACTTCCGCTTCTCCACCTTCGGCAGCCCTGAGGACACGGAGGAAGCTGCCCGGCGGCTCGTGCAGCTGCTGGGAAAAAATTAAAAAAATCAAGCAGAATCTTTAAGAAAATCAATTTTTATATTGACAAAATCAATTCCTTCCCGTATACTGTAGAAAATACAGTTTGCCCTGTGGGGCCGGGAAGGAGTTTTTTATGGAACGGGAAACGTACCACGCCCCCGCCAAGTGTCCGGTGTGCGGGCAGGTGATGGAGGTCACGCGCCTGGAGTGCGGCCGGTGCGGCTCAGAGCTGACGGGCCATTTCGCGCCCTGCCGGTTCTGCGCGCTGGAGGAAAAGCACCTGCAGTTCATCGAGGCGTTTCTGCGCTGCCGGGGCTCCATCAAAGAGGTGGAGAAGGAGCTGGGGGTCAGCTACCCCACTGTGAAGAATATGCTGGAGGCCGCCCTTGCGGCCCTCCGGCTGGACGGGCCGCCGGAATCCCCGGCCCGCCGGAAGGAAGAAAAGGCCGATGTGCTCTCCCGGCTCTCCAAAGGGGAGCTGACGGTGGAGCAGGCCGTAGAGGAGCTCAATCACCTGCGGGGAGGGCAGAGCCATGCATGATGAAAAGCGGCAGATCTTAGAGATGGTAGGGGAGGGGAAGATCTCCCAGGAGGACGCCCTGCGGCTTTTGGAGGCCCTGGAGGACGACCGGGTGGACCGGGCCTTTGGCGAGGCCATGGCGGAGCTTCGACAGAATCAGGAGGAGCAGAAAGAGCAGGCCCCGCCCCCAGAGCCGGAGCAGCCTTTCGTGCCCCCCGTCCCGCCCCGCCAGGAGGGCCTGTGGGGCGAAGTGGAGGAGGCCGCCCGGGAGGTGGGCCAGGTGCTGTCCCAGACGGCGGCGGTGGCCATGGACGCCGTCTCGGAGGGCGTACAGTGGGCCAAGGGCGCGGTGCAGAAAATACCCGGGGTGAGCCCCTGGTGGGACGTGGGCCAGGGGGAGGAGCCTGAAGCCTACCCCGGCACCCGTGAGCCCGTGCCCGTGGAGAAACTGGAGATACAGTGGGTGAACGGCCCCATAGAAATCGTCCCCTGGGAGGGCAGTTACGTAAACGTCACCGAGTACGCCCAACGTCCCCTGAGCGAGGGCCAGCGCCTGGAGATGTCCGTGTCGGAGGGCGGTACCATGCGCGTGCGCTGGACAAGGGAAAAGGGCATCCTGCAGGGCCTGGGGCTGTCGAAATGCCTGGTGGTGCAGGTGCCTGTGGGCATGGTGCTGGAGAAGGTCAAGGCCGACAACATCTCCGGGGGCATCCGGGCCCAGGGCCTTCGGGCCGGGAAATGGGACCTGGGCGCCACCTCCGGCCGGGTGGAGGCCGTGGGGCTCCAGGGGGAGAAAATCAAGCTTTCCTCCGTTTCCGGCTCCCTGCGGGCAGAGGGCGTCCAGTGTGAGGAGCTACGGCTGAATACCACCTCCGGCCGCATAGAGGCCCCGGGCTTCGGGGCGGCGCACGCCAAGCTTTCCTCCGTCTCTGGGGCCATAGAGGCCTACGGCAACGGCCAAAGCCTGGAGGCCAAGACCGTCTCCGGCTCCCTGCTCCTGCAGACAGAGCAGCCCCCCGAGCGCGTGCGCCTGGAGACCATGTCCGGCCGCATCACCCTGACCCTGCCTGAGAACACCGGCTTCACTGCCCGGTACGAGTCCATGTCCGGCGCCTTTGCCTCCGGCTTCCCGGTGGTGGGCGACCTGGGGGAGAAGACAGGCCGGGCCGTTTACGGCGACGGGGAAATCGACATTTCCTTCAAGACCATGTCGGGCAAAATGGAGATCTGCCCCCAAGAATAAAGAAAAAAGGGTAAAAAACAGCGGCCTGGGGCATCCCAAGCCGCTTTCCTTTATTCTTACAGCAGGCCCTTTCGCGCCTTCCACTCCAGCACCCGCCGCACGGATTCCTCCACCCGCTCCACCGGCACTGTGCCGTCCTGCACGGCGGAGAGCACCGCGTTGTAGTCGTTCTCCCAGTCCGAGGAGGTCAGCAGGTCGTTGCCCGCCAGCAGCGCCGCCACCGCAGGGCTCTGCCCGCCGGTGTACTCCTTGATGGCCCCCATGATAAGGTCGTCGGTGGTGATGACCCCCGTAAAGCCCAGCTCCTCCCGCAGCACCTGGTGCACCCGGGGGGAAAGGGACGCCGGGCGCTCCGGGTCCATGCAAGCCACGATGTTGTGGGACACCATCACGCTGGGGGCCCCGGCCGCTATGGCCGCCTGGAAGGGCAGAAAGTCCTCCCGCAAAAACTGCTCGTAGGGCCGCTCATCGTAGGAGATGCCCGTGTGGGTGTCCACATTGTTGCCGTAGCCCGGGAAGTGCTTGAGAGACCCCGAAAGGCCCTGTGCCTCCATGACCCGCACCATTTCCGCTACCACCTGGGCGGTCTCCTCTGCCGGCACGCCCATAGAGCGGGCGTAGATGAAATCCCACGGGTCCGTGGACACATCGCACACCGGGGCCAGGTTCACGTTGATGCCCAAGGAGAGCAGCAGCCGGGCCTTCTCCTCCGTGTCCCGCCGGATGGCCTCCAGGCCCCCGCCGCGGTAGATGTTCTGGGGAGAGTCAAAGGGCGCCGCCCACAGGGCCGGGTTCGAGCTCACCCGCACCACCGTGCCGCCCTCCTCGTCCACGGCTATAAAGAGGGGAATTTTCGCCGCCTCCTGGCACCCGCTGATCTCGCCCGTCACCTGCTCCCAGCTCTTGCCCGCAAAGTCAGAGCCGAACAGAATATACCCGGCGGGCTGCAGGCGCTCTGTCCACTGGGGCAGGTCATACCCCGGGCTGCGCACCCAAAAGAACTGCCCCACCTTTTCCTCCAATGTCATGGCGGAAAGGGCTGTCTCCACCTTGCCCTTTGCCACAAGTTCCTGGGGGTCTATCTTCGCCGAGGTGAGCCCGGCGCTCAATATCAGCGATAACAAAAGCGATAAGATCTTTTCCATAGAAAACCTCTCAAAGCTCCTGGGCTTCCTTCAGCCACAGGGCGGCGCTGGCGTCGCTGGGCATGCGGAAGTCCCCTCTGGGCGACAGCGTCACCGAGCCCACCTTGGGCCCGTCCGGCAGGCAGGAGCGCTTGAACTGCTGGGAGAAAAACCGCCGGTAGAAGGAGCAGAGCCACTTTTTGATGACCTCCGGCTCGTACTCCCCCTCAAAGGCCCCGCAGGCCATCCGGTATATCTTCCCAGGCGTAAAGCCATAGCGCAGCACGTAGTACAGGAAGAAATCGTGCAGCTCGTAGGGCCCCACCAGCTCCTCGGTCTTCTGGGCGATCTCCCCGTCTTTGGGCGGCAGCAGCTCCGGGCTCACGGGGGTGTCCAGCACGTCCAGCAGGGCCTTGCGCAGGCGGTTTCCGCTTTCCGTCTCCGGGCAGTGCCCGGCCTCCCAGCGCACCAGATGGCGCACCAGGGTCTTGGGGATAGACCCGTTTACCCCGTACATGGACATGTGGTCGCCGTTATAAGTAGCCCAGCCCAAAGCCAGCTCTGACAGGTCGCCGGTGCCGATGACCAGCGCCCCCCGCTGGTTTGCAAGGTCCATGAGCACCTGGGTGCGCTCCCGGGCCTGGGCGTTCTCGAAGGTCACGTCAAAACACTGGGGGTCCTGGCCGATGTCGGCAAAATGCTGCCGCACCGCCTTCTCGATGTTGATCTCCCTAAAGTCCACCCCCAATTCCTCTGCCATGCGCTGGGCGTTGCTCTTTGTGCGGCCGGTGGTGCCAAAGCAGGGCATGGACACCGCCAGTATGCCCTTACGCGGGAGCCCCAGGCTGTCAAAGGCCCGCACGCATACCAGAAGCGCCAAAGTAGAGTCCAGCCCCCCCGAGAGCCCCACCACCACGCTCTTGCCGTTAATATGGTGGAGCCGGGTGGCAAGCCCCTGGCTCTGCATGGTGAGGATGAGCCTGCACCGGCTGGAAAGCCCCTCCTGGTTCTCCGGCACAAAGGGGAACCGGGAGAACACGCGCCCCGGTGTGAAGCGCTCCAAGGTCTCCGGCAGGTAAGAGAAGGGGACGCGCGCCACGTCCGGGTCCCGGCGGGGCTGCCAGGTGTTCATGCGCATGCGCTCTTGCACAAGGAGTTCGAGGTCTATTTCCGCTATGGTGAGCCCGCTCTCAAAGAGCCCGCTTTCTTTCAGCACCGCGCCGTTTTCCGCTATCAGGTCGTGCCCGGCAAACACCATGTCCGTGGTGGATTCCCCAGGCCCCGCGTCCGCGTACACATAGGCGCTCAAAATGTGCCCCGACCACATCTGCACCAGGCCCCTGCGGTACTCGGCCTTGCCGATGGTCTCGTCGCTGCAGGAAAGGTTCACAAGCACCGTGGCCCCGTTCTGGGCCAGCTTTGCGCTGGGGGGCTGCGCCCCCCACAGGTCCTCGCAGATTTCCCCGGCCACGCACAGGCCCTCCACATTTTCGCAGGGGAATAAAAGCCCCTTCCCCAGCACCGTCTCCTGCCCGCAGAAGGATACGGCCCGGGCCCCGCAGGCGGGGGTAAAGTACCGCAGCTCGTAAAACTCGCTGTAATTGGGGATGCTCTCCTTGGCCACAAGCCCTAAAAGCCGCCCCCGGTGGAACACCGCCCCGCAGTTATACAAGGCCCCTTCGCAGGCCACAGGCAGGCCCACGGCGCAGAGGATATCCAAATCCTTCACGTCCTCCATGAGCTGCCCCAGGGCCTCCTCCGCTGACTTAAGCAGCGCCCGCTCTCTGAAAAGGTCGCCGCAGGTGTAGCCCGTCAGGCTCAATTCCGGGAAGCACACCAAGCCGCACCCGGCGTCATAAGCCTCCCGTATCAACGCCGCTATGGCGTCTTTGTTGTGGGCAACGTCCGCGGCCTTGCCCCGTGGGGTGGCCGCCGCCACCCGAAAAAATCCGTCCCGCATATTCTCACGCCCTCCTTAATTTTTAGAAAATCACTGGCTGTCGCCCGCGTCCCCGCCGCCCGGGTCCGATACCGGGGGCACAGGGGGATTGGGGTCAAAGGTGGGGGGCGGCTCCGTGGGGTCCACAATGGGAGGCGGCGAGGGCGGGTCTACGGGGGGCGTGGGCTCAATGACCGGGGGCGTAGGCTCCGTAGAAGGCTCCACAGAGGGCGAGGGCTCTACAGAGGGGCTGGCGGAGGGCTCGGTGTCCCCTTCGTCCTTGCCGGTGTCGATCTTGCTGGTATCCGTGCCCGCGCCGATGGCGAAGACCTTCCCCGTGGGCCGGTAGTAGGAATCGGGCAGATCCTCGGTGCGCACCTCCGCGTCGCCCTTCTTGAAGATACGCCAGGCCCGGGCCGAGTAGCCGTTGTTGCCGGAGGTCTTCAGGCGGTACTGCCCCTTCTTCAGGGTGGCGTCCACCACGAAGCTGGATTCGGACAAGGGCCCCGAAGACCCGGTCTCCTCCGAGCCCAGCACGATGTTGTCCCACTCCTCCGGGGTGATGCCGAAGAAGGACACGTGCAGAACTTTATCTTCCATCCAGGCGGCGATGTAAACCGGCGCCTCCAGGGTGTTCTTGAACCTAAAGTCGATGTTCCCATAGTCCACCGTGGCGTCCAGCCCGATGGGGCAGTAGGTGGAGGGCATGCTGTGGCAGTCCCGCTCCACGATGGTCATGCCGGCCATGAGCGCGGCGTTATACAGGGTGGTAGAGCCCTGGCAGATGCCGCCCCCGTACACCTGCACCAGCACCCCGCCGTTGATGCCCCCGGCGGGCAGCCAGCCCTTAGAGGGGTCGGTGCTGTCGCCGATGGCGGCGTTATAAGAGAACTCCTGGTCGGGCATGAGCACCGTGCCGTTTACATGGGAAAGGGCCAGCCGCATGTTGCTGTTGCCGTTTTCCGTGTTGGTGGAGGTGGTAGAGTAGGTGGATATCTGCTTAAAATTCTCGCTTAAATACTTTTCCGTCAGCTTCGGCTTTGTCTCTATGAACGCCGCCTGTATGTCCCCGTCGTGCTTTTGGGAGAGCAGCTGCCGCACGCTCTTTAAGGTAGCGGCCATGTCCACCCGAGAGCCTGCCTGCTCCGGGGTGAAGGTAAAGCTCGTGCCGTCGTAGCTCTCCACAGTGGCGTCCTTGGCCTTTACGTAGCAGGCCTTGGCGGCTTCCTCCAGCTTGGCCCTGCCGGCGGGGGAAAGGTCCGCCACATAGGGCAGCGCGTACTCTTGGGGGGAGCGGTTGCTGAGAAGCCTCGGCAGCTCCTCTTCCAGCACGTCCTGTATGATGAAGTCGCCCTTTTGCAGCATGATGGTGTCGTCCTTGAACTTTACGCTGATCTCAAGGCCCCCCACGGCCTCCTCCAGGGCCTTCTTCGAGATGTCCAGGGCCTCCTCCAGGGTCTTCCCGCCGATGTTCCGCCCGCCCATAGTGGTGCCCGTGGGGAACAAAGACGGGTCCTCTACCGCGGAGGAGATCAGGGAGGAATCCTCCTCTGCCCCGGGCCGCGCGCACCCAGCCAGGCCCGCCGTCAAAAGCAGCGAGAGAGCCCCCGCTGCCGCCAGTATCTTCCAGTTTTTCATGTTTTGACCATCCTCTCGTTTTCCCATGCTCTTATTCTCACCGAACAAAACGGCAAGATACAGCCCCCCGAAAAAGGAAGGCCGCTTAAAATTTTGGTAATGGGGCCCTTATAGCCCTGACAAACTTATTATACAGTCTATAGTCCCAAATGTAAACCGCGAAATGGTTTCAATTTGATTAAAAAATTTGAATTTTTTGGGCGTATATGTTACAATACTTGTAACCGAATTTTAATCTTACCTTTTATTCTTCTGCGAGGTATCAAGAAACCATGAAGATCATGCTTCTCACCGCCGCCACCGGGGGCGGCCATATACGCACCGCCAACGCCGTGGAGCAGTATATCCAGGACAACACTTCCTTCGAGGTGGTCACCATCGACACCCTGAAGGCCGTGGGCCGCCTTTTGGACAAGACCGTCTGCGACAGCTACCTGTTCATGGCCAAAAAAGCCCCGGCCCTTTTCGGCCACCTGTATAAGCGCACCAACAAAAACAGCCGCCTGTCGGACCTTGTGCCCAAGCTCAGCGGCCTTTTCAGCGGCCTCCTCTATCCAACGATAGACGCCCACAAGCCCGACGCCATCATCACCACCCACCCCTTCGCAACGGAAATGGCCGCCGCCCTTAAAGAGGACGGCCTCATTACCGCGCCCCTTATCTGCATCATCACCGACTACGGCGCCCATAGGGCCTACATCGCCGACGCCGTGGACGCCTACGTGGTGGCGGGCAGCCACATGCTGCCGGAGCTCAAGGCCTTCGGCGTGCCGGAGGAGAAGGTGTACCCCTTCGGCATACCGGTGCACGGGGTCTTTTTTGATGAGGAGGACCAGGCCATGCTCCTTCGGCAGCTGAGCCTGGACCCGGAGCTTCCTACCCTGCTTTTCATGGCCGGCAGCTTCGGGGTCAACAACATCATGAAGCTCTACCGGGACCTGACCGCCACCCGGGTGCCCATGCAGATCATCGTCATCACCGGCCGCAACAAGAAGCTCTACGAGGCCTTCGAAAAAGAGCTCAGCCAGAACCAGGCCGTGCCCACCCGGCTGCTCTATTTTACCGACGAGGTGGAAAAGTACATGCACGCTGCCGACCTGCTGGTCACAAAGCCCGGGGGCCTTACGGTCTCAGAGGCATTGGCCTGCAACCTGCCCATGGCGGTCTTTGACGCCATCCCCGGCCAGGAGGAAGACAACGCCAACTTCCTTCTCACCCACGACATGTGCGTGCGCGTCGCAAAAGACGGCGACTTCGCCGCGGAGATCTCGGGCCTTCTGCAGGAAAAGAAGCACCTGCAGGCCATGCGGGAAAACTGCCGGGAGTTCGACAAGTCCCAGTCCATCCCGAACCTTCTGGCCCTTATCCGCCGCCTGACCGGGGAGGGGGAGACGGGGGAGGAGGAAAAATAAATGGCCTTTACCCAGGAAGACTATAAGGCCCTGCTCTCTGAGTTGCAGTATTTGGGCGACCCCAAATACAAGAAATTCCACGAGGGCCTCATGCCGGGCATATCCATGGCCTACGGGGTGCGGGTGCCCGCCATGCGGGCTATTGCAAAGCGCATCGTGAAGGAGGACCCCCGGGGCTTTCTTTCCCACAGCGCCCCCGCCTCTTACGAGGAAACTATGCTGCGGGGGCTTGTCATTGCCTCTATGCCCCTGCCCATAGGGGAGCGCCTGGCCCTTACAGAGAGCTTCCTGCCCCTTATAGACAACTGGGCCCTGTGCGACACCTTCTGCGGCGCCTTCAAGCTCAAAAAGCCCCAGGACCGGGAAGAAATGTGGCGGTTCCTTCTGCCCCTCTTTGATTCGGAGGAGGAGTTCACCGCCCGCTTCGCCATCGTCATGTTCCTGGGCCACTTCGTCACCGAAGACAAGATAGACGAGGGCCTGGGCCTCTTAGAGGGCCTAAGGCAGCCCCAGTACTACATACAGATGGCCGCAGCCTGGGCGGTGTGCGAGTGCTATGTGAAATTCCCCCAGAAGACCCTGCCCCTGCTCAAGCGCCAAACCCTCCCCCCCTTCACCCAGAACAAGGCTATCCAGAAGATACGGGAATCCTACCGGGTGCCGGGGGAGGATAAGGAGATGCTCCTATCCTATAAGCTTCCCTGAGAGTATGTAAGCGAGCGCCCTTTCCGGCGCTCCCCCGTGTCATTCCGCGCTCGAGCTCTCTGAACTGTCCATATCGCTTTCCACGGCGCTGTCGGGGCGGCTTATGGCGGAGCTGCCCGAGCTCTCCAGGTTTTCCAGGGTGCTGGGGCTGTCAGAAGACGCGGAGCTGTCCGGGTCCACGGCGTCCTTCACGCCGGACTCTACCCGGCTGGCGGCGCTGCTCAGGGCGCTGCCCGCCTTCGATACGGTGCTGGACACGCTGCTCCCGGCTCTGCTGCCGCAGGCGGCCAGGGCGCAGAGGAGCAGCAGGGACCCGGTAATTAGGGCAAAAAATCTTTTTATCATGGCGATGACCCTTTCTGCAAAAAGTTTTCGAAACATTCCTAGCCTGCCCTTTGGCCCTTCGCAAAATTCAGCCCTGGAAAATTTTTCAGTTTTCTACAGGAACCGTTAAGAAACTTGTAAGGACGTGACAGTATCATGATAATGACCGTGACCCTAAACCCCGCCCTGGACCTGACGGCCCCCAGCGGCCCCCTGACCCCCGGCGGGGTGTGCCGCTATGAGCAGGCCCCCTTTCTGGCCGGGGGCAAGGGCATAAACGTCACCCGCCTGCTCACCTCCCTGGGCGTCCCCAATAAGGCCCTGGGCTTTCTCGCCGGGTTCACCGGCCGTGAGACAGAGCGCCAGCTTATAGAAGAAGGCTGCGCGGCGGACTTTATCCATCTCCCAGAGGGCTGCACCCGGGTGAACCTGAAGCTCATAGGGGAGGAGGGCGCCACGGAATTAAACGGCCAGGGCCCCCCTGTATCCCTTTCCGCTTTGGAGGAGCTTATGGAAAAGTGCGCCGCCCTCTCCCCGGGGGACACCCTGGTGCTGGCGGGAAGCGTGCCTTCCTCCCTGCCGGAGGACGCCTACGGCCGCATCCTCCGCAGGCTGCCCCAGGGCGTCCATTCTGTGGTGGACGCCGCCGGGGAGGCCCTGGGCTGCGCCCTGGCTTACCGGCCCTTTTTCATAAAGCCCAACCTGCAGGAACTCAGCGATTTCTTCTCCGCCCAGATCGAAAGTGTAGGGGAGGCCGCCCACTACGCCCGGGAGCTTCAGCACCTGGGGGCCCAAAACGTAGTGGTCTCCCTGGGTGAAAAAGGCGCGCTCTTAGTGGGGGCAGACGGCCGCTGCCTTTTCTGCCGGGCCGCCAAGGGCCAGGTCCTGTCCGCCGTTGGGGCCGGAGATTCCCTGGTGGCCGGGTTCCTCTACGGCTGGCGGCTTCACGGCCACGGGGAGGGGGCATTGCGCTGGGCGGTGGCCGCCGGGTGCGCCACGGCCTTCTCTCATGGCATCGCCACAGGGGAGCAGGTGAAGGCCCTCTACCCCCAGGTGGGCAACCCCAGCCCGGTGTGACAAAATATTCCAGGTTGACAGAGAGCGCGTTTCCACGTAAAATAAACATGGGAAGCTAGAATCTAAGAAGAAAGGAACGATGCCGCCCTTGCGGCGTCGGGGGCATGCGCATATGGAACAAAAGGGAAACAGGCCCATAGAGGAGGAGTACCGCTCCTCCCAGGTATATAAGAGGCTCACCGGGGCCGGGGCCGGCCGCCTGGCCGAGGGCATCGGCCGCGCCGCCGCCGAGCTGGACGGGGTCATAAACGGCTTTTCCTCCGGCGTGAAAAGCGGCGGGGCCGCCCGCCCCGCAGGGGGCCACCCCTACGCCCCGCCCCCTACAAATAAAGTCCCCCCGGGCTACCGCCAGCAGCAGGCCCAGAAAAAAGGCGCGCCGCCCCCGCCCACCAATAAGGTCCCGCCCCAGTACAAGCCCCCCGCCCCCGCCTACCGGCCCCCCCGGGCCCGCACCTGGCAGACGGCCCCCCAGCCCGCCCGGCGCCCCCAGGGCGTCACCCCGGCCCCCGCGCCCAAGATGCCCCCTATGAAGGTGGTGCGCCGGGGAAGCCCCGCAAAGTTCTACATCACCGGCGCGGCGGCGGTGCTGTACTCTCAGCTGTTCCCCATGTATAACATGGTGCATTTCGGCATCTTCGCCCTGGTGCTGGTGCTGGTGTTTTTAGGCAGCGCCGCGCTCTTTAAGGGCAAAAAGGAGTTTATCCCCGTAGAGCCCGAAAAGCCCGCAGAGCCGGAAAAGCCCAAGGAGGAGCCCAAGCCCTCCCGCACCGGGAACCCGGAGGTGGATAAGCTCATAGACGAGGGCAACGAGTACCTGCGAAAGCTCAGGGCCGCAAACGACGCCATCCCCGACGAGGCGCTCTCTGAGTGCATCGACCGCATGGAGCGGGCCTCGGCTGACATCTTCGCCTATATCGCCGACCACCCCGGCAAGGCCCCCCAGATACGGAAATTCATGAACTACTACCTGCCCACCACATTGAAGCTCTTAGGCAGCTACGAGCGCCTGTCCCGCCAGTCCGTGAAGGGGGAGAACATCACCTCCACCATGTTCAACATAGCGGGCATGATGCATACCGTGGCCGACGCCTTCGAAAAGCAGCTGGACTCCCTCTTTACCGACGAGGCCATGGATATCTCGGCGGACATCACCGTGTTCGAGTCCATGCTGCAGCAGGAGGGCTTTGTAGAGGATAAGACCAAGCCGTCGCTTTGAGATAAATCTATTTTTTGAGGAGGACCGTATATGGAAAACGAACTGAAACTGACCCTGGAGCAGGAGGCCCCCGCCATGCCCACCCTGACCCTGGACCCCGAGGCCGCGGAAGCACCCCAGGCAGCCCCCGCCCCGGAGGAGCCCGCCGTGCAGGAGGTGCAGCTGACCCCCGAGGAGCAGAAGATGGTGGATGAGTTCTCAGAGAAGATCGACCTGCAGAACAGCACCCTGGTGCTGCAGTACGGCGCAGCCGCCCAGAAGAAGATCGCCTCTTTTTCCGACACGGCCCTCAATAACGTGCGCACCAAGGACCTGGGGGAGGTAGGCGAGCAGATCTCCTCTCTGGTGGTAGAGCTCAAGGGCTTTGACATCGACGAGGAGGAGAAAAAGGGCTTCTTCGGGTTCTTCAAGAACACCGGCAACAAGATCACCGCCATGAAGGCCCGGTACGACTCGGCGGAGGTAAACGTCAACAAGATCGCCTCGGCTTTGGAGTCCCACCAGGTGCAGCTGATGAAGGACATCGTCATGCTGGACAAGCTCTACGACATGAACCTTAATTACCACAAAGAGCTTTCCATGTACATCCTGGCGGGCAAAAAGAAGCTCAAGAAGGAGCGGGAAACCACCCTTGTGGAGATGCAGCAGCGGGCCCAGCGCTCAGGCCTTGCGGAAGACGCCCAGGCTGCCAACGACTTTGCCCAGCAGTGCGACAACTTCGAAAAGAAGCTCCACGACCTGGAGCTCACCCGCATGGTGAGCGTGCAGATGTCCCCCCAGATACGCCTGGTGCAGAATAACGACAAGCTCATGACCGACAAGATACAGTCAACGCTTGTAAACACCATCCCTCTCTGGAAGAGCCAGATGGTGCTGGCCCTGGGCGTGGCCCACTCGGCCCAGGCGGTGAAGGCCCAGCGGGAAGTCACCGACATGACAAACGAGCTGCTGCGCAAGAACGCCGAGAAGCTCAAAATGTCCACGATCGAGACCGCCCGGGAGACCGAGCGGGGCGTGGTGGACATGGAGACATTGCGCTACACCAACCAGTCCCTGATACAGACCCTGGACGAGGTGGTGAAGATTCAGGACGAGGGCCGCCAGAAGCGCCGGGCCGCCGAGGCGGAGATCGGCCGCCTGGAAGGGGAGCTCAAGCAGAAGCTCCTGGATATCCACACCTGAGCCTTATGCGGGAGGAACTGATGGAAAGGCTGCGCCCCGTCACCCCGGAGGAAGAGCGCCTTCTGGCGGGCGGCGCCCTGGAGCGGGAGCTCTACGCCTCCCCCGGGGGCTTCACCGTGGACAGCGAGAAGCTCTTGGCCCGGGGCAAGCTCATCGCCGTGCGGCCCCACACCCGCTTTGTGGATTTCCCCGCCCATTCCCACAACTATATTGAGATACTCTACATGTGCGCAGGTGAGACGGTGCACACCCTGGGCGACGGCCCCCCGCTCACCCTGCGGGCGGGCGAGCTTCTTTTCCTCAACCAGCGGGCCACCCACCAGGTAGCCCGGGCGGGTATGGGGGACATCGGCGTCAATTTCATCGTGCTGCCCCCCTTTTTCGACTACGCCCTGGAGCTCATCGGCACCGGCAACGTGCTGGGCAGCTTCCTTTTAGGGGGCCTGCGGCGTGGGGGAGGGGAGATCACCTCCCTGCACTTCAAGGTGGCCGGGGCGGCGAGGGTGCAGAACCTCATGGAGAACCTGCTGTGGAGCCTGGTGGAAAAGTGCCCCAACTCCCGGCGCATCACCCAGGCCACCATGGGCCTGCTGCTGTTAGAGCTTCTAAACCACGTGGAACAGCTTTCCTCCCGGGGGGAGATGCCCGGGGGCATGGTGCTGAGCGCCCTGCGGGAGATAGAGGAAAACTATCGGGAGGCGGACCTGACCCGCCTGGCCCAGGAGCGCCACGTGTCCCTTTCCTATCTCAGCTCGGCGGTGCGGCAGGCCACGGGGCGCACCTTCAAGGACCTCTTGCGGGAGAAGCGCCTGTCCAAAGCCGCCCAGCTTCTGCGGGAGACGAAGCTGCCCGTAGAGGACATCATCGCCGCGGTGGGGTATGAAAACACCAGCTATTTCTACCGCCGCTTCCGGGAATGCTACGGGGTCTCCCCCAAAGAGTACCGGAAGGGCCCGCAGCCCTGAGCGTTCAAAAAGAAACAAAAGTAAGGACGGAGAAGTATCAAAAAACGTCCTTACTTTTTTATGTTTTTTCGTGTATGCTGGTGAAAAAGAAAGGGGGAGCGCCCATGGGGAACCATTGGCACCTGGCGGTAGACATAGGGGCCTCCAGCGGGCGGCACATACTGGGCCGCCTTACAGGGGGGCATTTAGAGCTTGTGGAAGCTTACCGCTTTGAAAACAAGCTGCAAAAAAAGGACGGGCATCTCTGCTGGGACACGGAGGCCCTTTTTGCCCACATCCTAAAGGGCATGCGGGCCTGCAAGGAGGCGGGCAAAACGCCCCGCACCATGGGCATCGACACCTGGGGGGTGGACTTCCTGCTGCTGGACGGGGAAGGCAGGCCCCTCACCGACGCCGTAGCCTACCGGGACAGCCGCACCCGGGGGGTGCCGGAGCAGTTCGACAAGCTCCTGTCCCCCCAGGCCCTCTACGCCCGCACGGGCATACAGCGGGTGGAGTTCAACACCCTCTACCAGCTTCTGGCCCTGAAGCGGGAGCGCCCCCAGGCCCTCTCCCAGGCCCGCCGCCTGCTGCTTACGCCCGACTATCTCCACTACCGCCTCACCGGCCGCATGGAGAACGAGTACACCATCGCCACCACCACGTCCCTGGTAAACGCCCGTACAAAGACCTGGGACCCAGAGCTTCTGGAGCTTGCGGGCCTTCCCGCCCATCTTTTCGGCGAGCCCCTGCCCCCCGGCACGGTGCTGGGCCCCCTGCTGCCGGAGATTGCGGAAGCGGCGGGCTTTTCCTGCCAGGTGGTGCTGCCCGCCTCTCACGATACGGGCTCGGCCTTTTTGGCGGTGCCGGCGCAGGACGAGTACGGCGTCACCCTCTCCAGCGGCACCTGGAGCCTTCTGGGGGTAGAGAACCCCGCCCCCATCACCAGGGAGGAGAGCCGCCTGGCTAACTTCTCCAACGAGGGCGGCTACGCTTACCAGTCCCGGTACTTAAAGAACATTATGGGCCTGTGGATGCTCCAGTCCCTGCGGCGGGAGGCCATGCCCATTTCCTTCCCGGAGCTTGCCGGGCGCGCCCGGGAGGCGGCGGGTTTCCCCTCCCGGGTGGACGTGAACCACGAAAGCTTCCTGGCCCCGGAGAGCATGTCCGCAGCCGTGAAAGCCTACTGCGAAGCTACAGGTCAGCCGGTACCCGAGACCCTGGGGGAGACCGCCGCCTGCGTGTACAGCAGTTTGGCCCAGTGTTATAAAGAGGCCGTAGGGCAGCTTTCGGCCCTGACGGGGAAAGAGTACCGGCGCATCCACATCGTGGGCGGGGGCAGCCAGGATACGTACCTAAACCAGCTCACCGCCGACGCGGCCAATCTCCCCGTGTACGCGGGCCCCACCGAGGGCACGGCCCTGGGGAACCTGCTGGTGCAGATGATAGCCGCCGGGGAGTTCACCGGCATCGCGCAGGCCCGGGCCTGCATAAGGGAGAGCTTCCCCATAGAAAAATTCGAGCCCGGGGAAAAAGGGAGGAACACACATGACACGGTATGAAAGCGCCAGAGAACAGTACGCCGCCTGGGGCGTAGACACAGAGAAAGCCATAGAAACCCTCCGGCAGGTGCCCATCAGCATACACTGCTGGCAGGGGGACGACGTGCGGGGCCTGGAGGGCGGCGGCGCGGCCCTGTCCGGGGGCATACAGACTACCGGCGACTACCCCGGCCGGGCCCGGAATTTTGAAGAACTCACCGCCGACTTTCTGAAGGCCGCGTCCCTGATCCCCGGCAAAAAGCGCATCAGCCTTCACGCCAGCTACGCCGTCTTCGACGGCTGCGCCCCCGTGGACCGGGACGCCCTGGAGCCCAAACACTTTGAAAAGTGGGCGGCCTTTGCCAAAGAAAACGGTTTAGGGGTAGACTTTAACCCCACCTTTTTCAGCCACCCCATGGTAAAGGACAACCTGACCCTCTCCTCCCCCGACGAGGAGGTGCGCAGGTTCTGGGTGCGCCACGGCATACAGTGCCGCCGCATTTCCGCTTATTTTGCCAAGGAGCTGGGCTCCCCGGTGCTCTGCAACGTGTGGATTCCCGACGGGTTTAAGGACATCCCCGCCGACCGCCTGGGCCCCCGGCAGCGCCTGAAAAAGAGCCTGGACGAGATCTTCTCCGAAAAGCTCGATGGGGTCATCGACTGCGTGGAGAGCAAGGTCTTCGGCATCGGGCTGGAGTCCTACACCGTGGGCTCGGCGGAATTCTATCTCAGCTACGCCGCCGCCCACCCCGGGGTCTACGACCTGCTGGACAGCGGCCACTACCACCCCACCGAGTTTATCAGCGATAAGATACCCAGCCTGCTCGCCTTCTTCGACAAGGTGCCCCTGCACGTGAGCCGCCCCGTGCGCTGGGACAGCGACCACGTGGTCCTCTACCAGGAGGAGATACAGGAGATCGCAAAGGAGATCGTGCGAAACGACGCCCTGGACCGGGTGCTCATCGGCCTTGACTTCTTCGACGCCTCCATCAACCGCGTGGCCGCCTGGGTCATCGGCACCCGCAGCATGGAGAAGGCCCTGCTCTACGCCCTGCTGCAGCCCTATGGGGCCATGAAAAAGATGCAGGACGAGAACCGCTTCACAGAGCTGCTCATGACCCAGGAGGAGCTGAAGACCCTGCCCTTTGGCGACATATGGGAGCGCTACTGCGAGACCCAGGGCGTGCCCGGGGGCCGGGAATGGTTTGCCGCAGTAGAAGAATACGAGCGCGACGTTTTATCCAAGCGCCAATAAGGAGGGCTTTATTATGAACATCACCCATGTGAAAATAATGGAAGGCTTTATCCGCGCCTGCGAAGACGGCTGGCTGCAGGGCTGGCACGAGCGAAACGGCGGAAACCTCACCTGCCGCCTGACCACAGAAGAAGTGGAGGAGCTGCGCCCCTTCTTCAAAGAGCAGCCCGGAGAGTGGGTCCATATGGGCGTAAAGGCGGAGAATTTGGCCGGCGAGTACTTCCTCTCCACCGGCAGCGGCAAGTATTTCCGCAACGTCCCCCTGGCCCCCCAGGATAACCTGTGCATCCTGGAGATAAACAGCGCCGGGGACAGCTGGCGCCTGGTGTGGGGCCTGGAGAAGGGTGGGAACCCCACCAGCGAGTTCCCCAGCCATTTCCTCAACCACAGCGTGAAAAAGGAGGCCACAAAGGGTGAAAACCGGGTTATCTACCACGCCCACCCAGCCCACATCACCGCCATGACCTACATCCTGCCCCTTACCTCCCGGGATTTCTCCCGGGCCCTGTGGAAAAGCGAGACCGAGTGCCCGGTGGTCTTCCCAGGCGGGGTGGGGGTTGTGGAGTGGATGGTGCCCGGCGGGGCCCAGATCGCCCTGGCCACCAGCGAACTCATGAAGACCTTCGACGCGGCCGTGTGGGCCCACCACGGGCTCTTTGCCTGCGGCCCGGACTTAGACACCGCCTTCGGCCTTATGCACACCATCGAGAAGGCGGCGGAAATCTACCTTCTGGCCCGCTCCGCCGGGCAGGAGCTGCAGACCATCCCGGACAGCGGCCTGCGGGCCATCGCCGAGGCCTACGGGGTGAAGCTGCGGGAGGAATTTTTAGACAACCAATAAAACCGATTTGGGGAGTGGGAGCGCTGTGCCAGGGGCATGGCGCTTCTTTTTTTTATAAAACCTATTGCCTTTTTTATCAGTTTATATTACAATAAACATGAGAAATTTTGCCCTAGAGAAAAGAAGGTGTGCTTTTGTGGCCAGCTCAAAAAGACAGAAAATCTTGATAGTGGACGACTCAGAAATGAACCGCTCCATTCTGGTGGATATGCTGGAAGGGGAGTACGATACCATGGAGGCCGAAGACGGCCTGCAGGCCATAGGCATCCTGCAGAACCACAGCACCGAGATATCCCTGGTGCTGCTGGACATCGTCATGCCCAAAATGGACGGCTTCGGCGTGCTGGAGATCATGCAGCGCCGGCACTGGATAGAGACGGTGCCCGTGGTGATGATCTCGGCGGAAAACCGCTCCTCCCGCATCGACCAGGCCTATGAGCTGGGGATCACGGATTTCATCAGCCGGCCCTTCGACGCCCAGATCGTCCACCGCCGGGTGAAGAACACCCTGCTGCTCTACGCCAAGCAGAACGACCTGGAGGCTCTGGTAGCCGAGCAGATATACGAAAAGCAGCAGAACAGCGCCCTGATGGTGGATATCCTCAGCCACATCGTGGAATTCCGAAACGGCGAAAGCGGCATGCACGTGCTGCATGTGCGCACCCTTACGGAGCTGCTTCTGCGCAGCCTGGTGGAAAAGACCGACCAGTACCACCTCAGCAAGGAGGACATAGCCGCCATCAGCATGGCTTCCTCTCTGCACGATATCGGGAAGATCTCCATCGACGAGAAAATCCTCAATAAGCCCGGCAAGCTCACCCAGGAAGAGTTCGTCATCATGAAGACCCACTCGGCCATCGGGGCCCAGATGCTGGAAAGCCTCAACGTGTACCACGGGGAGAAGATCGTCAAAATGGCCTACGAGATATGCCGCTGGCACCACGAGCGCTGGGACGGCCGTGGCTACCTCGACGGCTTAAAGGGCGACGAGATACCCATCGGCGCCCAGACCGTGGCCTTGGCGGACGTCTACGACGCCCTCACCAGCAAGCGGGTCTATAAGCCCGCCTATACCCACGAAAAGGCCGTGGAAATGATCGTAAACGGCGAGTGCGGCGCCTTTAACCCCCTGCTCTTGTCCTGCCTGCAGGATATCTCGGAGAACATCGCCGAGGAGATGGCCCCCAAGCAGTACGTGGGCCCCAGACACGCGGAGCTCTCGGACCTTTTGCAGGACTTCTCCCAGCACAAGGAGCTCAGCGCCTCCAACCGCACCCTGCAGCTTCTGGAGCACGAGCGCATGAAGTACAGCTTCTTCGCCGCCATGAGCAAGGAGATACAGTTCGAGTACACCAAGGCCCCCTCTATGGCCACCTTCAATTCCTGGGGGGCCAAGTGGCTGGGGGTGGAGGAGATCGTCATGGACCCCTTCCACAACGAGACCCTCATGGCCCTTCTGGACGAGCAGGACTGGCAGACCATCTTCGAGATGCTGGACGCCACCACCCCCGACAAGCCCAACGCCGTCTACGAGTGCCGCCTTCTCCACAAGGGCAAGCGGCGGTGGTTCCGCATCGTCATGCAGACCGTGTGGGAGGGGGAGGAGCCCGCCTACATGACCGGCACCATCGGCAAGGCCGTGGATATCCACGACATGCGCACGAACCTGGAGTCTTTGGAGCGCATGGCCTCTTACGACGGGCTCACGGACCTTCTGAACCTGACAAGCGCCCGCAAGCAGATAGAGGCCCGCATGAAGGCCCACCCGGACAATAACTACGCCCTGGCCTTCTTTGATTTAGACCATTTCAAGAACGCCAACAACACCTATGGCCACGCCTTCGGCAACCAGGTGCTGGCCCACGTGGCGGACCTTCTGCGCCAGAACGTCCGTGACGCGGACATTGCCGCCCGGGTGGGGGGCGATGAGTTCATCATCTTCCTGGAGTACCACCAGGAGCTGGAGGCCGTCATCCGCCGTATCTACCGTTCCATCAGCGGCGGCGATTTCCAGGGCTTCACGGTGTCCCTCAGTATGGGCGTTGCCACCACCGAAACGGTGGACCCCATCTTCACCGACCTTCTGAAGGCAGCCGACCAGGCCCTGTACGCGGTCAAGCAGTCGGGCCGGGGGCGCTTCCAGTTCTTTGACCCCTCCCTGCGCAGCCTGAAGCCCGCCGGCGGCAGCTACGCGGACCAGTCCATCAGCCCCATAGAAAGCCAGGACGACGAGAAACCACAGGGCTAGCACCACGGCCCGTTCACACATTCGGGACAACTTGAGAGGAGCGTTTTTTCATGACACTGCAAGAATTGTACGTGGAGATCGGCGGCGACTACGACGAGGTGCGGGGCCGCCTTCCCAGCGATAAATTTATCCAGAAGTTCGTGCTGAAATTCTTAGACGACAAAAGCTACGAGCTGCTTTTAAGCTCCCTGGAAAACGGCGACGGGGAAGAGGCCTTCCGGGCGGCCCACACCATAAAGGGCATGTGCCAGAACCTGGGCTTCACGACGCTCATGGAATCCAGCAGCGAGCTGACCGAAGCCCTCAGGGGCGGCGCCCCCACGCCCCAGGCGGGCCCCCTGTGCGAGCGTGTGAAGGCCGACTACGAGCGCACGGCGGGGGCCATCCGCCGCTTCCAGGAGGGGCTTCCCACATGAAAAACAACGCCATGCGCTTTCTGAAGGTCAGCCTGGCGCTGGTGGTGCTGCTGTGCGTGGTCATCTTCTCTTTCCTGGCCTATTATATGAACATCCAGAGCTCCGCCACCATCAGCGAGATCGGCACCATCTACATGTCCGGCCTCAACGAGCGCATTTCCATGCATTTCGAGACCACCCTGGACAATAACCTGGAGCAGATCGCGGGCATCGTATCCAACTTCCCCCCGGGCAGCGCCGACTACGACACCCTGGCCCGTTCTATGGGGGAGAACGCCCTGGAGCGGGGCTTCGTGGGGCTGGCCCTGTGCTCCCGGGACGGGCGTTTCGAGACCCTTATGGGGGAAGATATCCAGGTGACGGACCCGGAGCCCTTCTTCCACTCCCTGCAGAGCGGGGACAAGAAGGTGGCTGTGGGCACTGACGAGACCGACGACAACATTGTGCTCATCGGCATACCCAGCGCCTACGCCATGAAGGACGGCGGCACGAGCCTGGCCCTGGTGGCCACACTGCCGGTGGATTACTTCAAGCGCATCCTGGCCCTGGATGAGGCCGACACCAGCAACCTGGTGTACTCCCACGTGATACGCAAGGACGGCAGCTTTGTCATCCACAGCTCAGACGCCTTCAGGGGCAATTACTTTGACCGCCTTCTGGCCCTGTATGAGGGGCAGAATTCCCAGGAGGTGCAGAAGCATATCCGGGATCTTTCGGAAGCCATGCAGAAAAACGAGCCCTACTCGGTGGTGTACCACCTGCCAGGGGAGCGCCGGCACCTGTACTGCTCCTCTTTACCCAATACGGAATGGTACCTGGTAACAGCCATGCCCTACGGCGTCCTGGACGAAGTGGTGAGCAGCCTGGGCGAGGAGTGGACGGGTTTAGTGCTGGGCTCCTGCGCGCTGATCTTGCTGGCGCTGATGATTATGTTTATGCGGTACCTCAGCTTTGTGCATAAGCAGATGCGTGACATCGAGGAGGCCCGGGAACAGGCCGAAGGGGCCCAGCGGGCCGCCGAGCACGCCAACAAGGCCAAGAGCGAGTTCCTCTCCAACATGAGCCACGACATACGCACCCCTATGAACGCCATCGTGGGCATGACGGCCATCGCCACCGCCAACATCGACAACCCCCAGCAGGTGCAGCACTGCTTAAAGAAGATCTCCCTTTCCAGCCAGCACCTGCTGGGCCTCATCAACGACGTGCTGGATATGTCCAAGATCGAGAGCGGCAAGATGGTCTTAAACGTAGACCAGGTCTCCCTGCGGGAGGTCATGGACAGCATCGTCAGCATCGCCCAGCCCCAGGTAAAGGCCAAGAACCAGAACTTCAACGTCTCCATCTACGATATCTTCGCCGAAAACGTCATCTGCGACAGCGTGCGCTTAAACCAGGTGCTGCTGAATTTCCTCAGTAACGCTATCAAGTTTACCCCCGAGGGCGGCACCATCCAGGTGGTCCTGCGGGAGTCCCCCTCCCCCAAGGGCGAGAACTTCGTGCGCATCCACCTGCAGGTGAAGGACACCGGCGTGGGCATGTCCGAGGAGTTCAAGTCCAAGATCTTTGAATCCTTCACCCGGGAGGATAACACCCGCGTAAACCGCACCGAGGGCACAGGCCTGGGCATGGCCATCACCAAATACATCGTGGACGCCATGGGCGGCACCATCGACGTGGAGAGCCAGCAGGGCGTGGGCACCGAGTTCAACGTGACCCTGGATATGGAAAAGGCCCAGGTCATGGAGGCCGACATGGTGCTGCCCCCCTGGAACATGCTGGTGGTGGACGACGACCGCCAGCTCTGCGAAAGCACCACCGACGCCTTAAAGTCCATCGGCATCAACGCCGACTGGGTTCTCTCCGGCGAGGAGGCCATCGAAAAGGTAATGGCGAAGCACAACCGCCGGGAGGACTACCGGGTCATCCTTTTAGACTGGAAGCTGCCCGGCATGGACGGCATCGCCACGGCCAAGGCCATCCACGCCAAGCTGGGGGAGGACATCCCCATCCTGCTCATCTCCGCCTACGACTGGGGCGAGATCGAGGAGGAGGCCCGGCAGGCGGGCATCCACGGGTTTATCTCGAAGCCGCTCTTTAAGTCCACCCTGTTCTACGGCCTCAAGAAGTTCGCCGAGGAGGAAGGGGAGGAGGACGCCCCGCCCCCGGCCCCCGAGCCCGAGACCCATCCCACCGATTTCGGCGGCCGGCGCATCCTGCTGGCCGAGGACAACGACCTGAACTGGGAGATCGCCGAGGAGCTGCTCTCCGGCCTGAACCTGGTGCTTGACCACGCGGAAAACGGCAAGATATGCGTAGAGATGCTGGAAAGCTCCGCCCCCGGCACCTACGGCGCGGTGCTCATGGATATCCGCATGCCCGTCATGACCGGCTACGAGGCCGCCCAGGCTATCCGCCGCTCCAGCCACCCGGACGCAAATCTGCCCATCATCGCCATGACGGCCGACGCCTTCTCCGAGGACATCAAGCGCTGCCTGGACTGCGGCATGAACGCCCACGTGGCAAAGCCCATCGACGTGCGGGAAGTGGCCCGCCTGCTGGAAAAGCACATGAACGGCCAATAATCCCCCAAAAAAGCGAAAAAATCAATAAAAAGGCGCAAAAAAGCGGCCCCCGGGTTTCCCCTGGGAGCCGCTTCTTTTACCGATTCAAATTATCCAATTCCATCCTCATCCAAAAGCATTCCGCAAGTCCCTTTGACTCTGCTATCAGTCAAAGTACACGGGCTTGCCGGTGCGGGAGGACTCGTAGATGGAATCCAGGATACGGGTGACAACGAAGGCCTGGTCCGCGGTGACGAACAGGTCGCCTTCGCCGCGCAGGGCCTTGACCCAGATGTCATGCTCCTTGCTGACGGGAGCGGGGCCGGCGCTGAAGCCGGGGATATAGCTGGCGATCTTGTTGCCGACCATGGTGATGGCGGGCTGGCTGGCCACTACGTGGTTCAAGCGGGCCTGGCCGGATACGGTGTCGAGGCCGCCCTTGGTGCCTACCAGGGTGGCGTAAGCCTCGTTGTTGGCGCCGTTGGCTTCAGCCATGTTGATGGCCCAGGCAGCGCGCAGGTTGATGACCGCGCCGTTCTTCATCTTGATGTGGCCCACAGCGGAGTCTTCCACGTCGTAGGTCTTGTTGTTCCAGCTGTTCTGGTTGCCCATACGGTCCACCTGGCCCTGGAACTTGGGATCCAGCAGGGTGCCCAGCTTCTCAAAGGAGGTGCCCACTACGTAGTCCACGTCATAGTTGTTCATGAGGAACAGGGTCAAATCCAGAGCATGGGTGCCGATGTCGATCAGCGGGCCGCCGCCCTGCTTGGACTTATCGGTGAACACGCCCCAGGTGGGAACGCCGCGGCGGCGCAGATAGGTGGCCTCGGCGTAGTACACGTCGCCCAGCCAGCCGTCATCCACGATGCCCTTGGCAACCTGGTTCACGGGGAAGTGGCGGTACTGATAGCCGATGGTCAGCATCTTGCCGGTGCGGTCGCGGGCCTCCAGCATTTTCTTGGCGTCGGCGGTGGTAGCGGCCATGGGCTTCTCGCACAGAACGTGCTTGCCGGCTTCCAGAGCGGCCACGGTGATCTCACAGTGGGCGATGTTGGGGGTCAGCACGTGCACGGCGTCGATGGACTTGTCCGCCAGCAGCTCATGGTAGTCGGTGTAGACCTTGGCGTCGGGGGTGCCGTATTCCTTGGCGGCCTTCTCGGCGCGCTCGGGGATAAGGTCACAGAAAGCGACCAGGTCCACGTACTCCGTCTGCTGGGCCATGCCGGGCAGATGCTTGCCGTTGGCGATGCCGCCGCAGCCGATAAAGCCGATCTTTAATTTTGCCATTGGGATCTCCTCCTAGTATTTTAACAAAGTCAGCCCCCATATACCGGGGCTATGCTTACATTCTAATACAAGACCTGGAAAAAGGCAAGCTATTTTTTGTGATTTTTTCTAAATTTTTGCAAATCTTTTCCTTGACAAAGGACACTATGCAAAGTGCCTGTTTTTCCCGCGCCTTTGTTGTGATAAACGCCGAAAGCCTTAATACTGCCGGCCCCAGTACACCATATGCTTGGCAGGCTTGCCGCAGCAGGCGCACACGTCAGAGATGTGCTCCTCTTCAAAGGGGATGCACCGGGACTTGACGCCGCCGGTCTCCTCCTTGAGCTTGTCCTCGCAGGCGGCGTCGCCGCACCACATGGCCTTTATGAAGCCGGGCTTGTTTTGGGCGATGTCCAAAAACTCCTCGTGATTGTGGGCCGTAAAGGTCTTTTCCTCCCGGTTTTTCAGGGCTTTCTGGTACATATTGTCGTGAATGGCCTCCAAAAGCCCCTCTATGGCCTCCCCAAGGCCCTCTAAGGGCACAAACTGCTTCTCGCCGGTATCCCGCCGCACCAGCACGCACTGGCCGTTCTCCATGTCCTTGGGGCCGATCTCCAGCCGCAGGGGCACCCCCTGCATCTCGTACTGGGCGAACTTCCACCCGGGCGAGTTGTCGCTGTCGTCCAGCTTCACCCGGAAATCCTTTTTGAGGGAATCGTACAGTTCCCCGGCCTTCTCCAGCACCCCGGGCTTGTGCTGGGCGATGGGCACGATGACCACCTGCACCGGCGCCACCTTAGGCGGCAGCACCAGGCCGTTGTCGTCCCCGTGCACCATGATGACCGCGCCGATTAAGCGGGTGCTCATGCCCCAAGAGGTCTGGTAGGGGGCCTGCAGGGAGTTATCCCGCCCGGTGAACTGGATGCCGAAGGCCTTGGCAAAGCCGTCGCCAAAATAGTGGGTGGTGCCCCCCTGCAGGGCCACGCCATTGTGCATCATGGGCTCCAGGGTGTAGCTGGCCTCGGCCCCGGCGAACTTCTCCTTCTCCGTCTTTTTGCCCACCACAGGAGGGATGGCCAGGGTCTCCCGGTACACGTCCTCGTATATCTTCAGCATCTTCAGGGTGAATTCCTCCGCCTCCTCCGCCGTCTCGTGCATGGTGTGGCCTTCCTGCCACAAGAACTCCATGCCCCGCAGGAAGGGCCGGGTGGTCTTCTCCCACCGCATCACCGAGCACCACTGGTTGTAGAGCTTGGGCAGGTCCCGGTAAGAGTGGATGATCTTCTGGTAGTGCTCGCAGAACAGCACCTCGCTGGTGGGCCGGATGTATAGGGTCTCCGAAAGCTTCTCGCCGCCGCCCTGGGTCACGGCCGCGCACTCGGGGGCAAAGCCGTCGATGTGGTCCTTCTCCTTCTGCAAAAGGCCCTCGGGGATGACCATGGGCATGTACACGTTTTCCACGCCCACTTCCTTGAAACGCCGGTCCATGTCCCGCTGGATATTCTCCCAGATGGCGTACCCGTAGGGCTGGTACACGATGCAGCCCTTCACGCCGGAGTAGTCGGCCAGCTGGGCCTTCTTCACGATATCCGTATACCACTGGGCGAAATCCACGTCCATAGAAGTGATGTCGCTTACCATTTTCTTCTGTGCCATAGTAAAAACAATCCTTTCCCTGACAACATATAGGAACATTATAAATGCCCCGGCCGCATTTTGCAAGTGCTTTTCCTTCCATCCAGCCCGCGGCTGTGGTATAATGTAAGTGCTTGCCTTCCCTATACTGGCAAAGGAAGGAGGTGAGCATCTTGGAAAGTTGTGTTAATTTCATACTTTCCGTCGCAGCAAGTGTAGTTGCCAGCTACATATGCAAGTGGCTTGACGGGAAGCGCAAGGGCAAGTAAGCCCAAAATGTAACAAGGAAAATCCCGGAGACTGCCATCTCCGGGATTTTCCTTTGCCAGTGAGCATCTTGGTGTGTTAACTTCATCACAGTTATTATAGCACGCCCCGAACAAAATTGCAAGCCCGGGCGCAAAAAAGCCCAGGCGCGCGCCCGGGCTGAGAGGCTTTGACGGTTTTTTTAAGAATGGGACTCGATGTACTCCACCAGGTTCCCCACGGTCTTGATGTTCTCCACCTCGCCGTCGGGGATCTCCACCTCGAACTCGTCTTCAATGGACATGAGCAGGTCCACCACGTCCAGGGAATCCGCGCCCAGGTCGTCCTGCAGGGTGGTTTCGGTGTTGATGTTGTCCTCTTCTACGTCGAACTGTTCGCTGAGGATTGCCTTGATTTTTTCCAGTACCATAATGTTTACCTCCTAAAAAGCATGTTGTCAAAAAATTTTATTCCGGCCGGATGCCCGGCAGATATGGACAAAACCGGCCCGGATATGATACAATCCAAAGGCACGGGCAAGCATCCATCCCCTACATTGTATTGACTGCGCCGCGCTTTGTCAACCGTGCAGCGGGATTTTTTTTCAAATCCTGCAAAAAAAATTTCAGGAAAAGAGGAAAATCCCGTGCGAATACAAAAAGCCGCCGTCATCGGCCACCCCATCGGCCATACCCTGTCGCCCTTTATCCATCAGCGCCTGTCCAGCCTTTCGGGGGTGCCCATGGAGTACTGTGTGCTGGACGTGCCCGACCTTCCCGCCGCCCTGCCCGCCCTGCGGGGCCTTGACTGCTTTAACATCACCATCCCCCACAAAAGCGCCATCCTGCCCTATCTGGACTTTATCGACCCCGCCGCCAAAGAGTTCGGCTCTGTAAACACCGTGCAGGTGAAGGAGGGAAAGCTCTATGGCTTCACCACCGACGGGGCCGGGTGCCGCAAGGCCCTGGAAAACAGCGGCGCTTCCTTCGGGGGGGAGCTCTTGCTTTTGGGCAACGGAGGCGCCGCCCGGGCCATTGCTTTCGAGGCGGCCCAGAGCGTGGAAAACTTCCACATCACCATCGCCCACCGCCCCGGCTCCCGGGAAAAGGCCCAGGCCCTGGGGCAGGAGCTGGCCGCCTTCGCCCGCCGGCGGGGGGACAGGGATTTTTGGATCTGTATAGAAACCTATGAGGAACTGGAGCTGGACAAGTCCAAACGGTACGACCTGCTCATAAACTGCACCAGCGTGGGCATGTACCCCAAGGCGGGGGAGAGCCCCGTGCCCCAGTCTGTAGTGGCCCGGTGCGCCACCGTGTTCGACGCCGTGTATAACCCCGCCCGCACCCGGCTGCTGCAAATGGCGGAAGCCGCGGGGGCCAAAGCCATAGGCGGCATGGAGATGCTGGTCTATCAGGCGGTGCGGGCCCACGAAATATGGTTCGGCACCCGCTTTGACCCCGCCGCCCTTACAGCGCTGTGCCGGGACGCGGAGCGGGAGCTTATCCGGCGTTTTTCTGAGGAGGCGGGGGCATGAAGGGGAACATCATCCTGTGCGGCTTCATGGGCTGCGGCAAGACAAGCGTGGGCCGCCGGGCCGCCAAGCTTTTAGGCCGGGAGCTCTGCGACCTGGACCAGTACATCGAAGAGCGGGAGGGCATGACCATCACGGAGATTTTCGCGAAGTTCGGCGAAGAGGGCTTCCGGCAGCGGGAGGCGAGGGCCGTGGAGGAGGTCTCCCGCCGGGGGGGCATGGTGGTGGCAAGCGGCGGCGGCACGGTGCTTTTCCCCCATAACGTGGAGGTCTTCCACAAAAGCGGCGGCACCATCCTCTTTCTGGACGTGCCCCTCCCAGCCCTGCAGGAGCGCCTGAAAAACGACAAGCGCCGCCCCCTGCTGCAAAAGCCCAACCGAAGGCAGGTCATCGGGGAGCTTTTCGAAAAGCGCATCCCCCTCTACCGGGCCGCCGCCGACATCACCATAGACGCCGGCGCGCCGCCCATGGTGGTGGCCAGGCGCATCGCGGAGCTGGGGCTGTGAGGGCTGCCATGAAAAAGAGATCCCTGTGCTTTGCGCTGGCCGCGCTCCTCTTTGCGGGCCTTGTGCCCCAGAGGGCCCGGGCCGATATGGGCCCAAAGCCCAGCGTCACCGTGACCTTCGAGGGTTTTTCCGGGGAAAGCGCCTACGCCACCCTGCTCTCGAAGGAGAGCGCATGGGGGCCCTACCAGGTCTGGGACGGCCGCATGGACGTGGACCGGGGAGAAGACCCCCAGGTGTGGCAGGCCTTCGCGGACTACAAGGACCCGGACGGCTTTTCCTTTGTGGGGCCCTACGGCGGCTGCGGCGCCCACCCGTGGCTTCGCTGGGGCTACATGCCCCCCGATGTCTTCAAGGTGCTGGTGTATTTCCCAGAGACCGGCGCCTTCCTCTCCAGCGGCGTCTTAGAGCGCTACGCCTTCGAGAGCTTTTTCCAGTGCACGGTCGCCGGCGGGGAAATGCAGGTGCGGGCAAGCTATGATTATGTAACCAGCATAGGCCGGGCGGCCCTGCGGGCGGCGCTCACCATTCTCATAGAGCTGGTGGCAGCCCTGCTGTTCGGCTACCGGGGGCGGCGGGCCCTGGGGGTCATAGCCCTTGTGAACCTCATTACCCAGGCCCTGCTGTACGGGGCCCTGTACCTTGTCAGCTACTGGCGGGGGCCCTGGGCCTTCTGGTTCTGGTTTTTCGTGCTGGAGCTTCTGGTCCTTGCCACAGAAGCCGCCGCCTACACCCTTCTGGTGGAACGCGCCAGCCGCGTGCGCTGGTACGCCCTCGCGGCAAACGCCCTTTCCTGCGGGGCGGGGCTGGCGCTGGCAGTCTGCCGGGCGCTTCCGGCAGACTGCGACAGGATTTTTTAACCCAACCCCCTTGACAACCGCCCTCCCCCCGGTGTAAAATCTAAAAGTATCAAAGCCATAAACCGAAAGGACGCGCGTTTATGAAAGCGACCGGCACAAAACGATTTAGCACTGTTTTCAGCCTGCGATTTACCACGCGGGCTTTTTGTGCGTGCGCGGAATTCGGTGGGAGCTTTCTGCCCTGCGCGGCTGCGGCCGGGCGGGGGAAATGAGAGACAGGAACCAGCGGGGCCCGCGGCGGCCTCGCTTTTTTTGTGGGCCGCAGGGGCCCGCACCGTAACGAAAGGGGAAAAGGAACATGATCATTGTACTGAAGCCGAACCAGCAGAAGGACCGCATAGAGCATTTCATCGCCCGCCTTACAGACAGCTACAAGGTGCAGGTGAACACCTGGGTGGGCACCCACAGCACCGTTCTGGGCCTTATCGGCGACACCACCGCCATCGACGACGAGTACATCGCCGCCCAGGACGTGGTGGAGTCCGTGCGCCGTGTGCAGGAGCCCTACAAGAAGGCAAACCGCAAGTTTCACCCGGACGACACCGTCATCACCCTGCCCACGGGCCAGAAGATCGGCGGGGGCGGGCTGGCCCTCATCGCGGGCCCCTGCTCCGTAGAGAGCCGGGAGCAGATCACCGGCGTGGCCAGAAGCGTACAGCAGGCCGGGGCCCAGTTCCTGCGGGGCGGGGCCTTCAAGCCCCGGACGAGCCCCTACGCCTTCCAGGGCATGAAGGCCGAAGGCCTGGAGCTCTTGAAGGAAGCCAAGAAGGAGACGGGCCTTCCCATCGTCACCGAGATCATGAGCGCCGAGCACCTGCCCCTTTTTGAAGACGTGGACATCATCCAGGTGGGGGCCCGGAACATGCAGAACTTCGAGCTCTTAAAGCGCCTGGGCAAAGTAGACAAGCCCATCCTCTTGAAGCGGGGCCTGGCAAACACCATCGAGGAGCTTCTGATGAGCGCCGAATACATCATGGCCGAGGGCAACGAGCAGGTGATCCTCTGCGAGCGGGGCATCCGCACCTATGAGACCATCACCCGCAACACCCTGGACATCTCCGCCGTGCCGGTACTGAAGCGCCTTTCCCACCTGCCGGTCATCGTGGACCCCAGCCACGCCTCGGGCCTCAACTGGCTCATAGAGCCCCTGGCCGTGGCCGCCGCGGCCATCGGGGCCGACGGCCTTATTATCGAGGTGCACAACGACCCCAGCCACGCCCTGTGCGACGGGGCCCAGTCCATCACCCCCGCCCAGTTTGACGCCCTGTCCCAGAAGGTCACCCAGGTCTCCCAGATGGTGGGGGCCCTATGAGCGGGGAAAAGAGCGTCGTAGTGGTGGGCCTGGGGCTCATCGGGGGCTCTGTGGCCAAGGCACTAAAGCAGCGCACCGCCTGCCGCGTCTACGGCATAGACGCTATGGAGGACGCCCTTTTGGACGCCCTGTCCTGCGGGGCCATAGACGGCAAGGCCGGGCCCCGGGAGCTTAGGGAAGCCGACATGGTGTACCTGTGCGTCTACCCCGAGGGGGCCCTGGCCTTTATGGAGGAGCACGGCCCCGCCCTCAAGGAAAACTGCGTGGTCACCGACACCTGCGGCGTAAAATCGGCCCTGTGCGCGGGCATGGAGAAGCTTCTGCCCCTGGGGAAATACGTCTTCGTGGCCGGGCACCCCATGGCCGGCAAGGAGAAAAGCGGCTTTGCTATGAGCGACCCCAGCATCTTCATGGGGGCCTCTTACATCGTCGCCCCCTGCGGCGCGCCGGAGTGGGCCGTGAAGGAAGTAGAAGACATGGCCCTTAAAATGGGCTTCGGGCAGATCGTCCACACCACCCCGGAGAAGCACGACAAGATCATCGCCTTTACCTCCCAGGTGCCCCACGTGCTGGCCTGCGCCTATGTGCTCAGCCCCCGGTGCAAAGAGCACAAGGGCTTTTCGGCGGGCAGCTACCGGGACGTGTCCCGGGTGGCGGACATCAACGACGCATTGTGGACCCGGCTGTTCCTGGACAATCAGGAAGCCCTGGTGGGAGAGCTGGACGAGCTCATAGGGGGCCTTGGGCGGTTCAGAGAGGCCATCGCGGCGGGAGAAGCGGCGGCCCTGCAGGCCCTGCTGCGGCAGGCCGGGGACGCAAAGCGCCACAACGGATAAAGAGAAAAGGAGCGAGCGCACATGGTAATAGACGTAAAGACCCAAAGGCCCTACTCCGTCACCATAGAGCCCGGGGCCCTGGGCCGGGTGGGGGACATGGCCCGAAAGCACAAGAAGCCCGGCACAAAGGCCATGCTCATCAGCGACACCAATGTTTTTCCCCTTTACGGCAAAAAGGCGCTGGCCTCCCTGGAGGGGGCGGGCTTTATAACCTCCCATTTCGTGTTCGAGGCAGGGGAGGCCCACAAGCAGCTGAGCACCGTGTGCGACATGTACCGGGCCCTGTCAGAGGGGGGCTTCACCCGCACGGATTTCATCGTGACCCTGGGCGGCGGCGTCGCCGGGGACATGGGGGGCTTCGCGGCGGCCACCTTCCTGCGGGGCATGGATTTCATGCAGGTCCCCACCAGCCTGGTGGCCCAGGCGGACGCAAGCGTCGGCGGCAAGACCGGGGTGGACCTGCCCTTTGGGAAGAACCTGGTGGGGGCTTTCCACCAGCCCATGGCCGTGGTGACGGACCCGGAGGCTCTCAGCACCCTGCCCCGGCACTACTTCAACGACGGCCTGGGGGAGGTCATCAAGCACGGCTGCATTGCGGACATTGCGCTCTTCGAAGCCCTGGAGCAGGGCGCGGCCTTAGAGGACCTGACCCAGGTGGTGGGCCGCTCCATCGCCATTAAGCGGGACTTTGTGGAGGCCGACACCCGGGACACCGGCCGGCGCATGATCCTGAATTTCGGCCACACCTGCGGCCACGCCTTAGAGAAGCTTCACGGCTTTCAGGGCCTCTCCCACGGGGAGGCGGTAGGCATCGGCATGGTCATGGCCTGCAGGGCCGGGGAGCGCCTGGGCGTCACCGAGCCCGGCACCGGAGAGCGGGTGAAGGCGGTGCTGGAAAAGTACGGCCTGCCCACAGAGGACCACTTCTCCAAGGAAGAAGTGGTGGCCGCCACGGCCCTGGACAAAAAGAGCGACGGCGACACCCTGCGGGTGATTTTGATCCCCCGTATCGGTGAGAGCCTTATCCGCCCCATGAGCCGCCAAGAGCTGCTCTCGGCGCTGTAAAGGAGGGCGGCTATGGCTGAAGTTGTGGTATACGGCCCCGGCTTTTCCGGGGGAGAGGTCACAATGCCCCCCAGCAAAAGCGCGGCCCACCGGGCGCTTCTGTGCGCGGGGCTTTCAGGGGGGCGGTGCGCCCTCTCCAATATGGACATAAGCGAGGACATCTCCGCCACCATGGGCGCGTTGGAGGTCATGGGCCTCGCCGTTTCCCATGACCCGGCGGGGAAGACCATGCTGGTAGAGCCCCGCTCCCAGCCCCAGGGGGGCGAAATCGACTGCCGGGAGTCGGGGGGGCTTCTGCGGTTCATGGTGCCCATAGCGGCGGCCCTGGGGGGGCGCTGGCGCTTTACGGGCCGGGGGCGGCTGCCCCAGCGGCCCCTGGGGGTCTACGCTGACCTGCTGCCCGCCCACGGGGTGGCCTTCCGCACAGAGGGGGGCCTGCCCCTGGAGATCGAAGGGCAGCTCACCCCCGGGGCCTTCGCCCTGCCCGGGGACATCAGCTCCCAGTTCGTCACGGGCCTGCTGTTGGCGCTGCCCCTTCTTTCGGGGGACAGTGACATCCTGCTCACCTCCCCCCTGGAGTCCGTGGGCTATGTGGACATGACCCTCCAGGTCCTTCGGGACTTCGGCGTGCATGTAGAGCCGACAGAAAGCGGCTGGCACGTGCCCGGCGGGCAGCGCTATATCCCCCGGGACTACCGGGTGGAGGGGGACTGGTCCCAGGCGGCCTTCTTCCTCAATATGGCGGCCCTGGCGCCTGGGGGGGCCCCGGTGCGAGTGGGGGGCCTTTCCCCCCACTCCCTTCAAGGAGACAAGGCCTGCGTGGAGGTCTTCGGGGCCTTCGGGCTCTCCACCCATTGGGAGGACGGGTGGCTTGTGGCCCAAAACACCCACAGCGGCGAGCCCTTCGGGGGCCTTCGGGGCCAGGTGGTGGACATGGCCCAGATCACCGACATGGCCCCGGCCCTCTCCGTCTGCGCGGCCCTGAGCCGTGGGGAGACCCGCCTTACAAACGCGGGCCGCCTGCGCCTAAAAGAAAGCGACCGCCTCACCGCCATGGAGCAGGCCATAAACGCCCTGGGGGGCCGGGCCCGGGCGGCAGGGGACGAGCTCATCATAGAAGGGACAGAGCGCCTCACAGGCGGCACGGCCCAGGGGCAGAACGACCACCGGGTGCTCATGGCCCTGGCCGGGGCGGGCCTGCGAAGCGCCGCCCCCGTGCGGGTCACCGACCCCTGGTCCATCCGCAAGACATACCCGCGCTTTTATGAGGATTTTACAGCTTTAGGAGGGAATGCCCATGTCGTCCAGCTGGGGTGAAAGGATCAAAATCAGCATATTCGGCGGTAGCCACACCCAGGCCATCGGGGTGAACATAGACGGCCTGCCCGCCGGGGAGATGATAGAGGAGGAGCAGGTCCTGCGCCAGATGGCCCGTAGGGCTCCCGGCCAGGATCCCACCGCCACCGCCCGCAGGGAGGCCGACGCCCCCCGGGTGCTCTGCGGCCTTTTAGAGGGGGTGACCACCGGCGCGCCTTTATGCGCCGTTATCGAGAACACCAACCAGCGCTCTAAAGACTACGAGAGCCTGCGCCGCCTGCCCCGGCCGGGCCACGCGGATTACACCGCCGGCCTGCGCTATGGGGGGCATAACGACATCCGGGGCGGCGGGCACTTTTCCGGGCGGCTGACGGCCCCCTTAGTGTACGCCGGGGCCCTGTGCAGGCAGATCCTGGAAAGAAGGGGCGTCACCGTGGGCTCCCACGTGGCGGCCATCGCCGGTGAGCCCGATCTGGGCTTTCACCCGGTGAACGTGGACAAGGCGCTTTTGGACCGGCTGAACGGGGAGTACTTCCCGGTCATCGACCCCGCGGCCCGGGAGAAAATGCGGGAGCGGATAGAAGAAGCCCGAAAGGAGGGCGACAGCGTAGGGGGCCTTGTAGAGTGCGCGGTGCTGGGCCTGCCCGGCGGCGCGGGCAACCCCATGTTCCAGGGGGCGGAGAGCCTTTTTGCCTCCCTCCTGTTCGGCATCCCGGCGGTAAAGGGCGTGGACTTCGGGGCGGGCTTTTTGGCGGCCTACCTCAGGGGCAGCCAGAACAACGACCCCTTCTACTACGACGAAAAGGGGGACGTGAAGACCCGCACGAACTTTGCCGGGGGCATCCTGGGGGGCATTACAACTGGCATGCCGCTTATTTTCGAGACGGCCTTCAAGCCCACGCCCTCCATCGCAAAGGAGCAGGACACCATAAACCTGCCCGAGCACAAAAACGACAAGCTCTCCGTCACCGGCCGGCACGACCCCTGCATCGTGCCCCGGGCGGCCCCGGTGGTAGAGGCGGCCGCCTGCATCGCCTCATTGGAGCTTTTGGCCCAAAGCGGCCTGTTATAATACACAGAAAAGGGAGGAAACGCCTATGGAAAAGGAAGAAGCCAAAAAGCAGCTCAGTACCATCCGCCAGCAGATAGACGCCATAGACGGGAAGCTTTTGCCCCTGTTCCTGCAGCGCATGCAGTGCACCGAGCAGGTGGCGCAGATCAAGCGGGAGGCGGGCCTGCCCGTGCTTGCCCCCCAGCGGGAGAAGGAAATTCTCGACTGGGCAGGCCGGCAGGCCGGGGACTGCGGCCCCAGCGCCCAGGCCTTTTATCAGGCCCTCATGTCCATCAGCCGGGCCCGGCAGCACCTGCTCTTAGAGGGCGGCGGGGAGCTCAGAGACCTGGAGCGCACCGCCCGCCGCAGCGTCCCGACCCCCCGGAAGGTGGTCTGCCAGGGGGTAGAGGGGGCCTACTCCCACAAGGCCGCCAAGGCTTTGTTCGGGGGCGCGCCCATTGACTTCGTGCCGGAGTTCGGCCAGGTCTTTGACAGCATAGACCAAGAGCCCGGCGCGGTGGGGGTGCTGCCGGTAGAGAATTCAGCGGCTGGCAGCGTCACGGCGGTGTACGACCTCATCCTGCGCTACCGCTTCTACATCGTGGGCGCGGTGGACGTAAAGGTAGAGCACTGCCTCTGCGCCACCGGGGAGGGGCCTGTGACCCGGGTGGTCTCCCACCCCCAGGGGCTCTCTCAGTGCAGCCAGTACATAAAGGAAATGGGCCTGACCCCCGTGGAGTGGTCCAACACCGCCGCCGCCGCCCGGCATGTGGCGCAGGAGCGCCCGGAGGGCACCGCCGCCATCTGCTCAGAAGACGCGGCGGAAAAGTACGGCCTAAAGATATTGGCCCGGGGCATACAGAACCAGAAGGACAACACCACCCGCTTCATCGTCATCTCCAAAGAAGCCTTCCTGCCCGAGGACGCCACGAAGATCAGCCTGTGCTTTTCCATCCCCCACACCACCGGGTCCCTGTCGAGCGTGCTGGAGCGCTTTTCGGCCTGCGGGCTGAACCTTACGAAAATAGAGTCCCGCCCCAAGCCCGGGGCCGGCTTCGAGTACGATTTCTACCTGGATTTCACCGGCAGCATCCACCACCCGCAGACCCTTGCCCTCATCTGCGCTCTCCACGACGAGCTGCCCCGGTTTTCGTTTTTGGGCAACTACAGCGAAGGATAAGGGGGAACAATTATGGATATCACATTGGAGAAGGTAGAGACCCAGGAGCAGATCGACGCCCTGTGCGCCATCGCCGGGACCGTATGGCACCTGACCTACGACAGCCTGGTGCCACAGGGCCAGGTGGAATACATGCTGGAAAAGTTCCAGTCTGATAAGGCCGTAAAGGCCCAGATGAAGGAGCAGAACTACCGCTATTACCTGATGCGCTGCGGAGGGCAGGCGGCGGGCTTTGTGGGCTTCTCTCCCCGGTATGAGGGGAGAGAGGAGATGTTTTTGAGCAAGGTCTACCTGCTGCCGGAGTACCGGGGCAAGGGGGCTGTCAAGGCTGCCTTCGCCCTGGTGGAGGAGCAGGCAAGGGAAGAGGGCCTTCCCGCCATCCGCCTGACCGTAAACAAGGGCAACACCCACGCCGTAGAGGTCTACGAGCACTACGGCTTCGAGACGGTGGAGAAGGTAAAGACCGACATCGGCTATGGCTATGTGATGGACGATTTCATCATGGTAAAGAAATTATAACAAATCGAAAGGCGGAACCTGGTATGAAAAAGATCGCGAGCTTTACAGTGAACCACGACAAGCTGGAAAAGGGCATGTACACCTCCCGCACCGACGGGGACGTGGTTACCTACGACATCCGCATGAAGAAGCCCAACATGGGCGACTATCTCAACAACGGCCAGCTGCACACCTTCGAGCACCTGTTCGCCACCTATGCCCGCAACAGCGCCCTCTCCGACCAGGTGGTCTACGTAGGGCCCATGGGCTGCCGCACGGGGTTCTATTTCCTGGTGCGGGACGCCGTGACCCCCCAGGAGGCCATCGGCCTTGTGAAGAAGTGCTTTGCCTTCATCCGGGACTATGAGGGGGAAATACCCGGAAGCAAGCGAGAGGAGTGCGGCAACTACAAGGAGCACGACCTGCCCGGGGCCCGGGAAGTGGCCGTGGACATGCTGAAAGTCTTAGATAACTGGACGGAAGCGGACCTTACATACGCCGAATAAAAACATTCAGCGGTTTCGACAAACTTAATAGGAATTGTTTGGTAAAATAGCCGGGAACTCAATTCAAAAGGAGGTCCTACTATTTTGCGTAAACAAATCCTGTCCCTTTTACTCATCCTGTTGGTGGCTTTCTCCGGGGCGACGGCCCAGGGGGCGGGGCTCACCGACCACATCACCGTGAAAAGCTACGACCCGGATATGAACTACATGGCGGCCATGCTCCAGGCCCTGGAGGACGGCGGCGCCTACGCCATGCAGGTGGGGGCCATCTATGAGCAGCAGCGGAACCTGAAAATAAACGCCCTGGGGCTGTCTCAGAAGATCACCTCTTACTTTACCACCTACGCCACCCCGGCGGAGATCTTAGCGGCTATAGAGGCTGACAAGCGCCCTAAGTACACCCAGGATGAGCTGACCCTTCTGGCGGCCATCATCCACTCAGAGGCCGGGTGCACCTGGATACCGGACTGGGTGCAGCTTTACGTGGGCAGCGTAGTTCTTAATCGGGTGGAGAGCCCGCGCTTTCCCAATACCATCAAGGCGGTGCTGGACCAGCCCGGCCAGTACCGCCCCACCAGCGGCCTCTATGCCTTAAAGCCCGACGCCCGCACGATTGAAAACGCCCGCTACCTGCTGGAAAACGGCAGCGTGCTGCCGGGGAACGTGGTGTTCCAGAGCCTGGGGCGGCTGGGCAGCGGGGTCTACGAGACCTACTACGACAAGTACCTGGGCTCGACCACTTACTTTTGTTTTCTTTAGGATTTGACAAAGGGCGCGGCCACGAGTATAATAGTAGCCAAACCCAAACGGAAAAGGATGGACATGGAGTATGGCAGAAAAGCAGTTTTTTGTGACAGAGGAAGGGCTTGCCGCCCTGGAAAAGGAACTGGAATATTTGAAGACCGTGCGCCGCAAGGAAGTGGCGGAGAAGATCAAGGTGGCGCTGTCCTTCGGTGATTTGTCGGAGAACAGCGAATATGACGAGGCCAAGAACGACCAGGCCATCATGGAGGCCCGCATAGCCGACGTGGAAGTGATGCTCAAGAACTCCGTTGTCATCGACGAGAGCGAGCTGAGCAACGAGACCGTGCACATCGGCTCCAAGGTCCAGGTGGAGGTGGTGACGGCTTCGGGGAAGAAGTCCACAAAGGATTATAAGATCGTGGGCTCCAACGAGGCCGACCCCCGGGGGGGCAAAATCTCCGACGAGTCGGCGGTGGGCAAGGCCCTTTTGGGCGCCGTGCAGGGCCAGACCGTAGAGGTGGAGACCCCCGCGGGCTTCTCCACCTACATGGTGCTGTCGATCTCATAAAATACGGGAAAAGAAGGAAAGAAAAAAGGAAAGGAAGTGCCGGGAGTGGCGGAGCGCAAGCAGCAGGGGGCCCAGGCGGAAGGGGCCCAGGACTTAAAGGAAATTTTACAGATACGCAGGAACAAGCTGTTCTCTATGCAGCAGGAGGGGAAGGACCCCTATGCCCAGGTGTCCTTTGACGTAAAGAACAAGGCCCAGGAGATTACAGACCGCTTTGAAGAGCTGGAAGGAAAGCAGGTGTCCGTGGCCGGCCGCGTCATGAGCCGCCGGGGCATGGGCAAGGTGTCCTTCATGGACCTGCGGGATGTGTCCGGGCGGATACAGCTGTACGCGAAGATAGACGTCATGGGCGAGGAAGCCTACAAGGCCATGCAGGCCTCTTTGGACATCGGGGATATCGTGGGGGTGGAGGGCGAAGTCTTCCGCACCCAGCGGGGGGAGATTTCCGTGAAGGTGAACGCCCTCACTATCCTCTCCAAGGCCTTATTGCCCCTGCCGGAAAAATACCACGGCCTTACAAACACAGACGCCCGGTACCGGCAGCGGTATCTGGACCTTATCATGAACCCCGAGGTGCGGGACGTGTTCGTAAAGCGCTCCCGCATCATCACCGCCATCCGGGAGTATCTGGACGGCAAGGCCTTTTTGGAGGTGGAGACCCCGGTGCTGCACGTGCAGGCGGGGGGCGCCGCGGCGCGGCCCTTTATCACCCACCACAACACCCTGGATTTGGACATGTACCTGCGCATCGCCCTGGAGCTGCACTTAAAGCGCCTGATCGTAGGCGGCTTCGAGCGGGTCTATGAGATCGGCCGCATTTTCCGCAACGAGGGCATGGACCGCACCCATAACCCGGAATTCACCATGCTGGAGCTCTACCAGGCCTACACGGACGTGCACGGCATGATGGACATCACCGAGGACCTGATCCGCACCGTGGCCCACAAGGTGCTGGGCACCGGCAAGGTAGAAGTGGACGGGGTGGAGATCGACCTGGATAAGCCCTTCACCCGCATCAGCATGACAGAGGCCGTGAAGCAGTACGCGGGGGTGGACTTCGCCCAGGTAGAGACCCTGGAGCAGGCAAGGGAGCTTGCCAAGGAGCATCACATCGAATACGAGCCCCGGCACCGCAAGGGGGATATCCTCAATCTGTTCTTCGAGGCCTACTGCGAGGAGAAGCTGGTGCAGCCCACGTTCCTTACGGGCCACCCGGTGGACATCTCTCCCCTGGCCAAGAAGGACCCGGCGGACCCCCAGTACACCCAGCGGTTCGAGCTCTTTATCTGCGGCAGCGAGTACGCCAACGCCTTCAGCGAGCTCAACGACCCCATTGACCAGCGGGAGCGCTTCGAGGCCCAGGCCGCCCAGAAGGCCGCCGGCGACGACGAGGCCTGCGACGTGGACGAGGATTTCCTCACCGCCCTGGAGTACGGCATGCCCCCCACCGGCGGCATGGGCATGGGCATCGACCGTCTGGTCATGCTGCTGACGGGCGCGCAGTCCATTCGGGACGTGCTGTTGTTCCCCAC
>CANRZD010000004.1 GCA_947644325.1 uncultured Clostridia bacterium
TCTTCTCCGCCGCCCTCTGGATCCGGGCGAACTCCTCTTTATCATAATCGGCGGGGAGACGGACCCAGCCCAAGAAATCGCTGCCCAGCCCCGTGCCGGCGGAGAGCATGTTGTGCGCGTTCTCCACCTGCGGCGCAATGGCCTCGACCTCATGCTGGGCGATAAAGCCCTTCAGATACCCGTCTTGCAGTTTCAGCGGCATTGTAAAAAACCCCTTTTCTTAGCCCTCAGTCGGGCGCGATTTTTCCTTGTGTCTCTATTCTACAATAAACCCGCGCGTTTTGCAAGGCAGATTCGCCATTCTTCATAAAAAGTTTTACAGTGAGAAAAATCCCCCCAATAAATACCGGAACGCGGAGCCGAAGGTGATGGCCTCTATATCCTCCGCCGCGGTGATGGGGGCCTGGGCCAGGGCCTTCCCCCCGGCCGTGTAGACTACCCGGCCCAGCACGTCGCCCTTCTTTATGGGGGCGGTGATGTCGGCCTGCAGCTCTACCTTCGACTCGATCACAGCGGTGTCGGAGGCCTGCATAAGGAGTTTAGGGCTCTCCCCCACTGTAAGGCGCACGGTGGCCGTCATGCCCCCCAGCACCGGGGCGGGGGAAAGCTCCGGGGCCTCGGGCACCTTCACGGCCCACCCGGCAAAGCCGTAGTCTAAGAGGGCCCGGGCGTCGGAAAAGCGGTCGTCGGTAGAGCCCGCCCCCAGCACCACGGCGATAAGGGAAAGGCCGTCCCGCTCCGCCGTGGCGGTGATGCAGCTGCCCGCCTGGGAGGTGGTGCCCGTCTTCAGCCCCGTGATGCCCTGGTAGCTGCGGATGAGCTTGTTGGTGTTCACCAGCTGGGTGGCCCCGCCCCGCACGTAGTCGATCCAGGTGAGGGTGTAGTCCTGTATTTTGGGGTACTTTAAGAGCTCCCGGCTCATAAGGGCCACGTCGTGGGCGCTGGTCACGTGGCCCTCTTCGTCCAGGCCGTTGCAGTTTTTGAAGACTGTGTCTTCCATCCCTAAGGCCTGGGCCTTTTCGTTCATCCTCTGCACAAAGGCCTCCTCGCTGCCGGCGATGCTTTCGGCCAGCACCACGGCGGCGTCGTTAGCGCTCATGATGACCGTGGCCTTTATCAGGTCGTCCACGGTCATCTGCTCCCCTTCTTTGAGCCAGATGTCAGACCCGCCCATAGAGGCCGCGTGGGCCGAGGCGGTGAGGGTGTCTGATAAACTCAGCTGCCCGCCCTCTATGGCCTCGAAGGTCAGACACAGGGTCATGACCTTCGTAATGGAGGCGCAGGGGCGCACGTTATGGCAGTCCTTCTCAAAGAGGACCTCTCCGGTGGAGGCTTCCATGAGCACCACAGAGGGGGCGGTGATCTCCGGTCCCTCCGCCCGGGCCCGGGGGGAGGCGGCGCACAAAAGCAGGCTCATCACGAGCGCGCAGCACAAAGCGTTTCGTTTCATGGGGTCCATCCTTTCCTTTTGCGGATAGTAATGGATATGCCCCCCAGAGAAAAGGTATACCCCCACCGGCCGGTGGGGGCAGCACTTTTATCACGTTCTCTTTATGCGTAAGTAGGCCCCGGGGGAAACCTCCAGGGCTGTCTTCCAGTAGACGGCCATTTCCGCGTGGGGGGCGGCGTCTATGGGCTCCCGGTCTTCGTTAAAGATGTCTGTAAGGGGCGCTGTGACGCTGGGCTTTCCCGGCTGCAGGATATCCGCCATGTCTCCCTTAAAGAAGCGGTTGCGCTGGGCAAGGCGCAGGAAGGGGCCCTCTCGGCCCAGGCACACGGCGGCCACCTCGTATTTGCGGGTGTACTGGCTGCGGTCGGTGGTCTGGCCGGGCTCGCCGCCGAAGTAGAACCCCGTGGAGTAGGCCCGGTGGCTGATCTTCTCCGTCTCCTCCAGGATCTCCGGGGGCAGGGGGGCATCGGGGTGCGCAGAAAAGAAGTCGATGGCCCGCCGGTAGGCTGCGGTGACGCAGGCCACATAGTAGGCGGACTTGGCCCGGCCCTCCAGCTTCAGGCTCTCCACCCCGGCCCGCACCATGGCGGGGATGTGCTCAATCATGCGCAGGTCGTTGGAATTAAACACATAGGCGCCTTTTTCCTCCTGCACCAGGGTGAATTCCTGTGTGGGGCGCTCCTTCTCGATAAGGGTGTACTCCCACCGGCAGGGCTGGGCGCAGGCCCCCCGGTTGGCGTCCCGGCCGGTCATGTAGTTGGAGAGCAGGCACCGGCCGGAAAAGGACACGCACATAGAGCCGTGGGCAAAGGCCTCTATAGTAAGGCCCCGGGGCGTGTTGTCCCGTATGCCCCGTATCTCGTTAAGGGGCACCTCCCGGGCCAGCACCACCCGGCTGGCCCCCAGGTCATAGCAGGCTTTGGCGGCGGCGTAGTTTACGATGCCCGTCTGGGTGGACACATGCCGCTGCACCCGGGGGGCGTGCTCCTTTGCTAAGGCCAGCACCCCCAGGTCTGAGATGATGAAGGCGTCTACCCCCGCCCTGTCACAGTGGCGGAGGAAGGGGACGATTTGTGAAAGCTCGTGGTTTCGGGGCAGGGTGTTGCAGGTGACGTAGACCTTCATCCCCCGGCCGTGGCAGAGCTTTACGGCCTTTACGATCTCCTCCTCGGTGAAGTTCTGGGGGGCCGAGCGCATGCCGAAGCTTTTGCCGGAAAGGTACACCGCGTCCGCGCCGTAGTCAACGGCGGCCAAGAGCCGCTCCCAGTCCCCGGCCGGGGACAGGAGCTCCGGTTTCTTCCATGCCATGGGGGCCTCCTTACCAGCTGGGCTCCATAAGGCCCGCCAGCACCAGGTTCTCCTCGTGCTGCCAGGAGTTCTCGGCGTAGTAGGCCACGCCCTCGTCCGAGTGGCAGAAGTAGAGGTACTGGGTGTCGTTGGGCCGCACCGCCGCCAAGATAGCCTCGGCGCCAGGGTTGCAGATGGGCCCCGGGGGCAGGCCCTGGACGTTATAGGTGTTGTAGGCGCCGTAGTCCATGGCCCCGGTCTCCGGGATGGCCTGGGGGTTCTTATAGGGGTAGCACATGGTAGAGTCGCACTCTAAGAAGAAAATGTCGTTTTCCGCGCCGAAGTTCAGGCGGTTGTGCAGCACGGAGGACACGTCGAACATATCCGTGGTGTTGGCGGCCTCCCCCTGGATGATGGAGGCCATGATGACCACCTGGTCCATGGTCATGCCCCGGCTTTCGGCCATCAGGTACACCTGCTCGGTCATGCGGTTCTGGAAGTTGTTGATCATCTTGCCGATGACGGACTCCAGCTCCTCGCCCTTATAGAAGTTGTAGGTGTCCGGGAAGAGATAGCCCTCCAGCTTGTAGTAGCGGCCCTCGCCGCTGCCCATGCTGGCTATGATGTCGTAGTTTGTAAAGTCCATGTTGTTGAGGGCGTCCAGGAACTCTGTGCGGGAGCAGACCTCGTTATCTTCCATGGTCTGGGCGATCTCCAAAGCGTTATAGCCCTCGGGGATGGTGACGGTGACCTCCTCCCCCCGCACCTGGTTGCCCCCCTGCAGGGTGTCGATGATGTCTTCGTAGTCCTTGTCGGTCTCCAGGCTGTATTCGCCGGGGGCGAAGGCGTCCATGCTCTCCTTCTTCACCTTGCAGTAAAGGGAGAAGAACTCCGGCTTGTCTATGGCCCCGCTGTCGGCGAGAATTTTCGCCAGGGCGTCCTCGTCCACGCCTGTTTCGGGGATGGTGACGGTGGTGGTGCCCTCATTGCGCACGCCGAAGAAGTCGTTGGAGCCGCCGATCAAATAGCTTGCGATGGTGAAGGAGGTGAGCAGCACCATGCACAGCCACATGAACTTGAAGATGCGCTTGTTCTTTCTGGCCTTGATGCGGTTGCGCTTGCGGTGGGCCTTTTTTTCCTGCTTGCGTTCCTCCTCGGTCAGGTGCGCCCGGTTAGAGGCCGGGGGCTCCCCGTAAAGCTCGGGGGGCTGGCGGCGGCGGGGGCCCTCTATGGGGCCCGTCATCAGGTCCCGCTCGTCGATGTTCACCTTGAAGCTGCCGGTGGCCCGGGGCTCTTCCCCGCCCACCCCTCGGTTCTGGTCTGGTCTCTCGTTCATAGCTTGCTCCCTTCCCGGGCGCAGGCAAAGACGCCTGCCTCTGTGGCCACCCGGCCAACCCTTTTATCATGCGTTCCGGTGGGCACACTGTGAAGCAGAAGCGCCTCGTAGCACAGGCCCACCGTGTCGGTCTCCCTTCCCGCCAGAAAGCGGTCGTAATAGCCCTTCCCCCAGCCAAGCCGGCCCCCCTGCCTGTCAAAGGCCAGGCCGGGCACCAGGCACAGGCCGGGGCCCTCTCCGGGCCCGCACAGCCCGGGGTCCGGCTCTAAAATGCCTCACCGGCCGGGGCGCAGCTGCCGGAAATCTGTAAAGGCGTAAAAGGCCATCTTCCCCGGCCCTGGCCCGCAGAGGGGGGCCAGCACCTCTTTGCCCGCAGCGAGGGCCGCCCGGGCCAGGGAGAAGGTGTCGGGCTCCCCCTTGGCGCTCAGGTACAGGTAGACCCGCTGGGCCTGTTCCCACTGGGCAAGGCCCGTCACGTGGCGGAAGATGGCCCGGTCTTTTTCCTCCCGGTGGGGTATCTCCCCCCGGATGCGCAGGCACGCCCGGCGCAGGGCGGCTTTTTCTTCTGCGAGGCCCATCAGCCCCGGTCTGTCTGGATGGAGGTGCGGATGTCCTCGGCCTTTTCCGGGGAGGTGAGGGCTTCCGTCAGCTTTAAGCCGAACTCCAAAGACACGCCCATGCCCCGACCGGTGATGAAACGGCCGTCCTGGCACACGTATTTTTCGCTTAACCGGGCGCCGCCCTCCGTCAGGTCCTTCTGGAAATTGGGGAAGGCCGTGGCCTCTCTGCCCTTTAATAGGCCCTTGTGGGCCAGGATAGAGGGGGCGGCGCAGATGGCCCCGATGAGTTTGCCCTCTTTCACGCACCAGTCTATTATATCCTGCACGGCAGGGGACTTCTCCAGGTTCAAAGTGCCGGGCAGCCCCCCGGGCAGGACAATGGCCTCAAGCCCCTCCCGGCTCAGGTCCTCCGGGGCCAGGTCTGTCTTTACGGTGACGCCGTTGGAGGCCGGTACCTCCCGGCCCGTGACGCCTATGAGCTTTACATCAACCCCGGCCCGGCGCAGCACGTCCACCGGGGCCATGGCCTCTACCAACTCGAAGCCTTCGGCTAAAAACACAGCTACCATATTTGTCTCCTTTCACATTCCCAGCGCTTCCAGCGCCTTTGTGCGTACTTTTTCGTGTATGTCTTCTACGGGCAGGGGCTCGCCGTTTTCGGCGCAGGGGATGATCTCCCACCCCTGCCTTTCCCCCACGAACCGAGCGCTCCGGGCGCAGGCCCGCAGGAACTCCAGGTGGCTTTCGTGTATGTCCTTGTGCCCGCCGGCCCGGTAGCGCTGTGAAAGCAGCCGCTGGGAAACCTCCACGGGCATGTCCAGGTACAGCACCCGGTCCGGCCGGGGCAGGCCCAGCTTTCCGTATTCCAGGTCCTCGGCCCAGGCGATGAAGTCCTCCCAGCCCGCCCGGGGCACCTTTGTGAGCTGATAGATGAGGTTCGAGGTCACGTAGCGGTCGGCTAAGATGGGCACGCCCTTTTTATAGTCTTCCCCCCACACCCTATGGAAGCTTGCGAAGCGGTCCACCGCGTAGAAGGTGCTGGCGGCGTAGGCGTTCACGTCCCCGGGGTCGGTGCCGAACTGGCCGCCCAGATACATCTTCACAAGGGCCGAGGAGGGGGAATCGTAGTCGGGGAAATCCACCTTGCGCACGGGCCCCAGCCGCTTTTTAAGGGACGACAGGAGAAGCCCCGCCTGGGTGCCCTTGCCGCTGCCGTCCAGGCCCTCCAGCACCACTAGCCCCATAGTGCACCAAACCTCTCTCTGACTTCCTCTGCCCTGCCGCAGCTCATTTTACCCTCGGGGCAGCTGCCCCGCAGGCAGGGGGGGCCCGCCTTCTCAAAGATATGGGGGGCCACGGCCCGCACTTCCTTTAGCATCTCTATGGCAAGGGCCCGAATCTCCCACTGGGCCCGGTTGCAGCAGCGGTGGGTGAAGAAATTTAAGAGCGACCGGGCGTTCATGGTGCAGATGAGCTTTGTGGCGCAGGCGTTGGGCAGCACGAAACGGGCGTCCTCTATGGCTTTCTTTTCGGCTTTGCGCCGGGCCTCCTTGGGCTCTATGCCCTCTTTTAAGAAGGCTTCATAATGCTTTTCCTGCAGAAGCTCCGTCAGGCGCAGGTAGTGCTCCGCGTCCTCCTCCATGGCCCGCAGGAATTCTTCCTTGGCTTCGGGCAGGGCCTCTATCTCCGGGGGCAGCACGAAGTCAAAGTGGCCCTCCTTCACATAGCGCTGGCTCTGCACGCTGTAGGAGGCAAGCCGGTGCCGGGTGATCTGGGCCAGCAGCGACCGGGACACCCCCTCGATGCCAAAGGTGAAGCTCACGTGCTCGATGGGGCTCTCGTGGCCGATTTCCCGCAGCATGTCCACAAAGGACGCGGTCTTTTCTTCCGTCAGGCCCTCCCGCACCGTGTCAATGTCAGCGGCCGCGTAGCAGAGCTTGGCGGCGCAGGCCACGGTCTTCTCGGGCTCGGGCGTAAAGCAAAGCAGTTTCACCCGCATCACGATCCCTCCTTCTTTTCCTTTTTCTTGGACCAGTTGTCCGGCTGGCTCTCATAGGCCTCCATCCAGAAAGCGTCAAGCTCCTCCAAAAGCGCCTCCTCGGTGCTTTCCCCTGAGAGGAACGCCCTGAGCCGCTGCTCGTAGAGGGCCGGGAAATCTTCGCTTGCCTGCACGTACATGTCCGGGCGGTTCACGTAATGGTACTCGGCACTTAACTGGGCCATGCGCATCTCCGGGGCCCTGTCCCCCTCTGAGAAGCCCGGCTCCATAAGGAGGGCCTCCCGGTGCAGGGGCAGGGTGCCGGCGGTCTTTGCTATATGGGTGTTGTTGTCGGCGTTTGAGAGATAGGTGAGAAAGTGCGCCGCCGTCTCTTTATACTGGCTCTTCTGGCTGATGGCCCAGCCCCAGAAGTCCAGGCGGGTCACGCAGAGGTTGTTGTCCGTGCGGGTAAAGCCCTCTACCCCCAGGGCGCCTTCTGGCAGGGCCGCTTCCAGCTCCTTCTGGTAAGAGCTGTCCGCCAGCAGCATGCAGGCCTTGCCGGTCTTGAAGGCCTCCAAGGCTTCGTCTATGGTCCAGTCCTCGCACCCGGGCAGGGCGGCTTCCTCCATGACCAGGGAGAAGCGGTGGGCCGCGTCTACCCCGGCGGGGGTGGCAAAGAGGGTGGCGACCTCCTCGTCCTCCTCTGTAAAGTAGGCGGCACAGGGCCCCTTCATGGCGTCCCGGCTGGCCCGGCTCCAGAGGATGCAGTCGAAGTATTTCCCCAGGCGGCCCTTGCCAGCTAAGGCCAGGCGGCCCTTGTCCCCCAGCTTCTTAGCGGTCGCGCAAAGCTGGCCCCAGGTCTTAACGTTTGCTTCGTCCTCCTCGCTTTCCACCTGGCTGTTATATTCGTCTATCCAGTCGGCCCGGTAGAAAAGCACCTCCTGCCGGAAGTCGGCTGGCAGGATATAGGCCTGCTTCTCCCCCATGGACTCTACCGCCTGCCGGGCGAAGCTATAGATGACGGGCTCTTCCCGCCAGGCCTTGAAGTAGGGGTGGAAGTTCCACAAAAGCCCCTCCTCTACAAGGGCCCCCTGGCGCTCCCCTTCTACCTCCACGATGTCCGCCCCGCCGGTGCGCAGAAGCTCTGTGAGTTCTTCTTCTGTGCAGTAGGGCTTGAGCTCTATCTGGGTGCCGGGGTAGTCGGCCCGGTATTTTTCTATGATCTCCGAAAGGGCTTTCACATAGGCGTCCCCGGGGTCCGAAAAGGCCAGGGTCAGGGCAGCCTCCTCCCCGGTGTTCGCAAGCTCGGGCAGCGAGCTTTCTTCCTCGTATTCCTCCTCTGTCGCGCACCCGGCGAAAAGCCCCAGAAGCAGCGCGCCCAAAAGCAGCAGCGCCAGACCTCGAATCCATTTCATGCGGCATACCATTCCTTCATTTTGATAGCGGCCCACGGCCATTCTGTTTTATTATATCTGTTACTGCCAGAAAATACAAGTATAAGTTGTAAACAATAGAGAAGCCGCCCGGGTTTTCCCCAGCGGCCCTCTCGGTTTTATACCTTTACGATGTACCCTTCCTTGCGGGGCTTTGGCTGGGGCGCGGGGCCCTCCCCGTAGCCCAGGGCCAGAGAGCCCACGCCTGAGAGCGTCTCGGGCAGGCCCCATTTTTTCAAGAGGGCCTTGCCCTCGGGCAGCTCGAACATCTGCCTCTCCCCGTGTATCCAGCAGGTGGAGGCCCCCAGGGCGTGGGCGGCCTGCATCATGGTACTGAGCACGCAGGCGCCGTCCTCCACCCAGGTGTTGGAGTTGGTGGGGTCGGCCAGCACCAGAAGGATGGCGGGGGCCCCATAGTAGGGGTCGCCGGTGCCGCCCCTTGCCTTGCAGTTGAGGGCCTGCACGGCGGCCCGGTCCTCCGGGCTCTGCACGGCGATGATCACCGGGGTCTGCTTATTCATGCCCGTGGGCGCGTAGGTGCCCGCTTCTAAGATGGCATCCAGCTTCTCCGCCTCTACGGGCTCTGGGCGGTACTGGCGCACGCTGCGCCGGGTCTTCAGTAATGTGAGCATTTCATTTTCCATTTTCTGGTTCCTCCTGTGTGGTTTTTTCCTCTGCGGCCTGCAGAAGCTGCAGCAATAGGGCCCCCGTGCCCACGTTGTACCCGCTGCAGGCGTAGAGTCCCCGGCCGCTCTTATGGGCCAAAAGCACCAGGGGCAGGCGCTCCGGCTCTACGAAAAGTTGGCGCGAAAGGGCGGAAAGGCCGCTATAATCTGTGTCTTTTGGGGTAAAGAGGCGCACTGCGCACCTGTCCCCCCAGGCGCGAAAGCCCGCCTGCTCTTTTTTCAGCTCCCCTAAAAGGTGCTCCGTGGGCTCCCGGCCGGGCTCCAGCCAGCAGAACAGGGTGTAGGGCTTGTCCCCCAAATGCTCCCGGCCCGGAAAGGGCGGCAGGGGCAGGCTCTGCAGAAGCTGGCCGCTGCGGGGCCGGGGGAAACGCAGGGGGATCACCCGGGGCTCGCCCGCTTGTAAATCGAAGTCTTCCTGCCAAAAGAGCTGGTCGCCGCCGGGCAGGCGTACCGCCGTCAGCAGACGGAAGGCCCCCGCCGGCAGGGAGAGCGCCCGGGCCTCCCCGGCCTTCAGATGACCGGTGGAGAGGTGCTTCCAGGCCCCGTTTTTCAGGCGGGAAAGGGTGTAGTCCTGCCAGCAGGCGGCCCCGCGGTCTGCGGGGGCCAGAAGGGAGAGGGAGGCCGCGGCCGGGTCCCCGGGCCGCAGGAAGACGCCGTCCTTCTGGTATTCCGGCGCGCCGTCTAGTGGCGAGAGCCGGGCCGGGACGCCCGCCCTGCGGCACAGGGCGCAGAAAAGCACGTCCTTTGCGCCCTCCCCCGCCGCCCCCAGGGCCAGGGCGGAAAGGGGGCTCTGGGGCAGGTCCTTATAGCCGGGAAGGGCGGGCAGGGCCCGCACCCATTTCCAGATTTCCTCCGGGTCCCGGCCCAGGTCCGGGGAGGACCAGAAGCGCAGGGGCTCAAGGCCCACCCGGGGGCTCACAAGCTCCGGGGGCTTCTCAGGGTCGTAGCCCTCTAAGACGCGGGGGTCTATATCCTCCGAGCGGTCTTTTTCGCTGAGAAGGGCCCAGGGCCCTTGGGCGGGCCGCAGGGGGCGCTCCCGGCGCAGGGACGCCGCTTCCTCCAGCACGGCGGCCCGGCGGGCTTTCTGCTGGGCTGTCAAGGGGGGCGGGAACTGGTCGGGCGCCGCCGGGGCCCAAAAGGTGAACAGGCCCCCGGGGGCCGGGCCCGTGAGGGTCAGGCGGGCGCTGTGGAGGGTGTCCCACAAGGCCTCGGCCCGGCCCCCTGGCCACTGGGCGGTGACGAACACGCTGCCCAGCCCCAGGCGCAGGCGGGCCATGCCGGTTTCGTCCGCCACCCGCTGGGCGATGGGCCGGAAGGCCGCCATATTCAGCACGGAGAAGGTGACCCTGGCCCCCGCCGCCGGGGCCCCGTCGGGCTTATATACGGTGACGGCGCAGACCTTCGTGGGCGCGTACCGGGCGGTCAGCGTCTCGTAGAGAACGCCGTCCCGCAGGTCCAGGTCCACGGGGTCTGTGTGGGGGTAGAAGCGGGAGAAGTCCTCCCCCTCCCCCACAAACCACCGGGTGTGGATGAGCATGGCCCGCGCCGCCGCCCCGGTGAACCACCCCCGGTCCAGAAGGGGCTCGGGCTCGCAGGCGCCCAGGTACCGCCAGGACGAGCCGTCCCAGGCCTCCACCCAGGCGTGGTTATCGTCACAGTGGCTCCAGAAGGGGGCGTACACCTGCCGGGCGGCGATGCCTACGCTGCGCAGGGCGTTGACGGTAAAAGTGGATTCCTCCCCGCAGCGCCCCCATCCCCGGCGGTACACGGCCAGGGGCGAGGAGGTGCGGTCGTCTGTAGAGCGGTAGGTCACGTGCTGGGCGCACCAGCGGTTCACTTCCAATATGGCCTCCTCTAAGGAGAGCCCCCGCACCCGGGGGGCGAGCTCCTGATAAAAGAGGGGGCGGCAATCGCACAGCTCCTCGGTGTTCACCCGGGGGGCCAGCACGTCCCGCAGGAACAGGCCCTCGGGAAGGGCCCGGCACCAGGGGAATTCCCCCCGCACCAGACAGCCATGCCGGGCATAGGAGCGAAAGAGCTCTATGGGGTACTCCCCCAGGTCCGAGGGGGGCAGGGCCTTTAAGATGTGCTCTAAGAGCGCTTCCTCCCCGGCGTCTGACAGGCTCCTCATTTCAGCTGCACCTTTAAGACCGTGTCCACCGGGTCGGACAGGATGGGGTCGGGGCCCAGGTCGGCGAAGACGATGTCGGGATAGGGGCCCTGCACCCAGCTGTTGGCTAAGGGGATCTCCGCCCCTGTAGCCAGCTCCCGGATATATTTCACCTGGTCCTTTGTGATGCCCGGCAGGGGCATGGGGCCCACGGTGTTTTCAAAGAGATGGTAGTAGAGGGTATCGCCCTTTCGGGTGATGCGGCCGGTGTCGGGCTTGTCAATCCCCGCCTTGCCGCAGCCGTAGATGCTCTCGCTGTTTTTCTTCATCCAAGCGCCGATCTCAGACAGGATGTTCAGGGACTCCGGGGGGATGTTCCCCCGGGCGTCAGGGCCCACGTTCAGAAGGAGGTTGCCGCCCTTTGAGACACACTCCACCAGCTTCTTTATGAGCATGGAGGCGGGCTTAAAGAACCGGTCCTCCCGGCAGTAGCCCCAGTTGTTGTTCATGGTCACGCAGGCCTCCCAGGCGATGTCCTTGCCCTCTTTGTCCTGGATGCCGTTTGGGGGGATGATCTGCTCGGGGCTTATAAAGTCCCCGTGGTAGGGGGTGGGGTCGCACTCCCAAAGGGAGCCGAAGCCGTCGCCGCTTACCTCCAGGCGGTTGTCGATGATGACGTCGGGCTGCAGGGAGCGCACCATGTTCACAAGCTCTGTGGCCTTCCACTTCTCCCCGCGCATGACGTTATACTTGTCTTCGTAGGAGAAGTCAAACCACAGGATGTCGAGCTTCCCGTAGTTCGTGCACAGCTCCCGCACCTGGTTGTGCATGTAGGTAAGGTAGTTGTCGAAGTCCCGGCCCTCGTTGCCGTATTCGGGCTTAAAGCGCATGGGGTGGTTTCGGTCGCCGTAGTGGGGGTAGTCCTCGTGCACCCAGTCCAGAAGGGAGAAGTAGAGCCCCACTTTCAGCCCCTCGGCCCTTCCGGCCTCCAAGAACTCCCGCACCAGGTCCCGGCCGCATTTGGTGTTGGTGGATTTGAAATCCGTGTACTGGCTGTCAAACAGGCAGAAGCCGTCGTGGTGCTTGGATGTGAGCACCATGTACTGCATCCCCGCCTCTTTGGCGACCCTGGCCCACTTTCTGGGGTCGTAGTCCACGGGGTCGAACTCATCGAAGTAGGGCATGTAGTCCTCCTTCGTGATCTCCTCCACGCTGCGCACCCACTCCCCTCGGGCCGGGATGGCGTAGAGCCCCCAGTGGATGAACATGCCAAAGCGCGCCTGGGTGTACCAGGCCATGCGCTTTTCGTACTCCGCTCGGTCAAATTTGTACATAAAGCCTGCCTCCTTTTCACGGTCTGCTTTTGATGCCAGTATAGCATAGCCGGGGCCGTTTGAAAAGGGGGCAAAGAAAAAAGCCCGCGGGGTTCTTCCCACAGGCTCTTTTCTCTTACTGCGCGATACTCCAGCTTACGTGCAGGGGCATCAGGCGTTTCAGCTCCCCTTTGGCCTGGGCCTCTGGCAGCAGGTACTCCTCTGGGGTGATAAGGACCGCACCCCCCGCTTCCTCCGCCGTGCCCCGGATGCCCGCCGCCAGAAGCAGGCCGGGCATGTCTTCTAAGGAAACGGGCTCTGGCCGGGCCCGCAGCCGAGCTGAGAGCATCTCCCTTCTGTCCTCCAGCGGGCAGCCCGCCGGGTGGGGCAGGAAAAGGGTCTCCCACTCCTTTAGGCGCTCCTCCCCGGTGGTGGCGGCAAAGCTGTCGGCGAAGGCCCTGAGAAGCTCCTCCTTCACCGCCGCGAACCCGGCCCCGTAGGCGGCAAGCTCCCACTTTAAGGGGGCGTTTTCTGTCAGGCGGTACGCGCCGCTCTCCCCCAGAATTTTTTCCATGTTTTCCAAAGCCGTCACGAGAGCACCCCCAGAGAGAACCCGCCGGGGATGGGCTTCTCCCCCACGGCTGCCGTATAGTTCTGCATGCTGGCGGGCAGCTCTACCCGTATGGCCTCGGGCACCGCCTGCAGGGCCAGCCGCAGAAGCTCGGCGGCTGGCACGGCGTCCCCCACTTGGCGGGCGCGCAGGTATTCCTGCATGACGGGCTCTGCCTGGGGCTTCACGTCGTCGTTTGTGACGCCCTCGGGCAGCTGGAAGCGCAGGAGCAGGTTTATCTTCCGGGCCTTGGCCGCCTGCACGCTGAGAGTGGCCCCCAGGGCTTTTTTCTTTTCCAGGACCTCCTGGGCCTTTGCCAGCAGGGCTTCGTCCGGGGCGGCGTTTTCCCCCCACAGGTAGATGTTCACCTTGCCGGGGGTCTCCCCATCCGCCACCGCCTGGGCCGAGGTGATGCCCTCTATTTCCCGGGCTATGCTCTCGTAGTAGGCCGCGCTGCCTGTTACCAGGGGGCGCTTGTAGGCGTCCATCACCCGGGCCCGGTAGGCTTCCTCCGCCTCCTTGTCCCGGCCCCCGGTGAAGTCTGACCGGTTCGAGGCATACTGTATGCCCTCCACCGGCGTGACGAGGGTGTTGATGTACCCCTCGGCGGCGTTGCCCTTTTGGCCCGGCTCTACCGCCTGGGCGGGCGCCGCCACCGAAAGGGCACCCGCCGTGAGCACCGCCTCCGCTGTGGTCTCGTACTCCACGGCCTCTTCGCCGGAGGAGGCGCACAGGGTGCCCTTGGGGATGAGCAGATCAAAGCTCAGGGGCAGGTAGCGCACGAAGGTAATCTCCCCCACGGCCCTCTCTGCGGGCCTTCGCACGACGCCCCGCTGGGCCCCGTGCAGCTCCAGCTGGGCCCCGTCGGCCGTGCCGGGGAAGCTCTGCCTGCGTATCCACTGGGCCTCGCACTGGGCCCGGTAGAGCTCCCCGGCCAGCACCCGCAGCCGCAGCCCTATGTCCGACACCATTTCTGCCGGGCTGCCGCCGGCCTCCACATAGGCGTCCTCCATGGTCTTCAAGATGCCTGCGTAGCTTTCCATACGGTTACCTCCCCCTCTCCCAAGGGCGTGCGCAGGGTGAATTTCACGCCCGATTCCGTTTCTTCGGCGCTTACAGCCTCCACGCCGGGCATATCCAGCAGCGCCTCATTGGCAAGGGCCCGCGCCCGTTCCAGGGCGTGCTCCTCCTGGGGGTCCCACTGCCAAAGGCCGCTGCCCAGCCCCCGCCCGTAAGGGAAGGCCCCCCGGCGCAGGGACATGCGCAGGCAGGCGTTCTGCAGCAGCTCCTCCAGGCCCTCTGCCCGCTGCAGCACCCCTGTGGGCCCCCGGGCGTGGACCCCTTCTGTGACCTTCATATCCATTTTGTGCCTCCTTTACTTTGAGAAGACCTGGCCGTTTATGACCACGTCCCCGTTATTCTTCAGCCGTATCTCCGCGCCCCCGGCGGAGTAGAGCCGCACTTCCCCGGCATCCAGGGTACTGTCCGTGTCTGTGACCACCCCGGCGCAGTAGCTTCCCAGCATCACGGCCTCCTTGCCGCTGTCCGCCCGGCTGATGAGCCCGTAGGGCGCCACCTGCTCCGGCGACTGGAACTTCTTCTCCCCCTGCACCAAAAGCTCCTCGCCGCTCTGCACCAGGCCGTTTCGCATGCGCAGGCCCTCGGGGGGCTGCAGCTTTCTTGTCAGCCACATGCTGCCTGCCCCCCTTCCAGCGTCAGGCGGGTCCTGAGGCCCCTGCCGTCCCGGCAGCACCGGGCGCTTATGACCGGGCACTTTGTGAGCTTCCCCAGCTTTGGTAGCTCCACAGAGACTGTTTTGCCCCGCAATGGCCACAAGATGCCCGCGCACTCCAGGGTGACGCTGCGGCTCTCCGCTTGGGACTTTTGCAGCAACTCCTTGGGGTTTGTGCCGCTGTCTATGCTCACATAGCGCCTGCGCTGTGCGATGGCCCCCGGCTGCCGGTAGGGGGTGTCGTACCCGCCGCCGAAGCTCTGCTTATACACCTCTGAGATCTCCCGGCAGGGCTTGTGGGAGATTTCCGCCCATATCACGTCAGAAAGGACGACCTCCTCTTCTTTATACCCCTCACAGTGCAGCACCCCGTCGGGGTCTATATAGGGCACGGTGCCCAGCACCCCCGCACAGAATGCAGAGAGCACCTGCCAGCAGCTCATGCCCTTCTCGATTTCCAGCATCCCGGGGGCCGCTTTGTCCCCGCCCTCTATGCGGGTAAAGCCCAGGGGCTCCAGCAGGCGGGTGGAAAGGGCCTTGAGAGACGGGCTCCGGATGGGGTCGGGGCAGGCCTCGTTATCGAGAAGCAGGGCTTCCAGGCTCCTGCACACCAGCTCTATCCAAACGCCCTCCGGGCCCAGGCGGGTATTCTGCTCGTCTACAATGCCCCGAAACACCGCAAAGCCCCCCTCGTACACCACAATCTCCGAAAAGGTTTCCCACAGCCTCTCCGCCGGGAACACCGCCCGAAGCGCGTCGGCGGGGGCGTCCCGGTCAAAGGCCAGGGCCATTTCCTTTGGGTCCCCCAGAAGCATCTGCCCCCCGTCCTTCAAAATGCCCCAGCACGTCACGGGATACGCACCTCCTCCCCCTGCTCCAGGCAGGCGATGTCCCGGATGTGCAGGTTTACCCGGTGCAGCTCCTCTATGGGTATCTCATAGCGGGCGGCGTAGTCCCACAGGCTCTCCCCGGCGCAGGCCCGGTGCGCCTTGCCCCCCTTATAGCCCGCGGGGCCCCTGTGCTCGGTAAAGAGGAAGCTGTAGTGTACATGGTCCCCTCCGGGCTCCCCCAAAAGCCGCAGCTCCTCCAGCACCGCCAGAAAGGGGGCCTGGCCCGGCAGCTGCAAAAATTTCGCCCCGCCCTCTGCGAAGACGGCGCTGAGCTCCTGCCAGCGCTTTAAGCGGTCAGGGCCCGTAAACCAGCCCTCGCCGCTTACCCGCCGTTTCTTTGCCCCCAAATCTTCCAGCCGGCTGCCCGCAAAGGGCAGCGCCGTCTCCCGCAGGGCGCGGCCCATCTGAAGCTTCAGGGCCGTGGGGTTTGCCTGCCAGGTGATGTCGCCGAAGCTCATAGTCATGTAGTTCATCCCATCCCCTCCTTTTTCACGTCTCACAGCTTTACCGGATACCTCCGGCTGTCCCGCTCAAACTCCCGGGACATGGCCTCCGCCTGCTCCAAAGCTTCCATCTACTCACCCCCCTCCCGCCGGTGGAAGGAGGTGAACACGGCGCTTTTCCCGGTCTCGTCCAGGCTCTTCCACCGGCACCGGGCATATTCCTGTCCGCCTATCTCCACGGTAAAGCCCGCCAGCCGCTCGAGGCCCCTGGTGTCCACGCCGCTTATCTCCACTGTGTAGCGTACCCCGCCCACCTGGGCGAAGGGCTCCTCCTCCCCTATGGCGGTAAGGGCCCGGCCCGGGTCTATCTGCACGGCCCACCCGGCGGCCGGCCGCTCTACGCCGCCGATGACGGCCCGCACGCCGCCTTCTGCGCCGCTTTCTTCAAAGGAGACAAAGCACCCCGCCGCCAAGAGCCCCGAGGCCTTATCCGGCCCGAAGCCCTCCCGCCTGATCTCCGCCACTGTCGGGAAGGCTTCCCGCACGACGGCCCCCATGGCCTCCAGCAGCTCCTCCCCTGTTTTCAGGGCCGCCCCCCGGGGCAGGAACACCGTAAGGGAAAGCTTTGCGCTCCACTGGCCCCCTGCGTCCTTTTCGCCTGCCACCTGGCCCGTGACCACCGGCTTATCCGGCAGGCGCTCGGCCTTCCCGGGCCCCCAGCATTCCCGGAAGTCCGCCCCCGGTATCTTCTCCCGAAAGGCCTCCAGCAGCCCCGTCAAGCGCTCATAGGCCCGCATCCTCGTCCCTCCTCTCCAGCACCGCCCGGGTGCACACCAGGGTGTCCCCCAGCATCACCCGCCTGCCCCACAGCACCGTGTACCGCTCGCCGCCCTGCTCCAGCAGGTCCCCGGGGACAAGCTGGGGGAGGCTTCCCGTAAACACGTAAAGGGGCTCCTGCAGCCGCCCCAGCTCATGGCCCAGGGCCCCCAGGGCGTCGCCGGAGGCGCTTTTGTGGCGGCACACCGCCCCCCGGCCCTCCCGCACCGTCCCGTCCGATGCCAGAAGCCTTACCCTGTCCATATGGCGGAAGACCCGGCCCGCAATTTCCTTCACGAGAGCTTCACTCCTTTCCAAAAGCCGCAAAGCGCGGCACCTATTCTTACGCTTGCACGCTGCCGAAATAGAACCCCTCTTCCCTGAGAAGCCCCCGGCACGCCCGCCTTTTTTCCTCCGCCAGGCCCAGGGCCTTTTCCCCGCGCCTGCCCATCTCCAGCTTTATCTCCGGGGCCGACACGCTCTCCGGGCACAGCGCCTCGTCTATGAGCGTCAGCTGGTAGAAGGCTTCGGCCGCGGCCAGGGCTTCTAAGGGCCCTAAGCTTTCCTCCGCGCCTTTTTCCACCAGACCCCCTATCCACTCCCGGCACTCCCGGCACAGGGCTTTGCACAGGGCCCACCGGGCCTCGTCCTCTTCTTTTTCCCCGCTATATAGGGAAAACTTCTCCAGCACCTTTTCTTCCCTCAGTTCAGCCATACGTCCCTCCCTGAAAAAGCGGTCAGGGCGGGCCTGCGCCCGCCCCTTCCCCGCGCTGCTTTTTTCTGACTATCTGCCCCGCTTACTTGGAAGCAGAGTAGGAAATGCCCTGGGCCGCCCCCTCATAGATGCGGGCAAACCCGGCGGTGACGCTGATGGCCGCCCGCTCCAGCTGGCGGTCCATGAGCTTGTCGTAGTCGGTGACGATGTCCCCGGCCTGCACCAGCTCCAGGGCGCAGGTCTTGTCTAAGGCGATGATCTTCCCGGCCTCCATGGTGGGCACATGGATGAGTTTCGCGCCCAAGGGCGTCACCAGATTGCCGGTGCCCTGGAAGTTCATGCCCGCCTGGGCGTCCTTGAACTCGGAGATGTTCAGAAGCTTCTCCATGGCGTCGGTGCCCGCCAGCACGGTGTTGAGGGTGTAGGGGGCCAGCTTTCCCCACAGGCCCACAAAGTCCCCGTAGTTGGGCGTGCCGGAGGCGAAGGTGATGCCCGGCTTGCCGCCGTCGCCGTTTATAAGGGTGTCCACGGCGTCCTGCATCTGGGCGGCGCAGATATAGGCGCCGATCTGCCGCAGGGTCACGGTGAACAGCTCCAGCTTCTGGAAGCGCAGCGCTTCGTAAGAAGTCACCAGCATCCGGCCGCGCTTGTGGAGCTTCACAAGGCCCTCGCTGGTGCGGATGGTGGTGCTGGGCAGCTGGGCCCCCTCGGCCACAGGCTTTAAGGACTTGTCGTCCCCGGCCCCGGTGGTGATGGGCCGGTAGTCCAGCCCCTCGATGGTAGTCACCGCCGCGGCGATATCCGCGGGCTTTGTGACGCTCTCCATGCCCTGGCGCACCGCCCTTGCGATGAATTCGGGGAAAAGGGCCGCGCTGCCGGAGCTTCCGAAGAAGCTCTCCACCGTGCTGGACTGGGGCCCGCTCACCTTAATACCGTAGCGCATGAGCTGGCGCTGGTAGGCGTCCAGGTCCTCCAGGGGCGTGTCCCGGTAGTTTTCCGAGCGGTCCAGCTCCTCCAGCACCTGGGTGAAGGTCTTGCCCGGCACGCCGTACATGCCCTTTTCCAGCGTAATGTTCTTAAAATAAGCCATAAATAAAAACCTCCATTAAAATGTATTCAGCTAAGTTTTTTCAGAACAGGATGCCGCACACCCCTGCGGCGCTGTCCACATCCAGCACAAAGCCCGGCCGGCCGCTTGTGCCCTTTGCCAACTTCCCATCGGCCCCGCAGGCAAAGAGCCCGAAGCCCACCGTCACGCCAGAGGCGCAGGGCGCCCGCATGTACCCCTGGGTCTGCACCCCGCACAGGCCCTCGCGCACCCCGCGCGCAAGGCCCAGGGGCACGTCGCCGCTGGCGGCGCAGGGGGCCACTGTGCCCTGCGCGCTCACCTTCACCAAGTCCCCGGCCTTTACGCCGTTCGCCTCAAAGGTCACCATGTTTTCCCCAATCCCGTCAAACGCTACCTTCATAAAAAGCTCCTCCTTAAAAATTAAATTTTATACGCACGGTTCCCCACAGAGGGCTCCGTTACGTCCTTCCCCCCAGAGAGCTGGGGCCGCAGGGGCAGGGCCTTCTGGGCCATCCGCTCATAGGTGCGGCCCATGGCCCGCAGCTCCCCCATGCTCAGCCCTTTCACCGCCGACTTCATCACTTCCCTGGGCAGCTCCGGCTGCACCAGGGCGCTGTATTTCAGCACCTGGGCCGTCAGGCTCTCCCGGTACTTCCGGCCCCAGCGGGCTTCCTCCTCCAGGCGGCGCAGGCCCCTGCCAGGGCCCTGGCCGTACCTTTTGGTGACCCCCGCCCCCTTCTGGGCCGGCACCGCCACGAAGGAGCATTCATAAGCGTCCGTGGGCTCCAGCAGCAGCTGGTGCACGATCTCGCCGCCTATGTCCTCCCCGGGCAGGTGCTCGCAGTCCTCTTTTCCGCACAGGCTGCACACCCGCCTTGCCACCGCGCAGCTGACGCTCACTTCCTTGAGCATCCCGCTGTCTATGCGGGCGATGGTCTCTTCGTTGCCCTTTGTCCTTGGCAGGTACGCCCGGGCCGTGAGCTGGGTCAGGGGCTCGCCGCCCTCCGAAAGCTCCTCCGGGTCCTCCATCAGGGCCGTGTCGAAAATTCTGGCCGCCTGGTTCCCATTGGCCCTGTCATGCTCAAAGATGCACGTCTTGCCCAAAAACAGCTCCCTGAGCTTCTCCAGGGACGCTATTGGGAACCGCTCCCCGTCCCGGTCCACCCGGTTGTCGCACAGCACCATAGAGAACACATACACCTCCTCCGGCTCATAGGGCCGCCGGGTGTACTGGTTGATTTTCTCCATGTCCTCCGGGCTCACTTCCTGCCGGAGGTCCTCCGCCACATAGCCTTCCTTCATACGCGCCTTCCTTTCTCGCAAAAATTTTTTCCTACCGGATGCCCCATCTGGCGGTGTCGTCCGCCGCCCCCTGCTCCTTTTCCAGCTCTTTTTCCAGCTTCCTGGCCTTGGCCGTCAGATACCGGGCGTTGGCGTGGTCCACCTCGTCCTGCATGGTGATCTCATCCCACACGATCTCCGCCTCCGGCTCGTAGCCCTCAAGCGTCAGCCACGTCCGGCAGATCTTCTCCGCCACCGGCGTCAGCACCCGGCGGTAGGCGTCCAGCTCACTTGTGAGCACGTCCGCCTGCTGGCTGGACATCCTCTCTGTAGAGGACCAGGAGAGCCCCAGCAGAAACGGCGGCAGCCCCAGCTTCGCCACGATCTGCTCCAGCATCTGCCTGACGGGCACGTCGCTTTCCATGGTCTGGCCGTCGGGCCCTATGGCCTTGATGGTCACGTCGCCCACCGCCACAAAGTCCCGGGTCTCAACGCTTTTCATGGCCCGCTGCCACTCCTTTGCCACCTGCCTGGCCCGCTCCCCGGCCAGGGCCCCGGGGCCCTCGGGCTTGCAGGTCACCGCGAAGCGCACGTTGCCCATGCGCTCCCAGTTGTCCCCCAGGGTGCGGTAGATCTTCAGCAGCACGTTGCTGACAAAGGGCAGCCCCCGCAAAAGGGACGTGCCCCAGGGGCTCCCCGCCGCCGGGTTCAATGCCGACACCAGAAGCAGCTGGGGGTAGGGCGCCTCCTCATACCCCCCGGGCCCCAGGGCGCTGACTTTGAGCCCCAAAGGCCCGTCGGCCTCCAGCCGCACCCCCTCCAGGCCCGCGTTGTAGAGGGCCCCGATCTGCCCGCCGGAAAGCACCATCTCCCCCACCGCGGTGCCGTAGGTCACCAGCTCCTCCAGGTAGATGCCCAGAAACTCGTGGACGCCCACCCCGGCGGCGTTTACCTTAACGTTTCTCAGGAACGCCCGCAGGCCCTTCTGGGCCTCCTCGTCCCGGCACGTGACGGTAAACTCCCCGATGAGCCGGCGCAGCTTATACACCGCCGCGTCGATAATGGGCACCGATTCCCGCAGCGCCCGGTACAGGGCCCGCTCCCCGGCGGCCATGGGCAGGGGGCCGCCCCCGGGGCCCGGGGCCGTCTGCACTGTCAGGGCGGATGGCCGCTCCCGCCTTTTGAATCCCAGCAAAACGCATCACTCCTTTCTTTCTGTTTTGAGGGGCTCTTTGAAAGCTCCCTCTATATACCCCGTAAAAAACAGGAAAAGTTGTCCTCCAGAGGACAACTTTCGAAAAACTTTTTCAAATTTTTTTCCTTTTTTAATTTTACCTTACGAAACGCCCCCATCCCTTGCTTTCCGCAAAAGGGAGTGCTAAGATAATACAAAGCAAAGGCGTAAATGCCTATGACACAGAAAGGAAGATGCGTTATGGCAGACAATAATCAATATAACCATTCCTACAACACCTACTATAACCAGTCCCCCTACCAGCAGGAGGAGCAGCCCCCCATGTACAATCCCCCCCAGTACCAGCCCCAGGCCGGCATGGACCCCCCTCCCGGCTACATCCAGAAGAGCCGGGTGGCGGCGGGCATCCTGGCTATCCTACTGGGGGCCTACGGCATCCACAGCTTCTACCTGGGCAACACCTCCCGGGGGCTGGTGCAGCTTCTCGTGTCCTTCCTCACCTGCGGCGTGGGCGCCATCGTCATGGAGATCTGGGGCATCTTGGACGGCATCAAGCTCTTGGACGGCCGCATCAACACCGACGCAAACGGCGTATTCTTAAAAGACTAGACCCCTCATAAACGAAAGGAGCGAACGTACATGTCTGAACTTGAAAATAAAAACCTGGAGCAGACCCCCCAGGAGCCCCCGCAGGAGCCCCAGGAGCCCAAAGAAGCCCCCGCCGCCCCTACCCCGGAGCCTGCCTATGAAAAGCCCACTCCCCACCTGACTTTAGAGCCCGACCTGCCCCCCGAGCCCCCGGTCTATGAGGCCACAACTCCTCAGAACCCCGGCTCTGCCGCCGCCCCCTTCCATATGCCGGAGCCCCCCCGGGCCCCGGAACCCCAGCCCTACGAGCCCCAAAAGGCCCAGCCCCAGTCCAATTATAACGGCCAGTACCAGCAGGAGCCCCAGTACCAGCCTCCTCAGTACCAATATCAGCCGCCCCAGCCCCAGCAGCCCTACTATAACTACACCCCCCAGTACAATACCCCCCCGGCGGGCTACGTGCAGAAAAGCCGCCTGGCCGCGGGCCTGCTGGCCATCATGCTGGGCGTCTTCGGGGTGCACAACTTCTACCTGGGCTTCAACACCCGGGGCACCATCCAGCTGATCCTGTCCCTGGCAGGGGGCCTGCTCACCTGCGGCGTGGCCACCATAGCCACCCTCATCTGGTCCTTTATCGAGGGCGTCATGATCCTCTCCGCCCAGCCCTCCCGCATGTACGACGGCAACGGCGTCATCCTGCGGGACTGACAGCAAACGATAACAGAGCATAAGAAAAACCCCCTGTGCCGCAAAGCACGGGGGCTCTTTTCTTTTATTTGCGGCTGAATATCACCGTCACATCCGGGTGCAGCTGCAGCACAGAGGCCGGCACCTGGGGCGTAATGGGCCCCTCCAGCGCCTCGTGGAGGATGGCTTCCTTGTCGGGCCCGGCAATGAGCAAAATCTTCTTCGCCTTCATGATGGTGCCGATGCCCATGGTCACCGCCTGGGTGGGCACGTCCTCCACCCGGGCAAAGAGCCGGGAGTTGGCCTTTATGGTGCTCTCTGCCAGGGCCACCCTGTGGACCTTCGACGGGAAATCCCCGGCGGGCTCGTTAAAGCCGATGTGCCCGTTATGGCCGATGCCCAAAAGCTGCAGGTCCACCCCCAGGCTGCTCACCAGCCGCTCATAGTGCGCGCATTCGGCCTCCATGTCGGCGGCGCAGCCGTCGGGCAGGTGGGTGTTTTCTTTTTTTATATTGATCTTCGAAAAGAGCTGCTCCTCCATAAAATACCGGTAGCTCTGGGGGTCCTCCCCAGAAAGGCCGCAGTATTCGTCCAGATTCACCGTGCGCACCCGGGAGAAGTCCAGAAGGCCCTCCTCCCCCTGCCGCACCAGGCGCTCATAGGCCCCAATGGGCGAAGAGCCCGTGGCAAGCCCCAGCACGCAGTCAGGCTTTATGAGCACCTGGGCCCCCAGGATGCCCGCGCACAGGGCGCTCATTTCCTCATAGCTGTTTTTTTCAATGACCCTCATGGAGAACCTTCCTTTCTTTTGTCAGGCAGCTGTGCCAGCACCACGGCGCAGAACACCAGGGCGCACCCTGCCATTTCCCTTGCGGACAGCGGCTGCCCCAGCACCACCCAGCCGGACAGCGCCGCGAACACCGACTCCAGGCTCATGAGCAGCGAGGCTATGGTGGGGTCCACGTTCTGCTGGCCCACGATCTGCAGGGTGTACGCCACCCCGCTGGAGAGCACCCCCACGTATAAAAGCGAACCCCAGGCGGGCAGCAGGTCAAAAAGGGCCGGCTTCTCAAACACCAGCGCGAACACCAGCGACACCACCCCCGCCACAAAAAACTGCACGCAGGAGAGCATCACCCCGTCTACATGGGGGGAAAACCGGTCTATGACCAGGATGTGCAGGGAGAAAAACAGGGCGCTGAGCAGGACCATCAGGTCCCCCCAGGCAATGGAGAAGCCCTCCCCGCTGACGCTGCCGCTCAAAAGGTACGCCCCCAGAAGGGCGATGGCCACCCCGGCCCAGACCTTCCCCCCGGCCCGCCGGCCCAAAAACACCCCCAGCACCGGCACGATGACGATGTAGAGGGACGTGAGAAACCCCGCCTTGCCCGCGCTGGTGGCCGTAAGCCCTATCTGCTGCAGAAGGCTGCCCCCCGAGAGCATGAGCCCGCAGGCAGCACCCCCCATAAGCAGCGCCTTGTCCCGCAGCCAGAATGTTTTCTTTTCTGTTTTATCCTCCGCCCCCCGGCCCTTTTTCTTGGAAAAGAACCAAATCACCGGCAGCAGCGCTATGCTGCCGATAAAGCTCCTAGCCGCGTTGAAGGTGCAGGGGCCGATGTGGTCCATGCCCATGCTCTGGGCCACGAAGGCCGTGCCCCAGATAAAGGCCGCCAGCACCAAAAGGAGGCTATACCGCCTTTCCCTTGCTCTATTGCGCTCCATCTGCCAACTCACCCTTACTGTTGTCTCTCGTCAGATTCTTCATCCAGTTATACCGGTTTATCTTTACCACCGCCACAAAGCACTTGAGGATCTGGTCGCACTTGAGGCAGGCGAAGACCACCCAGGGCTCAGCGTTCAGCCACATGGCGATGAGCGCCGAGGGGATGACCACTAAGAATACGAAAATGGTGTCGTTCTTGAACACAAAGGAGATGTCCCCCCCGGACTTCACCAGCCCAAAGAGGCAGGCGGCCTGGTAGCAGGTGCCGATGATCGTCACGGAGATCACGTTGATGAACTGGTAAGAGTAGGCCTGCGCCTCGGGGCTGGCGTTATAGAGGCCGATGAACCAGTCTCTGAACAGCAGCACCGTGCAGCCGGAGATGAGCCCCACAAAGAGGAAAATCACCTGCACGGTCTTGGCGTATTCCTTCATCTTCTCGTAGAGCCCGGCCCCCACGGTCTTGCCGGTGATGATGCCCACCGCCGAGGAGAGCCCGTTCATCCACACGTAGATAAGGTTGTGCAGCATGCCCGTGATGCTGGCCGCTGCAATGACCCCCGCCGAATAGAACCCCAGAATTTTCGTGTTGGCCAGCATATTGATGGACCACACCACCTGCCCGCCGATAATGGGCAGCCCATACCGCACGAAGTCTTTTAAGAGCTGGCGGTCCGTGTGCAGCAGGTCCAAAAACTTGAGCTTTAATTTCTTATCCACAAAGAACACATACCCGGCGCTTACGCTCATCTCCAGTATGCGGGAAATAAGCGTGGCAATGGCCGCGCCCTTCACCCCCAGGGCCGGGAAGCCCAGCTTGCCGAAGATGAGGATGTAGTTTAAGGAGACGTTCACCACCAGCGCCATAATGGATATGTAAAGCCCTATCTTCGCCGTCTCCACGCTGCGCATAGAGGCGATCATCACCTGGGAAATGCAGAAGAACAGGTACGTAAAGCCCACGATCTGCAGATACACCGTGCCCTCCCCAATGACCCCGGCGTCCTTTGTAAAGAGCCCGATGATCACAGAGGGGAACAGCACCGCCACGGCGCTTGCCAAAAGGCCCACCCCCAGGGCGAACTTCACCCCCACAGACACCACCTTCCGGATGCTGGGGGTGTCCTTTTTGCCCCAGTACTGGGCGGCTAGAATCAGGATGGCCCCCTCCACCCCGGCTGTGAACATCTGCACCACCGACTGCATCTGGTTGCCCACATACACCCCGGAAATGGCGTTATCGCCCAAAGACCCGATCATCAGGTTGTCTGCGAAGTTCACCGCGAAGGTGATGAGGTTCTGCAGCGAAATGGGGATAGCCAGGGTGATAAGCGTCTTGTAAAACGACTTGTCCTTTGTAAAAATACCCACGTCCTATTCCTCCTAGAAATCCATTCCACCCGATTATACACCACCGCCCAAAGGAAGTAAAGCCCTAAAAATAAAAAAGCCCCCGGGTCTCCCCAGAGGCTCTCTTTTTTCTAAAGCTTACTCGAAATTCACCGCCACGCCTTTGGCGTCAGACTCCAGCGCCGCTTCCATCAGCCGCAGCACACGCAGGGCCTCCTCGTTCTTGATGACAGGCTCCGCCTTGCCCAGCACCACGTCGCACATGTTGGAATAGAGCTCGTTGCGGTCATAGGCAATGTCCGGCAGGGGCAGGTCGTCCATGGTGTCGGCGCCCCTGGGGGCCATGGTCTTGGAAAGGCCCTCGCCCATGAGAATGGGGGTGGCGTCCTTATCCTCCCAACTGCGCAGGATGACCATGTGGCCCGGGTCCCGGAAGTCCTTGATTTCCGCGGTGCCCTGGGTGCCGCACATGTACCAGTGGGGCAGGGTGATGAAGTTGTGGGTGCCCACCTCTACCATGGCGGTGAGCCCGCTCTCAAAGACCATGTTCATAATGAACCCGTCGTCCACCTGGTCGTTTGTCACGTGGGTCATCTTGGCGTAGACGGTCTTGATTTTCTCCGGGATCATCATCACCAGCCTATCCAGCAGGTGCACGCCCCAGTCGAACATCATGCCGCCGCCCTGGGCCTTCACGCCCCGCCAGTCCCCGGGTATGCCCCGGCTGCCGTGGTAGCGGCTCTCGATGTGGAAGATGTCGCCTAAAGTCTTCTCCTCGTACAGCTTCTTCATGATGAGGTAGTCCTTGTCCCAGCGGCGGTTCTGCCGGGGGTAGAAGACCTTCCCGGTCTCCTTGGCCACTTCCAGCACATCCACCAGGTCCTGGCTGTTCATCATGACGGGCTTCTCGCACAGCACGTTCTTGCCTGCCCGCATAGAGCGGATGGACAGGTCCTTATGGCTGTCGTTGGGGGTGGCCACCAGCACCACGTCCACCTGGGGGTCATCCAGAATCTCCTCGAAGCTGCCGTAGGTCTTGAAGCCCTGTTTGCGGGCCCACTCCTGGCGCTCCTCCTTGATGTCATAGGTGCCCGCCAGCACCATCTTTGTTTTCAGGTCCGTATCCCCCGGGGCCAGCTCCCGGCCCTTAGAGCCGTCGGTCATCCACATGGCCTGCCCGCTGCCGGTAGAGATCGCCACCGCGTGGCCGCCGCCCATGCCGCCGCATCCCACGACTGCCACCGCAACCTTGCCGTCTATCATAAAAAAGTCCTCCTTCATTGAAATATGTAGGTCCTGTAAGGAACTCTTACCATCATTTTACACGGTTTTTCCTGGATGCGCAAGGGCTATTTTCTATTTTTTAGGAGGAAATCATCCTGGAAAAAACGCCGGCAATGGCATTCCAGAGGTCAGCCCCGCGTATCTCGGCGTGACTTTGCGCTAAGCGGCAAAAAATTTTCAAAATTTCTCAATTTCACCTAACCAACCGCCCCCCTCCCCCGTCTATATAGTAGAAGCCAAATCGTATCTCAAGGAGGATTTCCCCATGAAAACCAGAGAATTTTTGTGCACCATGCTGAGCGCTTTGCTGCTTTTGGCCTGCGCCTCCTGCGCACGCAGCGAAGAAGACGCCATCTACGACCGGGTCGCCGCCGGCGCTCCGGCTTCGCAGGCGGAGGGGGAGCGGGCAGAGCTGCGGGGGGAGCTGACCCTTTCCCTGCCCCAGTCGGACAGCACCCTGCAGCTGTGGGCCACCCGGTTTCAGCGGGCGAACCCGGGGGTGAAGGTGCACATCGAAACGGTCTCCGCCAGCCCGGGCAGCGGCACGGGGGACTGGGTCACCGACTACATACGGAAGACCGTGGTGGACCTGGGCAGCGGCTCGGTGGCGGATATTGTGGATTTGCGGCTGGTTTCCTTCTATAAATACGCCAAAAGCGGGCTTTTTGAGGACTTATACCCCTATATGGACGCAGACCCCGGCTTTGACCGGGGGTGCCTGTACGGAAACATTCTGGAGGCGGTGGAAGCGGACACCGGGGAACTGTACGCCCTGCCGCCCTTCTTTGAGTACGATGCTTTTATACTCAACGACTTTATCCTCTACAAAATAGGCGTGGATGTAGACGAGGACTACCCGGAGGGCCTGGACTACCGAGACATTATAGACCTGTATTGGCGGGCCCGGGAGGCCGGGGCCATGGACGAGAGCTGCCTCTTTGCCAAGGGGCAGAACAAGCTGTTCTTCGATGACTTCGTGCTGCCCGGCTACCTGGACGACAAAGGGCTGCAGGCCCGCTTCGACACGCCGGAATACCAGCAGTATCTAACTATGATGGACGCGCTGCCCTTTGAAAAGAAGGTCACCGGAGAGGCTTCTTACGAGTTCAACTGGCCCCAGTTCGGCATGTCTGACTATTTCTGTCAGCGGTACCCGGTGAAGATAGACTGCATCGGCACCATGGATTTCAGGGGCGGCTGCGGCGCTACCGGGGTGCAGTTTTATAAGGGAGAAGGGGGCAAGGTGCTCTTTTCCCCGCGCAATCTGCTGGCTGTCACCAGCGGCTCTCAGAACAAGGAGCTGGCCTGGGCGTTTCTCAAGTTCATGGTGCAGGACCAGGATTTCCCGGAGAGCGTGAACTTTTCCGACACGGAGGAGGTGCAGGCCTACGGCGTGCCCTACGATATGTGCCTGCCGGTGAACCGCAACAACTTCCTACGGCTGAGCACCGCCGCGGCCGGGGCCGCCTACACGGAGAAATACGACGCCTATAACCAGACCCTGAACACCATCATGCCGGGAAACGCCGGGCTGATACGGAACATGAAGGACGTGCTGTCAGCTTTTTACGACAGCCACCTGATAAGCGCGGAGGAGTGCGCAAGGCAGCTGCAGGAGCGGGCGACTATCTACCTCAAGGAATGAAGCAAGGGGCCTCCCGAACGGATTCGGAAGGCCCCTTCAGCACCCGAGATCTTCCCCCAGCACCAGATAGAGCATCAGGTACACCGAGAGCGCCAGGAGGCTGTAATTATAGCGGGTGCGCAGCAGCACCCAGAAGCCCAGGGCCCCCAGGGGGATGAGAAACGCCGCCGACAGCCAGCGGCCCGCCCGGGGGCCCAAAAGCTTCTCCGCTATGAGCCCGCCGTCCAAAGGGGCCACGGGCAGAAGGTGCAGAAGCCCCAGGGCAAGGCTTGAGAGGGCGAAGGCCCCCTGGGGGCGGCCTGCCGCCCAGCACAGTAGAAAGCACAGAAGGTTCGCCCCCGGCCCCGCGGCGGACACCAGGGCCTCCTTTCCCTTAGTAAGGGGCGCGCCAGGGGGCAGCACCATGCGCACCCCCAGGGCGGAGATGATTACCCGCCGGGGCAGCGCCCTCAGGGCCCCCATGGCCCCCAGGTGCCCGGCCTCGTGCAGGGCCATGGAAAGAAGCAGCGCCGGGGTCTCCATGGGCAGAAACAGGCACGCAAAGGCCAAAAGCACGAAGCAGGAAAACCCCCATTCCACCTGGCAGGGGCCCAGCCGGAAGCGGAAGCTCACAGCCTTTGGGCCTGGGGCCCGGGCAGGGCCGCCGGGGTGGGCGACAAAGTGGGCCCGGGGCTGGGGGACGGGCTCACGCCCGCCGGCCGCTCCGGCAGCCGCCACTCCTGGGCGGCCTCTCTACGGTATATCTCTTTAATTTCCTCATAGGCCGGGCGGCCGCTTTCCCGCAGGTACAAGAGCCCCGCCAGCAGCAGCACACACAAAAGCGCCTGCAGTAAGGGCACGGTGCTCAGGCTCTCCCCGGCGTTTTTCGGGGGCGGCGGCTCCCAGGGGTCTTCTTCGCCCAGGGCCTCTATTTCTTCCAGCTCCTCCCAGCTCTGCATAAGCTACAGGATGATGCACAGAAGCCCGGAGCAGCCGTCGTTTATGATGCGCTCGATGGTCTCCCGCACCTTCTCCCGGGCGTCCATGGGCATACGGTAGAGTTTGTTGTGCATGCCTTCGTTCACTAAAGAGTGCAGGGACTTGCCGAAGATATTGGACTCCCAGATCTTCACCGGGTTCTCCTCGAACTCCTTTAAGAGGTACAGCACCAGCTCCTCCGACTGCTGCTCGCTGCCCACGATGGGGGTGATCTCCGTGTTGATCTGGGTCTTCAGCATGTGGATGCTGGGGGCTGTGGCCTTCAGGCGGATGCCGTACTTGCCGTTTTGCTTCAAGATCTGGGGCTCCTCCAGGGTCAGCTCCTCCACCTCGGGCATGACGATGCCGTAGCCCGTCTCCAGCACGTCGTCGTAGGCCTGAGAGAGCTTCTGGAAGGTCTTCTTGATCTGGGTCATCTCCAGGAGCGTAGTGAGCAGCTGGGATTCGTCCCCAATGGTAAGCCCGGTCTTTTCGCTCAGCACCCGGTAGAAGAGCCCCGGGTCCAAATGGAGCTTGGCGGTGCTGCGGCCGCTTCCCAGGTCGATGCCCAGAATTTCCACCTGCCGCACGTACTCGCAGGCCCCTATGGCCTCTAAAAGCCCCTTCACTTCGCACATGCGGTGTATCTTGCTGACACCCCGCAAAGTCTCCGTCAGGGCGCTGTAGAGCCAGTGGGTGGGCTCCAGGGCCGTGACCCACCCGGGGGCCTCCAGCTCTATCTCCCGCACGGGGAACTGGTAAAGGAGGCTCCCCAAGATCTCCTTGATGCCCTGCTCGGTGATCTGGGCGCAGCTGACGGGCAGCACCGGCACCCCGTATTTTTCAGAGAGCCGCCCCGAAAGGCCCCGGGCCGAAAGGCTCTCAGGCTCCACGCAGTTTAAGAGCATCACGAAGGGCCTGCCCGTCTGCCGCAGCTCGTCGATGACCCGCTCCTCGGCTTCCTCGTACTCCTCCCGGGGGATGTCGCTGATGGAGCCGTCTGTGGTGATAACAAGGCCGATGGTGGAGTGCTCGGTAATGACCTTCTTGGTGCCCAGCTCCGCCGCCATGTTGAAGGGGATGGGCTCCTCGAACCAGGGGGTGCGCACCATGCGGGGCTGGTCCTCCTCGATGTAGCCGATGGCGCTGGGCACGATGTAGCCCACGCAGTCTATCATGCGCACATGGAAAAGGGCGTCTTCGTCAAGCTTTACTTCCACGGCCTGCTCGGGGATGAACTTGGGCTCGGTGGTCATGATGGTGCGCCCGGCCGCCGACTGGGGCAGCTCATCCACGGCCCTCTCCCGGGAAAGGCCGTCGGGGATGTTGGGGATGACCACCGTGTCCATGAATTTCTTGATGAAGGTGGATTTCCCCGTGCGCACGGGCCCCACCACCCCGATGTAGATCTCCCCGCCGGTGCGGTCCTGTATGTCCTTATATACATTGATTCCTTCCATATTGACCCTCTCGCTATGCTTTATTTGTAAGGAGCAGCGCCCGGTCCTCGGGCACCGTCTCCTCGTAGAGCTCGTTTTGCTCCCGTACATCAGTGAGGCGTACCCGGTGGCCCTTGGCAATGTCCCAGAGCCTCTCCCCCGCCCGGGCGTAGTAAAGGAGGAACCGCGGCCGCCTCTCAAAGCCCGGGGCGCTGTCGTCGCACCCGGCGCCGGTCAGGTATTTCACGGTGTTCACGCTGTAGAGCAGGGCGGTCACCGCGGTCTCGGCGGAGATCTCCACCGTGCTCTTGTCGGCGATGCGGTACTCCCACACGTCGGTGTGGGCGTCTATGCGGCACTTGCCGGGGGCGCCGTCGGGCAGTTCTGTAGTAAAGGTGTGGTCAAAGGCCTTTTCCGTGTAGAGGATGCGCCCCTGGCCGTTTACGTACAGCAGGCACATGCTGAGTTTCACCCGGTAGGTGAGCTTCCCCTTTTCGCACAGGGCCTGCACGCTGTCCTGCTGGCACCACAGGTCCAGCACCCGCTGTATCTCCTCGCCGGAGAGCGCAAGGCTGCACTTTTTCTTTAAGACCTCGCTGTGCACCCCGTGCACCAAGGTAAAGGCGCTCTGGCCGCTGCGCAGCTCCAGGGGGGCGTCTACCGAGAAGGCGTCGTCTACCACCTCCACCTCGCAGGCCTTGTAGAGGAAGGCCACCAGGAAGACCTTCACCACGGCGCTTACCCCGGTGTTCTCCCCCACGTCGTCCTCCTTGGGGGTCAGGGCGCACTCCCCGGTGACGGCCTGGATGTCGCAGACGCAGCCCTCCTGTGCCCCGGCGCAGTCGATGGTCTGGGTGAAATCGATGGTGGCGGTCATCTTCTCCACCACCGTGGGGTCCATGGCCGAGGTGTACAGGAACCCCACGTCCGCCACGCCGCTTACGGTCAGGCGCTCTTCGGTCAGGCGGCTCTCGGTGACGCGGCAGCACACGTCCCGGCGCAGGATGGTTTCAATAGGCGGCTTGCCGTTTTTCAGGGCCAGTTCGTCCTCTATGGTGAACTGGTGGCACAGGGCGTTCACCGCCTGGTGGGCCGGGAAGGACCGGCCCCGCTTCTCTAAGGAGGGCTCCTCCAGGTCGGCGGTGACCCGCTCGCTTCGCTGCACCACGGCCAGCACCTGCAAAGACACCGCCGCGTGCAGGTCCAGCCTTCTGGCACTGACGGCCCGGCAGGTCATATGGGGGATGCTGGCCCGCACGCAGGCCACGGCCTTTTCCTCCGCCGACTTCAGCTTCACGCTCTGGGTGAACTCCTTTGTGAACTCGCAGCAGCGCACGCAGTCCCCCTTGCTGTCCAGGTACAGGGCCCGCACGTCGGCCACGCCGTCTATGGTCAGCGTGTCCCCCGAGATGAGGGTGGAGGACACCTCCGGCACCACCCGGCATTTTAAGAGCTTTTGTATATCGGGGCAGTAGTCCGGCAGGTTGTACTCGGTGTCCAGGGGGGTCTCACAGCTGCCGCTGTAAACGGGGTCGAAATAATCATAGGGCACAGTCTTGCTTTTAGCCTGCATACAGTATCCTCTCCTTTGCCTTTCTATTCCATATGTATGCACGTCCCCCGGGAATATGCGCAAAGAAAAAGCCCCCGCCGGGGCAAAGCCCAGGCAGGGGCGCAGAGAGGATATGTTCTTTTTTCCTTATGCTTCGGTCACTTTCCGTATGCCGTAGAGCTTGCGCAGGAAGAAGCCCATAAAGCCCTTCCGCTTTTCCAATACCACTACCTTCACCGAAAACGCCTCCTATCCATGTTTAAGCAGCGAAACGCCCAAGGCCACCAGGATCACCGCGCAGAAAAACAGCGCCAGCCCCGTGGGGCACAAGCACGACAGGGACATCCCCAGCCCAAAGCACACCGTGCACATGCACCGGCACTGGTAGTTTTTGAGACAGGTGTTCTTAAAGTTCGGCCTTCCCATCCTATGCCTCCTCCCCTGGCCCGCGGGCCCGCCGGGGGAGACCCCCGACATTAACAGTATATACCGCGGGGGGAAAAGTGTGACAAGAGCCCTAGGCCGTATAGACCACCACTAAGGCCGTGCCCCTATGTACCCGTATCACGGCCCGGTCGGCGGTGATGGCGTTGCTGACCCCCATACTGAGGCCCCCGATGCTCAGGTCCTCCCGGCTCAAGGGGTACTGCAGGCCGGTGTAGCTTACGTTTGCGCTCAGGCACCCATAGGGGAACACGGACACCGTGGCCCCCTTCATGCCGGTGATGGTGAGCTTTTCGTCGGAGATCATGAAGACCTTGGTGTGCTCGTCCCCCAGGTACCCCCGGCCCCCGTGGTCCCGCAGAAAGCGCAGCACCTCCAGGCTTGCCAGGGTGTGGTCGAACCTGGGCCCCCCCAGGCACCCCAGAAGCACAAAGTCCCGGTAGCCCTTGGAGAGGCCCTTCATGGCCGCGAACATGGTGTCCGTCACGTCCTTCTCCACGGGCAGGGTCATGCACTTCACGTCTTTGGGGGGCGGGGTTTTGGCGGAGTCAAAGTCCCCCACCACCAGATCCGGCTTTATGCCCGCCTTCTGGGCCGTCTCAAAGCCCGCGTCCGCGCAGATGATATAGTAGTTCTCCAGGTCAAATTCCCGAAAGGCCCTGCCGCCCCCTATGGGCGACGCGCCGATGATCATACATTCCCTTTTTTCTGCTGCCATGCTTTGACATCCTTTATCTCTTGATACATTTGTACGTAGCTTTCAAAGCGGGTCTTCCCCACCACGCCGTTTCTTACCCCCTCCAGCACCGCGCAGCCCTTTTCGCAGGTGTGCGAGCAGGAGGAAAACTGACAGCCCTCCGCCAGGGGGGCCATTTCCCGAAACCCCTCTATGAGCCGCTCCTTGTCCGTCAGGCGGTAGCGTGAAAGCTCAAAGGTGGAGAACCCCGGGGTGTCCGCCACGTAGCAGCCCTCCCCGGTCTTGTAGAGCTCCACCTCCCGGGTGGTGTGGCGGCCCCGGCCCAGCTTCTGGCTGATCTCCCCAGTCCGGAGCGCAAGCCCGGGGAACAGGGCGTTTAGAAGCGTGGACTTGCCCACCCCCGAGTTGCCCGTAAAGGCCGATATGCCCCGGGTGAGAAGGGCCCGCACCTCTTCTACCCCCTCCCCCGTCACCGCAGATACCAGAAGGCACGAAAGCCCCGCCAGCCGGTAGCCCTCCCGCAGGGCCTCCAGGGGCCCGTGGGCCAGGTCGGCCTTTGTGAACACCACAATGGGCTCGATGCCGGAGAGCTCCGCCGCGGCCACGGTCTTGTCAAGGAGCAGGGGCACAGGGGCCGGGTCTCTCATGGAGGACACCACAAAGAGCCGGTCCAGGTTCGCTAAGGGCGGGCGCACCAGGGCGTTTTTGCGGGGGTGTATCAGGGTCAGGGCCCCGGTGCGGTCCTCGTCGGTGACGCTCACCCGCACCCGGTCCCCGGCGCAGGGGGAGACCCCCTCCTTGCGAAAGCGCCCCCTTGCCGTCACCGTGTAGAAGCCCTCTTCTGTCTCCACCGTGTAAAAGCCCCCCACGCACTTGCGCACCAGTCCCTCTGTTTCCCGGTAATCCATGCCCGGCTACTCCTCTTCCCCGCCGTCCCCGGTGCCGCCGTCTTCATCGCCGGCGCCGCCGGTGCTGGGGATGTTCACCTCGTGGGTCTGCACCACTGTGGGCTCGCCCCCGTTCTTGAAATCGAAGGAGAGCTCCATATAGGGCTGGTCGTTCAATGTGATTATCACCGTGTCCACGCTGGTGGTGCCGGTGAAGGCCACCCGGTAGGTGCCCGAGTAGGCCGGGTTCACGGTGGTGTTCTCCTCCAGGTTGCCGTTGCGGTAGACCTTGAGGGTCACGTCGGCGTGGATGCTCTGGGGCAGGCTGATGGTCTTTTCCAGCGTCTTCTCCGCGCCCATGCCGGAGCTGACTATAAGGTCCACCGTGGCCCCCTCTGAGACCTCCGTGCCCGACTCGGGATTTAAGCTCAGGACGATGTCCTTGCCCTCGGAGCTTTCGTCGTCATAGGTGATGCTGCCCACCGTCAGCCCCGCGTCCTCCAGGGTGGCGGTGACGTTATAGAGCAGCTGGCCCTTCAAGTTGTCGGGCACCTTCACCTTCTTTTTGGCCGGGCCCTTGCTCACCCGCAGAATGACGATGGATCCCGCGTCCACCTTGGAGAAGGCGGCCGGGTCGGTAGAGACGATACGGCCCACGTCCACCTCGTCGTCGGCCACGTCCTCGCTCTTGTACTTCAGGTTCAACTGTTTTAAGAGGGCTATGGCGTCGGCCTGGGAGTAGTCCTTCATGTCGGGTATCTCCACCTGCTCTATCTGTCCGTTCACCATCAGCTCCACCTGCCGGCCCTTTTTCACCATGATGCCCGCGTTGGGGGTCTGCTTCAAGATCTCCCCGGGGCGCTTATCCGGGTCGTTGCCTTCTGTAGTGGTGAACTTGAAGTTTGCGTTATACTCCTCGTTGCCGATGACCTCCTCGTAGAGCATCCCCACTAAAGGAGGCATCTCCAGCTGCTCGGTCTCGTCCCCCTCTAAAAGGGTCTCCCAGTTATTGAGAAGCCACACGGCCCCCACAGTCAGGCCCACGATGATGAGGGCGGCCAAAATGCCCTTTATTGCCATGGCCCCCCGGGCCCCCCGGCGGGAGCGCACGAACTCCTCCTCGTACTCGTAGCTGTCATCGTAGGCGGGGGTGAAGCGGGAATTGTCGTAGGCGTTCATGCCCTGGGGGGCGTTGTAGCCGGGCTGGGCCTGATAGTCGTAGTGGAAGGTCATGGCGGGGCTGCGGCGGAAGCGGTCCAAATCGTCCAGCATCTCCCCGGCGCTCTGGAAGCGGTTCACGGGGTTTTTCTCCATGGCGTGCATGGTGATCTGCTCCAGGCCCCGGGGGATATTGGGGTTCAACTCCCTGGGCTGGGCGGGCTTTGCCTGCAGCTGCATCAGCGCCACCGACACGGCGTTTTCCGCCACAAAGGGCAGGCGGCCCGTGAGCATTTCATAGAGCACCACGCCCAAGGAGTAGATGTCCGCCTTATCGGTGATATAGTCCCCCCTGGCCTGCTCCGGCGCGATATAGTGCACAGAGCCGATGGCCTTGTCGGTCATGGTCTGGGTGTCGCTCTGGGAGAAGCGGGCGATGCCGAAGTCGGCCACCTTTATGGTGCCGTCCTGCAAGAGCATGATGTTCTGGGGCTTTATGTCCCGGTGGATGATGCCCTTGCTGTGGGCGTGCTCCAGGGCCAGCAATATCTGGGAAGTAAAGTGCACGGCCTCCTGCCAGCGGATGGCGCCCTCCTGCTCGATATACTCTTTTAAGGAGATGCCGTCGATATACTCCATGACGATATACTGGAGCCTATCCCCGAAGCTCACGTCGAAGACCTCCACGATATTGGGGTGGGAGAGAAGCGTGATGGCCTTGGCTTCGTTGCGGAAACGCCTGAGAAAGTCGCTGTTGTCCGAAAACTCTTCCTTTAATATCTTGATGGCCACCCAGCGGTCCTCCACCCGGTCGTAGGCCCTATACACATAGGCCATGCCCCCCACGCCCAGAAGGTCGTGTATCTCATATTTCCCGTCAAGGCGCTTGCCGATGAATTTGTCCATACTCCTTTACCAAACCTTTCTCTATACTGTAAAGATGAGCGCGGCTGAAATATTGTCAGAGCCCCCGCAGTCCAGCGCGTATTGTATGAGCTTCTCTATAAGGTCCCGGGGCTCCTTCTCCCCCTCCATGTATTCCTCCAAAAGGTCGTCGTCCGTGTAGTTGCTCAGCCCGTCCGAGCAGGCCAGGGCCTTATCTCCCGGCAGGAAGGGGCAGGCGGTGTAGTCCGGGCGCACGGTCTCGTGCACGCCCAGCACCCGGGTGATGATGTTCCGCCGGGGGTGGCGCCTGGCCTGCTCCCGGGTGATCTCCCCGAAGTTTACCAAATCCTGCACGTAAGAGTGGTCCTCGGTGATCTGGGTGAGACCGCACCGGTTGCAGATATAGGCCCGGCTGTCCCCCACGTGCACCACGTGCAGGGTGCCCGGCTCCGCCACCATGACCACCGCCGTGGTGCCCATGCCCCGAAGCATGGGGTCCTCCAGGGACTTTTTATACACGGCGTCGTTGGCGGCCCGCACGGCGTTTAAGAGCAGGCTCTTCATGCTGCCCCCGCTCAGGCCCAGCTTATAGTGCCGGGTAATGTACTCCCGGATGCTTTCAAGCGCCAGGGCGCTTGCCACGCTGCCGCCGTTTGCGCCGCCCATGCCGTCGCACACAATGGCCCAGGCGCTTTCCCCTTCGAAGACGCCGCATTCCCCCGCGTCCTGGTTCGTCCTGCGGACGGCCCCGATGTGGGTGTCAAAGGCTACCCTCATGTCCCTTCCCTCCTTCAGTTTTCCGGCGCAGCTGCCCGCAGGAGGCCTCTATGTCCGCCCCCAGCGTGCGCCGCACCGTGGCGGTGACGCCATGCTCCTGCAAGATCTGCGCGAACCGCCTTTGGCGGCCGGCGTCGCTTTTTTTGTACCCGGCCCCCGTCACGTCGTTTACGGGGATCAGGTTCACGTGGGCCAGCATCCCCCTGAGCCGCCCGGCCAGCTCCCGGGCGCAGGCGTCGCTGTCGTTTACGCCCTGTATCATGGCGTACTCAAAGGATATGCGCCGCCCCGTCATTTTCGTGTAATACCGGCAGGCCTTCATCAGCTCCCCTATGGGCCATCGCTTGTTTACCGGCATGGTACGGCTTCGTATGCCGTCGTTGGGCGCGTGCAGCGATACGGACAAGGTAAGCTGCAGCTTTTTTTCCGCCAGGGCGTATATCTTATCCACCAGCCCGCAGGTGGAAAGGGAAATGGCCCGCATAGAAAGGTCCATCCCCTCTGGGCACGTGACAAGCTCTAAAAACCGCAGGACGTTTTCGAAATTATCCAAAGGCTCCCCCATGCCCATGAGCACGATGTGGGAAATCCTCTCCCCCACGTCTTTAGAAGCCGCCTGCACCTGGGAGAGCATCTCTGAGGGGAACAGGTCCCTTGCGAAGCCGCTTTTCCCCGTGGCGCAGAAGCTACAATTCATTTTACACCCAACCTGGGTAGAAATGCAAATAGAAATCCCATAATGATAGCGCATGAGCACAGATTCTACGCACTGGCCGTCAAAAAGACGGAAAAGAAACTTTATCGTCCCGTCAATTTGTGAAACCTGCCGACGCACAATCTCCGCCCCCCGTATCTCATAGCGCTCTGCAAGCTCCCGGCGCAGGTCCTTGGAAAGGTCGGTCATCTCCTCGAACCCCATGGCCCCCCGGGAGAGCCACCGGAACACCTGCCCGGCCCGAAAGCGCGCAAGGCCCATCTGGGCGAATTCCCCTGTGAGCTCCACTAAGGTGCGGGACTTGATATCCAGTTTTTCCATGGGCGCGCCCCCTTTCGGAAAAAAGCTACGGTGTGCGTGTGAAGACAGCGGCGAAAAAGCCGTCGGACCCCCCGGAGAAGGGCAGCAGGGTCAGCATGTGCCCGGGCTCGGCAAAGGGCCGGGCAAGGCCCGGGGCCTCTATGGGAGAGGGGGAAAACTCCGGGTGGCGGGCAAGGAAGCTCTCGGCCACCTGGCTGTTCTCGGCGGGGTTCAAGGTGCAGGTGGAGTAGACCAGCCGCCCCCCCGGCGCCACGGCCCCGGCGGCCTTTTCCAAAATCGCCAGCTGCAGGGCCGGCAGCTCCTTGACGCCCGCAAGGCTCTTATAGCGTATCTCCGGCTTGCGGCGGATGACCCCGAAGCCCGAGCAGGGCACGTCGCACAGAACCCGGTGAAAGGCCGGGAAGCCCCCAAAGCCCGTCAAAGCGTCGTGGGGCCGGGCGTCGATGTTCGAAAGCCCCAGGCGCTCCCTCCCCTTTTCTATGAGCCCCACCCGGCTCTCGTACAGGTCCAGGGCATAGACGCGGCCCGCCGCCCCCACCTCCTGGGCCAGGGTGAAGCTTTTCCCCCCAGGCGCCGCGCAGCAGTCGCAGACCGTCTCCCCGGGCCGGGCCCCCAGCAGGCGGCACACCCACTGGGCCGATAAGTCCTGCACGTGAAACCGCCCCTCCTTAAAGGCCCTAAGCCCCGTGGGCGAGCCCTCCATGGTAAGCTTCGCGGCCCCGGCCAGCTCCGGCAGAAGCTCGCAGCCCACGCCCTCTTTTTCCAGCTCTTCTTTCAAGGCCCCGGGGGTGGTCCTTTCGGTGTTCACCCGGATATAGAGCCCGGCTTTTTTAAGGGACGCCTCCAATATTTTTTCCGTGACCCCCCGCCCGTATGCGGCCATCCACAGGCGGATCAGGAGCTCCGGCACAGAATACCGCACCGCCCAGGCCCGGGGGGAGTCCCCCTGGGGCAGGGAGAGGGCCGGCTTCTTCCGCAGAAGCGCCCTGAGCACCCCGTTTACAAAGCCGGAGAGCTTCCCCTTGCCAAGGGCCTTCAGACACTCCACCGTCTCGTTTACGGCGGCGCTTTCGGGCACGCGGTCCATGTAGAAGATCTGGTAGGCCCCGCAGCGCAGGGCCTCGAGGGCTATGGGGTCCGGGCGCTTTTTGGGGTCCCGCAGGCACCGGGCGATGTAGTAGTCCAAGGTCAGCCGCCGCTCCAGCACGCCGTAAAAGAGGGCGGAGGCCAGGGCCCTGTCCCGGGGCCCCAGGCCCTTTAGGGCCTTATCCAGCACCAGGTTCGAATAGCCCGCGTCCTCCTCCACCTTCAAAAGGGCCTGCAGGGCCGCGGTACGGGCGGGGTCAGCCATGAGATGCCTGCCTTTCCGGTCACCCCAGGGGGTGGCCTAAGAGATAGTTTTTCCCGGTCATGCGCTTGCCCTCGGGGCTTTGCAGCCCGGTGACGCGCAGGGCCCCCTGCCCGCAGAAGATCACGAGCTCCCCCTCTATGCAGCAGGCCGTGCCGGGCTCTCCTTCCCCTTCTGTGACCTGGGAGGAGAGCAGCTTGAGCCTGCGCCCGTTCACATGGCACACCGCCCCGGGCCAGGGGGTGAGGCCCCGTATCCAGTCGTGGACTTCCCCGGCCGGGCAGCTCCAGTCGATCTGGGACATTTCCTTTTTGAGCATGGGGGCCAGGGTGGCCTCCGCCTCGTTCTGGGGCTGGGGGGTAAGCTCCCCCTTTTTGAGCCCCTCTAGGGTCTCAATGAGAAGCTCTGCCCCCATGTCCTTCAGCCGGTCAAAGAGCTCCCCCGCCGTCTCCTCCGGGCCTATGGGCGTCTCCCGGCACAGGAGGATGTCCCCGGTGTCCATGCCCGCGTTCATGAACATGGTGGTGACCCCCGTCATCTTCTCGCCCTTTAACACCGCCCACTGGATGGGCGCGGCCCCCCGGTACTTGGGCAGCAGGGACCCGTGGACGTTTACGCAGCCCAGCCTTGGCATATCCAGCACCGCCTGGGGCAGTATCTTCCCGTAGGCCACCACTACGATCACATCGGCCCCCAGCCGGGCGATCTCCCCCTGGACGCCCTCGTCCTTCAGGGTGGCGGGCTGGAAGACGGGCAGGCCCCTTTCCAGGGCCAGCTCCTTTACCGGGGAGGGCGTGAGCCTGTGGCCCCGGCCCCGGGGCTTGTCGGGCTGGGTGAAGACGGCGCAGACCTCATGGCCCTCCTCCAGCAGGGATAAAAGGGACGGCACGGCGAAATCCGGCGTACCCATAAAGATGACGCGCATAGGCTTATCCCTCCTTATAAGAGCCGCTTTCCAGCTCCTCCTGGGTGAGCATCCGCTGAGCCTTCGAGAGGAAAACGACCCCGTGCAGGTGGTCGATCTCGTGGCAGAAGCAGCGGGCGGTCAGGTCCTCGCCGGTGCGCTCAAACCAGTTGCCGAACCGGTCCTGGGCCCGCACGGTGACCTTCGTGGGGCGCTCCACCAGGGCCCACTGGTCCGGGAAGGAAAGGCAGCCCTCGGCGTCCGCCTGGGCCCCTTGTGCTGAAAGGATCTCGGGGTTTATGAGCTCCAGGGGCTCCTCCCCCTCTACGGCGTCGATAATGCAGATCTGCCGCAGCACGCCCACCTGGGGCGCCGCCAGGCCCGCGCCCTCGGCGGCCTTCAGGGTCTCCTTCATGTCGTCGATGAGCGTGTGGAGCCGGGCGTCGAAGCGCTCTACCTTGCGGCAGGGCTTTGTGAGTATCTCGTCTTCTTCTGTCACGATGTTTCGGATTGCCATGGGGTCTTCTGTCCTTTCTATGATGGGTTCTTCTACAGGATGGCGGTGGGGTCCGGGTCGGGGCAAAGGGATACGGCGCGGAATTCCCGCAGCCCCCCGAAGGCCGTAAGGGCCCGGGCGGTGAGCTCCCTGAGGCCGGGGCTCTGGCGGCACTTTACGATGACCTTGTACCGGTACCGGCCCCCCACCCGTGCCACCGCCGCCGGGGAGGGCCGCAGCACCCGCAGGGGCAGGGCGGGGTATTCTTTGGCCGCAAGCTCTGTGAAAAGCTTAAGGAAACGCCCGGCGGCCTCCCGCGTCAGGTCCTCCCGCTCCCCCACAAAGCCTATGACCAGCAAGTCGGAAAAGGGCGGGTAGAGAAGGGCCTTGCGGTAGAGGAGCTCCCGCCTGAGAAAGCCGAAATAGTCCTGCTCTTTGGCAAGGTGCAGAACGGGGTTTTCCGGCATGTACGTCTGCACGATGGCCCGGCCCGGGTACTTGCCCCGGCCCGCCCGGCCCACCACCTGGGTCAAAAGGTCAAAGGTGCGCTCGGCGCTGCGAAAGTCGTCGCTGTATAAAGACTGGTCGGCCGAGAGCACCCCTACCAGGGTCACGTTCTCAAAGTCCAGGCCCTTTGCCACCATCTGGGTGCCCACCATCACCTGGTAGTCCCCCCGGGCAAACTCCTCCAAACGGCGCTCCTGGGCGTAGCGGGCGGCCACGGTGTCCGTGTCCAACCGCAGGATGCGGGCCTCTGGCAGCAAGCCCGCCAGCTGTTCCTCCGCCCTCTGGGTGCCCGAGCCCCCGTAACGCAGGCCCTCCTTGCCGCAGGAGGGGCAGGCCCGGGGCATGGGCACGGAGTACCCGCAGTAGTGGCACATGAGACGGCCGTTGGCGCTGTGGAAGGTAAGGGAGATGCTGCAGTGGGGGCACTTTATCACCTCGTGGCAGGAGGGGCAGGACACGAAGGTGTGATACCCCCGGCGGTTTAAGAGCACGATGGACTGCCTGCCCGCTTCAAAATTCTCCCGCAAAGCCCCCGCCAAAGTGGGCCCGATGGCCGTATCGGCCCCGGGCAGGGCCTCCCCGTTCATGTCCACCAGCTCCACCTTCGGTATCCGCGCCGCCCCGAAGCGGCCGTCCAGTGCAAAGAAGCCGTACCTGCCGCGTCTAGCCAGGTAGCAGGCCTCTACCGAAGGGGTGGCCGAGGCCAGCAGGCAGAGCCCGTGGTTCTGCCCGCAGCGGCAGCGGGCCACCTCCCGGGCGTCAAAACGGGGGGAGGCCTCCGACTTATAGGCCGGCTCCTGCTCCTCGTCCACGACGATGAGCCCCAGGTCCTTTACCGGCGCGAACACCGCCGACCGGGTGCCCACCACCACCCGGGCCTCCCCCCGGCGGATGCGCTTCCATTCGTCCATGCGCTCCCCCAGGGAGAGGCCGCTGTGCAGAAGGGCCGCCTGCCCGCCGAAATGCCCCCTGAGCTTCCCCAGGGCCTGGGCTGTCAGGGAGATTTCCGGCACCAGCACGATGGCCCCCCGGCCCTCCTTTACCACCTGGCGGATGAGCTCCAGGTACACGGCGGTCTTGCCGCTGCCGGTGACGCCGTAGAGCAGGGCGCACCTCTGCCCCTGCCGGTAGGCCGTCAGAAGCCCCGAAAGGGCCTTCTGCTGGCCCTGGGAGAGTTCCTCCGGCGGGGGCGGGGGCTCCTCCCCGGGGGGCTGGGGCCGCCGGTAGACTTCATACTCGAAGACCTCCGCGGCGCCCTTCTGGGCCAGGGCCTTTACCACGGCGGGGGAAGCCCCCGTGAAGTAGCACAGCTCCTTAACCGAAGCCTCCCCCACGTCCTCCAGCACCCGGTACACATCCCGCTGGCGGGGCGTCAGCTTCCCCCCAAAGTCCGGGATGAGCCGCACCATTTTGGCAACGTTATCCTTCATGCGGCTCATGGCAAGGTTCACCCGGCACAGGGCCCCTTTGTCCAGCAGGGCCTTAAAATCCGGGCAGCTTTCGGTGATGCCGAAGTCCTTCTGCAGCTTCTCGAAGGCCACCGCCCGGCCCGCCTTCTGCACCGCCTGCAGCACCTGCCAGGAAAGGTCCGTGTAAAGTTCCCGGTCAAAGTCCTTGAAATCCGGGGCCAGCACGTAGCTGTTTTGCAGACGCATCTGCAGCCCCGCAGGTATCATGAGCTTCACCGCCTCAAAAAGCGTGCAGAAGGTGCGCTCCTTGAGCCAAAGGGCCAGCTCCAAAAGCTCCGGGGACAAAAGCGGCTCCTTGTCAAGCACCCGGTCAATGGGCTTTAAGCCCTCCGCCTCCTCCCCGCCTATAGCGAAGATCATCCCCACCCGCCGGCCGCTGCCCGTGCCGAAGGGCACCAGCACCCGGGCCCCGGGCACGGCGCTCTCCGAAAGGGCCTCTGGGGCGGTGTAGGTGTAGAGCCTGTCAAAGTGGTAGGCGGCCTTTTCCACCGCCACCTGCAGAAGAAGGCTCATTCCTCGAAGCTGTCGGGCTCGATGATATGGTACTTATCCTGCACGAAGTCCTGCACGGCCAGGTCCACCGGCTTATCCGAGAGCATGGTCCCGTCCCGGTCGGCCTTCTCGGCGATCTCCCGGGCCCGCTTGGCCACGGCAATCACCAGGGAATAGGCGCTGGTGTGGGGGGTGGTGATGATGTTGGCGCTGGGTTTAAGCATGGGCGTTCATCCTTTCTGTAAAGTCGCGGTTTCTGCTGTATTTCCTCTTTTCCGCCCGCAGTATGGCCTGTATGTCCTCCACGGCGTCCTCCAGGCGGTCGTTATACACAATATAGTCGTATTCTGCGGCGTGGGGTATCTCGCCCCTGGCCGTCTCCAGGCGCTTTCGCACCAGGGCGTCCTCTTCGGTGCCCCGGCCCCGCAGGCGCTTTTCCAGCACCTCCATAGAGGGCGGCAGGATGAAGACGGACACGCAGTCCGGGCACAGGGATTTAATTTGCTTGCCCCCCTGCACCTCTATCTCCAACACCACGTCCCGGCCTTCCGTGAGCCACTTTTCCACCGGGGCCCGGGGCGTGCCGTAGTAATTGCCCACATACTGGGCGTGCTCCAGCATCCGGCCCCCGGCAATCATGTCCTCGAATTCCTCCCGGCTCACAAAATAGTACTGCTCCCCGTGGACCTCCCCGGGCCGGGGGGCCCGGGTGGTGGCCGATACGGAAAGCCGCAGGTTCTCCTCCTGGGCCAGAAGCTCCTTCATCACCGTGCCCTTGCCACCCCCCGAAGGGGCCGACAGCACCAGGAGCAGCCCTCTCTGTTTTCCTTCCATCCTGTCCTTCCTCCTGCCTTTTTACGATTCTTCCTCCGGGGCGGGCCCATCGTCCCTGCCGCCGAAGCGGGAGCTGATGGTCTCCGGCAGAAGCGCCGACAGCACCAGGGCCCCCGTGTCCAGAATGAGCACGGCCTTTGTGCGCCGCCCGAAGGTGGCGTCGATGGCGTCCCGGTTCTCCTTGGCCTCCTGCACCATGCGCTTGATGGGGGCCGACTCGGGGCTGACCACCGCCACCACCCGCTCGGCCGAGACCATGTTGCCAAAGCCGATATTGATAAGCTTCATGGGCCCTCCCTCCGGTCACTCCACGTTCTGCACCTGTTCCCGTATCTTCTCTATCTCCGACTTGATATCCACTACCAAGTGCGCGATCTCCGGGTTCACGGACTTGGAGCCGATGGTGTTTACCTCCCGGTTCATCTCCTGCACCAGGAAGTCGATCTTCCGCCCGGTGGGGCCCTGGGCCGCCAAAAGGCCCTCCAGCTGGCCGAAGTGGCTGCGCATGCGCACGGTCTCCTCGTCTATGGCCACTTTATCGGCAAAGACCGCCACTTCCGTGAGCACCCGCTGCTCGTCAAAGCGGCTGTCCCCCAGAAGCTCCTGGATGCGCCCCTGCAGGCGCTCCTGATAAAGGCGCACCGTCTCGGGGCTGCGCTTTTCGATCTCTTCCAGAAGGCCCAGTATCACCCCGGCCTTTTCCCGGATGTCCTGCTCCAGCCGCTTCCCCTCCGTTTCCCGCATCTGCAAGAGGGAGGAGACCGCCGGCTCCGCCACCATGCGCACCGCCTGCCACAGGGCCTCCTCGTCCTCCGGGGCCTTGCGCACAGAGAAGATGTCCGAGTACCGGGAAAGAAGCGCCAAATCTACCTGGCCCGGGAGCTCGTAGCGCTCCTTTACCTCCCGCAAAGCCTCATAGTAGGCCCCGGCCAGGGCGTGGTTTACTTCCACGATGGCGCCCGCGCCCTCCACGTTCTCCACCTGCAGGAACACGTCGAACTTCCCCCTGGACACCTTCTCCTGCAGGTACGCCTTCAGGCGCTCCTCCAGGAAGAGGCAGCCCCGGGTGATGCGGGCGCTGCACTCGAAATACTTATGGTTCACGCTCTTTACCTCGAACACAATGTGCCGCCCGCTGACGATGTCCTCATTGCGCCCGTAGCCCGTCATACTTTTCAGCATCCCAAAACCAACCCTGTCTTAAACAGCCCACGCCGTCTTTATTTTTCTTCCGGCGGGGCACAGCCCGCCATGATAAACTACCTTTAAGATTTTACCATTTTCCCCCTTTCAATGCAACCGCTTTTGCCTACTTTCATAGATTCTTCATAAAAAAGCGGCCCCCACACAGGCAGCCGCTGGCGTTTTTCCCGCTATTCGTATTTGACGATAAGGCTCATGGGCCCGAAGGCGTGCTCCCCGTCCATCTCAAAGCCCCTGGCCTTAAAGAACCCGAAGAAATCCGGGAAGGCCGTTTCTATGGCCTGCGCCCCGAAGGTCTCCCCGTAAGAGGCCGCCGAGCGCAGCAGCGTGTCCAGGATAAACACCTGCTCCCCCTGGGGCTTCTCCCCGGGGTCGTATCCCGCCGCTTCCAGCTTCAATATACGCAGGGTCTCCCCCCGTAGCTCCACCGCCGCGAAGCCCAGCTCCTCCCCCCGGTCCTTCATGCATAAGACCCGGGGTGCGCCGCCGCCCAAATCAAGGCCCGAAAGCCGCTCCTTTTCCCTCTCCCTGTCCTCCATAGGCAATATCTCTATCATCTGCGCTTTCCTCCCTTTTTCGCTTCGGCCAGAAGGCCCTGCACTTCTTCGTGGGTCAGCTCCCGGTACCGGCCCTGCTGCAGCATACCCAGGCGCACGGGGCCCATGGCGGTGCGCCTGAGCCGGGCCACCTCCAGCCCCAAAGCCTCGCACATGCGCCGTATCTCCCGGTTGCGGCCCTCGTACAGCACCATCTCTATGACCGCCCGGCCCCGCTGCTCCTCCAGCACCTTTACTTTGGCCGGGGCGGTCATCCTGCCGTCCAGCTCGATGCCCGTGCTCAGGCGCGCCAGCTGCTCTTCGGTGACGCCCGGGCGCAGGGTGACCCGGTAGGTCTTGGCCACGTGGCCGCTGGGGTGGGCGCAGAGGTTCGCAAACTCCCCGTCGTTTGTCAGCAGCAGAAGGCCCTCCGAGTCCTTGTCCAGCCTCCCCACCGGGTACACCCGGGCCCCCACGCCCTCCACAAGCTCCGCCACGCACCGGCGGCCCCGCTCGTCGGCCATGGTGGTCACAAAGCCCCGGGGCTTGTGCAGGGCCAGGTACACCCGCCCCTCCTTCTCCCGGGGCAGGCGCTCCCCGTCCACGGCGATCACGTCCTTCGCGGGCACGGCCCCGTCCCCCAGGCGGGTGGGCCTGCCGTTTACGGTGACGCGGCCCGCCGCGATCATCTCCTCGGCTTTCCTGCGGGAGCACACCCCCCGCTGGGCCAATATCTTCTGTATCCTGACCTTTTCCGCCATTTTCAGTCCCTTCCGGGCCCATGGGCCCTGATCCATTCCCGTATCCGCTGCCAGAGGCCGGGAGGCGCGGGCTCCCCCCTGGGGGCGTCCTCCCCGGCCACGATGGGCACACTGTACACTTCCCGCTCCCCGATCACATACCGCACCCGGCCCACTGTCTCCCCGGCCCGCACCGGGGCGTAGAGGAACCGGGGCAGCTGAACTTCCCGCTCTATCTTCTCCACGTCCGCCCCCAGGAAAGAGGCCACGCCGCCCCCCTGCCCCTGCACGGGGACGGACTGGGCTTCTCCCCCCACTAAAGGCACGCGGCCCCGCACCTGGGCCCCATTAAAGGCCACGAGCCGCAGGGTGGAGAAGCCGTAGTCTAAGAGGGCCGTGTGGTCGTTCCAGTCGTCGGGGGCGTTAAGGGTCACGGCGATGAGGGTCACGCCCTCCCTTGTTGCCGCCGACACCAGGCACCGCCCGGCCTTTTTGGTAAAGCCCGTCTTCACCCCCACGCAGCCCTCGTACTGCTGCAGGAGCTTGTTGTGGTTGGTGTAGGGCACCTTCCCTTCCGGTTCGATGAATTCCACCTGCCGGGTGAAGCTCCCGGCGATCTCCGCGAACCCCTCGTTTGCCAGGGCCTCCCGGGTAAGCAAAGCCATGTCGTAAGCCGTGGAGAAGTGCATCTCGTCGTCCAGCCCCGAGGGCGTCACGAAATTCGTGTCGTTCATGCCGATCTCCCGGGCCCGCTCATTCATCCTCTGGGCAAAGCCCTCCTGGGAGCCCGCTAAAAACAGGGCGATGGCGTTGGCCCCGTCGTTGCCGGAGGCCAGCATCATCCCCGCCGCAAGCTCGGAAAGCCGCAGCCGGTCCCCGGCTCTGAGGCCCATGGAGGAGCCCTCTACCGCCACCATCTCCTGGGTCACGTCCACCGCCGGGTCCCCGCTGCGCTCCACTTCCTCCAGGGCCAGCAGGGCCGTCATGATCTTGGTGGTGCTGGCCATGGCCCGGCGCTCCCAGGCGTTTTTTTCATAGAGCACCGCCCCGCTCTGGGCCGAGACGAGCACCGCGCTTTCCGCCGACACCCCGGGCCCCTGGGCCCCCGCGGGCACAGAAAACCAGGGCAAAAGCAAAACCGCCATTGCCGCCCAAAGCAGCCGCCTGCCTGTTCTTTTCCTTTTGCTCACCGCGCTGTCCTCCCGTGTGCATATTCACTAGCATCCTATGCGGGCGGGGGGAAGACTATGCAGTCAAGCCTTTTCTTCCGTATCCCCGGCGGGCTCCTCCGGCTGCTCCTCGGGCTTTTTCTTAAAGAGCGCCGTGAGCTGGTCGATGACCTGGGGCACCTTCTCCAGGGCCCGGTCCACGGGGCTGAAGTAGGGCTCTATCTGCAAAATGCGCACGTTCCCGCCCGAGATGGACAAAAAGGCCACGGGGCTCACGGTGATGCCGGCCCCGCCGCCCCCGGCAAAGAGCCCGCTACTGGGCTGGGCCTTGGAGGGCAGGTCGGACCCGCCGGAGGCAAAGCCGTAGCTGATGCGGGAAATGGGCAGGATAATGGTGCCGTCCGGGGTGGTCACCGGCGAGCCGATGACCGTGTCCGCGTCTACCATCTCCTTGATCTTGTCCATGGTAACGCCCATGAGGCGGTTTACTTTCTCGTCGTTCATACGCTCACGTTCCTTTCTTTCGCATGAATAATTTGATCACAGGCACCCCGGCCCACAAAATCTTCAGCCCCGCCGTCAAGACAAACAAAGGCCGGACCGACATCGTGCCCTCGAAATCTACCTTATTTTCGGCGGCGCTGTAGTCCAGGTCTACGGTGACGCCCTTTTTCCGGCAGGGCAATAGGGTAAACAACACCCCGCAGCCCCCGTAGACCCCGGCGCTTACCTGTCCGTACAACACAGCCGCCTGGGCCGCGTCATAGGCGCCCCCAAGGCACAGGTACAAGTCAAAATGCTTGAGCTTGAGGTGCCCTATGAGCCGCCCGGTAGCTTTGGCGGTCGCCCCGATGAAATCGGCCAAGGTCTGCAAAAAGCCCCAGAACCCTTTGCGCCGCAGGGCCATCTTAATCTGGCTGAGGCCCCTTTTCTCCTTTCTTGGGGAGTCCGGGGACGTTTCGTCCGACTCCTCCTCCTCTTCGCCCAGGGGGATGGGAAAGCGCAAGGGGCCGTAGCCAAGGGTCAGGGCGAACTCCTCCCGAAACGCCACTTCAATGCGCACAGGCAGCAGCGTCAGCAGGAACAAAAACAGCAGAAGCCCCCCCAGAATGTACAGTACTGCCACCGGCTCTCCCTCCTTCCCCCTTTATAACGAAAGCTGCTCCGGGTCCTCCGGGCCGGGCTCCTCCTCCTCGTCCCCCTCGCGCTCCGGCGGCGGCAGCTCGTCGATGGACCGCAGCTGGAAGCACCGCAGGAAATTTTCTGTGGTGCCGTAAAGCAGCGGCCGCCCCGGCAGTTCCAGGCGGCCCCGCTCCTCCAGAAGGCCCTTCTGCATGAGGCTCCCTATGACCCCCGAGCAGTCTACGCCCCGCACCTGCTCTACAAAGGCCTTTGTGACCGGCTGGTTATAGGCTACTACTGCCAGCACCTCCAGGGCCGCCTGGGAAAGGGGCGTGTTGCGCTTTAGGTCCAGCACGCCCCGCACGGGCTCAATAAAGGCGGGGTTCGAGACAAACTGGGCGCTCTCCCCCAGAAACAGCAGGTGGATGCCGCTTTCCGCTGTGTTGTACTTTTCCTGCAGCTTCTGCACCGCTTCCTCTATGACATAGGTGCGCACCCCCAGCACCTGGGCTATGCGCGAAAGCTCCACGGCCTCTCCCCCCGCAAAGAGGATGGCCTCTATTTTTCCAAATAATTCCGCTTGGTTCAGGTTTCTTCCCCTCCCTGCTTTCTTTCCCGCAGAAGGCGCACCGGGCTGTCCTCCCGGTCCCCCTCTATGCGGATGCGGCGGCTCTTGATGAGCTCCAGCACCGCCAGAAACAACGCCACCCGCTCGCTGCGGTCGCCCTTGCCCGCGAAGAGCCCCCGGTAGGTGACCCGCTGGCCCTTCCACAGCCTTCTGAGTATGAACACCGCCTGGGACGCCACCGAAACGATTCTCCGGGACACAAGGGCCGAAAAGTTCTCGGGCTTGGGCGGCAGAAGGCTTCTCCCCTTACCCCAGGCCGCCTGCAGGGCCTGCAGCAGCTCCCGGGGGCTGTGTACGCGTTTATAGAGCTCGTCCGCCGGCAGGGGCTGGGGCGGGCGGGCGATGCTGTCAAAGCTCAGCCGCTCCCCCAGGCCCTGGGCCGCGGCCTTGCACTGCTGATACTCCAAAAGCTGGCCTGTAAGCTCAAGCCTTGGGTCTTCCTCCTCCTGGGGCTTCGGCAGGAGCGACACGGTTTTGATGTGCACAAGGCGCGCCGCCATCTCCAGAAACTCGCTGGCCACGTCTAAATTTTCCTCCCGCATCAGCTCGATCTGCTCCATGTACTGCTCCAAAAGCTCCGCGATGGGGATGTCGTAGATGTCGATCTTGTTTTTGGAGATGAGCAGAAGGAGAAGGTCCAAAGGCCCCTCGAAGCCCTCTAAACGGTACTGCAGCTTTTCCATGTCACAAGACCCCCAAGAGCCCGAAGGGCCACCGGGCTATGGCAAAGAGGCCCCGGGCCACAAACTCCTGCACGGCGTACAGGGGCCCCGAGAGCTTGCCCGAATAGAGCAGCACCATCAGCAACACCATCCACATCTGCTGCCGCTGGTAGTAGGCCGCCAGGGCCTTGTCGCTTAAAAACATCCCCACGATGCGGGAGCCGTCCAGGGGCGGGATGGGCAGGAGGTTGAAGACCGCCAGGGAGATGTTCACCATCACATAATAATAGGCCGCCTGGAACAGGAAATAGGCCACGGGGCCCCTGCCCATGGTCCCTGTCCACAGCACCACGAAGGCCCCCAGAAGCGCCGCCAGCAGGTTGGAAACAGGCCCGGCTAAGGCCGTGACGGCCATGCCGCGCTTGGGGTTTTTGAAGTACCGGGGGTCTACGGGCACGGGCTTTGCCCAGCCGAAGCCAAAGAGCAGGATGCCCAGGGCCCCCGCCGGGTCCAGGCTGCGGATGGGGTTTATGGTCAGGCGCCCGGCGTTCTTGGCGGTGGGGTCCCCCAGCTTATAGGCCACCCAGCCGTGGGCGAACTCGTGCAGAGGCAAAATGCACAGCAGGATAAAGGCCACCGAAAGCACCTGGGCCAGTATACCGAGCCAGTCTACTCCGTCGCCGTGGGCCAGGCTTTGAAATAAATCGATCAGCATGGTTTTTCTCCTTTTTGCGTTCTTCTGGCTTCTATTATAATACAATTTGGGAAAAGCCGCAAGGAGAAATCCGCCGGGGAGGGGGCAGCCGGAAAATTTTTCAAAAATAAGAACGATTCTTACTTTACAAATGGAAAAACCTGTGCTATAATAGCTCTCGAAAGGCAGGGAGAGGGATGGAGCGCAAAGAGCATTTCAGCCGCAAGCGCGCGGCGATTCTGGAGGCCCTGCGGGGCACGGCCTGCCACCCCACGGCCGACTGGGTCTACGGACAGCTCAAGCCCCGGTTCCCGGACCTGAGCCTTGGCACCGTGTACCGGAACCTGCACTATTTCTGCGAGACGGGCCAGGCCGTGAGCCTGGGGGTCGTTGCTGGGTACGAGCGGTTCGACGCCCGCACGGAGCCCCACCACCACCTGGTGTGCGCGGGCTGCGGCGGCGTGGTGGATGTGTTCGGAGATGTCATGGGGCCAAAGGTGCTGGAAGAACTTTCCAACGCCAGCGGGTGTAAAATTGAGGGCGCCAGCGTACACTTTTATGGACTGTGCCCGGAGTGCGCAAAACAGCAAAAAAGCGAATAAGCTTTTTATAAATCTCTTAAAAAACAGGAGGAATTTCATCATGAAGAAGTTTGTGTGCCAGATCTGCGGCTATGTGCACGAGGGCGACAGCGCCCCCGAGAAGTGCCCCGTCTGCGGCGCCGCCGCTGAGAAGTTCACCGAGCAGGCCGCCGAGATGACCTGGGCCGCCGAGCACGTGGTGGGCGTCGCCAAGGGCGTGGACGAGGAGATCCTGCAGGGGCTGCGGGAGAACTTCCAGGGCGAGTGCACAGAGGTTGGCATGTACCTGGCCATGGCCCGCGTGGCCCATCGCGAGGGCTACCCCGAGATCGGCCTGTACTGGGAGAAGGCCGCCTATGAGGAGGCCGAGCACGCCGCCAAGTTCGCCGAGCTGCTGGGCGAGGTGGTCACCGACTCCACCAAGAAGAACCTGGAGATGCGCGTCGAGGCCGAGAACGGCGCCACCGCCGGCAAGATGGCCATCGCCAAGAAGGCCAAGGAGCTGAATCTCGACGCCATCCACGACACCGTCCATGAGATGGCCCGCGATGAGGCCCGCCACGGCAAGG
>CANRZD010000005.1 GCA_947644325.1 uncultured Clostridia bacterium
CCGCTGGCGCTTTCCCGATTCGATGAGATAGGTGCGCACCTCCTGCCGGCCCGGGGGCAGCTCGTCCAAAACAGAGATGTCCAGGTCCCCGTAGACCATCAGGGCCAGGGTGCGGGGGATGGGCGTGGCGCTCATGACCAGCAGGTGGGGGGAGGCCCCCTTCTCCTTGAGGGCCGAGCGCTGGTTCACCCCGAACCGGTGCTGCTCGTCGGTGATGACAAGGCCCAGGTCGTGAAAGGACACCTTCTCGCTGAGAAGGGCGTGGGTGCCGATGGCAAGGCCGATCTCCCCCAAAGCCAGGGCCTCCTGCTGCCGCCGCCTGGGGGCCGCGGGCATAGAGCCCGTAAACAGCGCGCACCGCACCCCCGCCGGGCCCAGAAGCTTCGACAAGGACTCAAAGTGCTGCACCGCCAGTATCTCCGTGGGGGCCATCAGCGCCGCCTGATACCCGGCCTTCACCGCCGCCCAGCACAGGGCCGCGGCCACGGCGGTCTTGCCGCTGCCCACGTCCCCCTGTATCAGGCGGTTCATGGGGGCGGAGCCCGCCATGTCACCTATGGCTTCTGTAATGGCCCGCCTCTGGGCCCTTGTCAGGGAGAAGGGCAGAAGCCCCGCGAAGCCCTCCGGGAAGCCCGGGGGCACGGGGTGGGGGTTCTGCTGGGCCCGGCCGCTTTTTATCTGCATAAGCCCCAGCTGCAGCACCAAAAACTCCTCGAACACCAGCCGGGTCTTGGCCTTTGCCAGCTCCTCCATGGACGGGGGGAAGTGGATGGCCTTTATGGCCTCCGAGAGCTCTATAAGGCCGTACTTCTCCCGCAGGGCCTGGGGCAGGGGGTCTGTAAGGGCGGGCAGAAAGCAGAGGGCCCGCTCCATGTCCTTGCAGATCATGCGGCTCGTGAGCCCCTGGGTGGCCGGGTACACGGGCACGATGGCTTTCTCCTTCCCCTGGGGCACAAACTCCGGGGAGAGCATCTCCCGCCGCAGGAAGGTGCCCGTGACCCGCCCCCGGAACACGTACACGCCCCCCTCCTTCAAGAGATTGGGGATGTAGCGGTTGTTGAAGAAGGTCAGGGAGAGGTCGTCCACCCCGTCGGTTACAGCGGTCTTATAGAGGGTCATGCCCCCCCGCACCCGGGTCATGACGGGCTTATAGAGCACCTTCCCCCGCACGGTGGCCGGTTCCCCCAGCACCGTCTGGGCGATGGGCCCAAAAGACCCCCAGTCCTCATAGGCCCGGGGGTAAAGGCGCAAAAGCCCTTTTTGGGGCCTACACCCTTGAGAGCTTCGATTTCCATAGAAAACGCTTATTCCACCGAAATGATGAAGTAATAGACCGGCTGCCCGCCCTCTACCAGGGTGATCTCCACGTCGGCGCTGACTTTGGCGGAGAGAAGGCGCTTTGCCTCTTCCGCCTGCTGGGCGGTGATGCCCTCGCCGTACACCAGGGTGATGAAGGAGGTGTCCGGGTGCCTTCTGGCAAGGGACCTTGCCACCCGCACGCAGGCGCTGACGGGGTCCTTTTCGATGTAGCTGAGCTTGCCGTTTTTAAGGCCCAGAATGTCCCCCTGCCGGATGGTGGAGCTGCCGAACTCCGAATCCCGGGCCGCAAAGGTCACAAGGCCCGTGTCCACGTGAGAGGCGGCCTCCAGCATCTGCTGGCGGTTCTCCTCGGGCTCGCTGTCAGGGTCAAAGGCCAGCATGGCCGAGATGCCCTGGGGGATGGTGCGGGTGGGCAGCACCACTACCTCCCGGTCTGTGGCGAGGGGTATGACCTGCTCGGCGGCCATGATGATGTTCTTGTTGTTGGGCAGGATGAAGACCTTTTTGGCCGGGGTGGCCAGCACCGCCTGCAAGAGGTCGTCGGTGCTGGGGTTCATGGTCTGCCCGCCGCTTACCACTACGGCGCAGCCCAAATCCGTGAAGAGGCTCCTGAGCCCCTCGCCTGCCGCCACGGAGATAAAGCCCATTTCCTCCACGGGCTCCTGGGGAGCGAGGGCGGGCTGGGGAGCGGGCTGCTGGGGGGCGGCCGCAGCCTTCTGGGCCTCGTTTTCTTCGGCGGCCTTGCGGTGCTGCTCCTTCATGTTCTCTATCTTCACCGTCAAGAGCTGCCCGTACTGCAGCGCCGCCTGCAGGGCGTTGCCGGGGTTCTCGGTGTGCACGTGGGTCTTTATGATCTCCTCGTCGTCCACCACCACCACGCAGTCGCCGATGGTCTCTAAGAACAGGCGCAGGTCCAGGGGGTCCTTCTGGATCTCCGGGTCCCGGCCCACGATGAACTCTGTGCAGTAGGTAAAGTTTATCTCGCTGTCAAATTCCGCCGCCACGTTCCTAAAGAACTCGGCGGTCTCCTGGGCCTTCTCCTCCGGGGAGAGCCCGGACTCGATGATGATGCCGCTCTTGAAGACGCTGAGCATCCCCTCGAAAATAAGGCACACGCCCTGGCCGCCGGCGTCCACCACCCCGGCCCGCTTTAGAACCGGCAGAAGCTCCGGGGTCTCTTCCAGCGCCTGGGCCGCGCCCATGCACACGGCGTCCCACACCTGCACCGGGTCCTCGCAGCCGTTTTCCAGGGCCTCCCGGCCCTTTTCCGCCGCCACCCGGGCCACGGTGAGCATGGTGCCCTCTGTGGGCTTCATGACGGCCTTGTAGGCTTCCTCCACGCCCAGCTCCAGGGCCCGCACCAGGTCCTCGGCCCCGGCTTCCGTCAGGCCCTCCAGGCCCTTGGAGAGGCCCCTGAAAAGCAGGGACAATATGACGCCGGAGTTGCCCCGGGCGTTTCGCAGCATGGTAGAGGCCGTCTTCTTGGCCGCCTCCCCCACGGCAGTTTCCTCAGGCAGGTCCTTCACGCTGTCCGCGGCGGCACCCGCCGTCATGGACATATTCGTGCCCGTGTCCCCGTCCGGCACGGGGAATATATTCAGGTCGTTGACTTGCTTTTTGTACTTCGCAATGTTGTTGGAGCCGGAGACCACGGCGTTTTTGAACTGATAACCCTGTATCACAAGTAACACATCCTTATATCAATCGCTTATCTTTATCTCTTGCTCTGGACATAAATTTTCCTATTTTACCACACCCGCCGGCAAAATACAATGCGGCAAAGCCCTTTCGCCCATTAAAATTTTTTGGGGTGTTGCATCCTGCCCCAAATGCTGGTATGATAAAGGCGCACAGTTTTGTGCGGGAGTCTGCCATAGTGGTAGGCGGCTGGCCTTCCCCAGAGGGTCTGGAACCTCTGCTTGCATAGAAACCCGGTTTTCGGGAATCTGTGGAAAGGAGGTCGTACTTATGAGTGACTTCGAGCTGTTATCGCTGGTTATCATGCTGCTGGCTCTTGTAGTGGCGGCTTTGAAGGACACAAAAAAGTAGCCGCCCCGGGCAAGGTTGCGGCTACTTGATTCAAGTATACGTATAACTTTGGCCAGCCGTCTATCGGCAGGCTCTTTTTTTCTGTTTTTATTATAGACCATTTTTTCCTCGTTGTCAACTTGCAAACTCCTTCCCAGTTTGGTATAATGCCAGAAGGATTGGAATTATTTTTGTTTTGAGAGAGGTAGGCGCTTTTAATGAACGCATCGGAAAAGACTATGGATATGATCACCGGCCTGTGCAAGAACCGGGGCTTTATTTTCCCGGGCAGCGAGATCTACGGCGGGCTTGCCAACACCTGGGACTATGGCCCCCTGGGCGCGCGGCTTAAAAACAACGTGAAGGACGCCTGGCGCAAGCGCTTTATACAGGAGCGGGAAAACAGCTTCGAGATCGACGCGGACATCCTCATGCACCCCCGGGTGTGGGAGGCAAGCGGCCACGTGCAGTCCTTCTCCGACCCCCTTCTGGACTGCAAGGAGTGCAAGATGCGCCACCGGGCCGACAACCTCATCGATGACTTCGACCCCGAGGCCCACGCCGACGGCATGAAAAAAGAGGAGATGTTCCAGTATATCAAAGACCATCACATCCCCTGCCCCCACTGCGGCAAGCACAATTTCACGGACATCCGGGAGTTTAACCTGATGTTCCAGACCTACCGGGGCGTCACCGAGAGCAGCAAGAGCGTCATCTACCTGCGCCCGGAAAACGCCCAGGGCGAGTATGTGAACTTCTTAAACGTCCAGCGCACCATGCGGGCGAAGCTCCCCTTCTCCATCGGGCAGATCGGCAAGGCCTTCCGCAACGAGATCACCCCGGGCAACTTCACCTTCCGCACCATCGAGTTCGAGCAGATGGAGTTCCAGACCTTCTGCAAGGAGGGCATGGACGGGGATCTCTACGAGCACTTTAAGGAGTATGGCAAGAAGTTCTTCATGGATTTAGGCCTGCCGGAAAACACCCTGCGCTTCCACGACCACGAGAAGCTGGCCCACTACGCCCGGGCCGCCTGCGACATCGAGTACCTGTTCCCCTTCGGCTGGGGGGAAATAAACGGCACCCACAACCGCACGGATTTCGACCTTTCCCGCCACCAGGAGTACAGCGGCCAGAAGATGGACTACCTGGACCCCGAGACAAACGAGAAGTTTATCCCCTATATCATCGAATCCACCTACGGCCTGGACCGCACCGTGCTGGCCCTCCTCTGCGAGGCCTACGACGTGGAGATGCTGGACGAGGCCAAAAACGACAGCCGGGTGGTGCTGCACCTGCACCCGGCCATGGCCCCCTATAAGGCCGCCGTGCTGCCCCTTTCCAAAAAGCTCTCCGAGAAGGCCCGGGAAATCTACCAGCGCCTGAGCAAATCCTTCATGACCGACTTCGACGAGACCGGCTCCATCGGCAAGCGCTACCGCCGGGAGGACGAGATCGGCACGCCCCTGTGCGTCACCGTGGACTTCGAGACGGAAAACGACGGCTGCGTCACTGTCCGCGACCGGGACACCATGCAGCAGGAGCGCATCCCCGTCTCCGCCCTGGAGGCTTACGTGGGAGAGCGCGTCAGGTTCTAAGGGAAAAGGAGGCGGTATTGTGCAGAACGAAGAAAAGATCCTGAGCATACTTGAAAATGTCCAGGGGCAGCTCCAAAACATGCAGGGGCAGATGAATTCCATGGAAGACCGTATGGACCGCATAGAAGCCCACATGGACCGAATGGAGACCCGCATGGATGGGATGGAAGCCCGCATGGACCGAATGGAGACCCGCATGGACCGGATGGAGACCCGCATGGATGGGTTTGAGACCCGCATGGACACCATGGATGAGACACTCACCCGGGTGGCCGCGACCCAGGAGAATGTGGTGCTGCCGCGGCTGCAGCTGCTGGCCGAGGGACAGGCGGGCATCGTGCGGAACATGGCGAGGCAGGAGGACCTTACGGCCGTAAAGGAGGACGTGGGAATACTGAAGTCCGCCGTGCGGACCCACGCGGCGGATATCGCGGAGCTGAAGGCTGTAAAATAACAGAGGGAAAGACACTATGGAAAACAAATACGACGACCCTGCTTTCTTTGAAAAATACGGCGGGATGCCCCGATCTCAAAAAGGCCTCTCCGGCGCGGGGGAGTGGGAGACCCTTCGGGCCCTGCTACCGGACTTCACGGGAAAGCGCGTGCTGGACCTGGGCTGCGGGTACGGCTGGCACTGCGCCTGGGCCGCTGACCACGGCGCGGCCTCGGTGCTGGGCACGGATGCCTCCCGGCGGATGCTGGAGGCCGCCCGGGAGAAAAACCCCCGGGGCTGTGTGGAGTACCGGCTTCTGCCCATAGAGCAGGCGGACTTTCCGCCGGAGAGCTTTGACGTTGTGCTGAGCTCTTTAGCGCTCCATTACATCGAGGACCTTTTCGGCGTCTACCGCAAGGTATTCCGGTGGCTCGCGGCCGGGGGCGCCTTCGTGTTCACGGCGGAGCACCCAGTCTTTACGGCCCAGGGCCCCCAGGACTGGTACTACGGCCCGGACGGCAGCATTCAGCATTTCCCGGTGGACAGCTACTTCTGCGAGGGGAAGCGCCAGGCGGTATTTTTGGGGGAGCCCGTGACAAAATACCACCACACCCTCACCACCTACCTGGACGGCCTGCTGGAAGCAGGCTTCACCCTGGACCATGTGCGGGAGCCCCAGCCCCCGCGGAGCATGATGGACCTGCCCGGCATGAAGGACGAGTTGCGCCGCCCCATGATGCTGATCGTTTCAGCGCACAAAGGCGGAAGGGCCTAAACGCCCTTTTGGCCCGCAGGCGAATGTTAGAGCCCGGCCGTCTCGGCTGGGCCCTCTTTTGCTTGCCTTTGGGGCTGGGATTTGGTATAATAGCCGTAAACGGACGAAGTGGAAAGGAACGGTGTGTTATGAATTTGATGGGATTGTTCCGCTCCCCCCAGAACGAGCTGGAAAAAGGCGGGAAGGAAGCGGAGGAGCAGGGCATCCTCAACAGCTGCCCCAGGTGCGGGGTACGCATGCCCATTACAGACCTGCAGGAGAACCTGAACGTGTGCAGCGCCTGCGGATACCATTTCCGCATAGGGCCCAGGGAGAGGGTCTTCTTCGTGTGCGACGAGGGCAGCTTTGAGGAGCTGGAGGGCGACCTGATGAGCCACGACCTGCTGGATTTCCCCGGCTACGACCAGAAGCTGCGAAACGCCAAGCTCGCCTCCCGGGAGAAGGAGGGCGTGCTCTGCGGCACCGCCAGGATAGAGGGCGAGCCCTGCGCCCTTTTCTGCATGGACCCCAACTTCATGATGGGCAGCATGGGCACCGTGGTAGGGGAGAAGATCACCCGCCTTTTTGAGTACGCCGCCGAAAACCGCCTGCCTGTAGTGGGCTTTACCGTCTCCGGCGGGGCCCGTATGCAGGAGGGCATCCTTTCCCTGATGCAGATGGCAAAGACCAGCGCGGCCTTAAAGCGCCACAGCGACGCGGGGCTTTTCTACCTTACGGTGCTCACGGACCCCACCACCGGCGGCGTCACCGCCAGCTTCGCCATGGACGGGGACGTGATCATGGCCGAGCCCGGGGCCACCATCGGCTTTGCCGGGGCCCGGGTCATCGAGCAGACCATCCGCAAAAAGCTGCCCCAGGGCTTCCAGACCGCCGAGTTCCTTTTGGAGCACGGCTTTGTGGACCTTATCGTGCCCCGCAGTGAGCAGAGGCAGGCCATCGCCTACCTGCTGCGCCTGCACGGGCCCGGCGCGAATCAGCAGGCCGCCGGGGACAGAGAGGAGGCATCCCTATGAACGCCTATGAAAAAGTCATGCTGGCGCGGGCCAAGGGCCGCCCCACGGGCCTTTCCTATATCCACGAGATCTTCTCGGGCTTTTTAGAGCTCCACGGCGACCGCCGCTTCGGGGACGACCCGGCCATCGTGGGGGGGCTGGCGGAGCTTGACGGCATGCCCGTCACGGTCATCGCCATGGAAAAGGGCGTGGACATGAAGGAGAAGGTCCGCCGCAACTTCGGCTCCCCCAACCCCGAGGGCTACCGCAAGGCCCTGCGGCTCATGAAGCAGGCGGAAAAGTTCCGCCGGCCGGTGGTGTGCTTTGTAGACACCTCCGGCGCCTACTGCGGCCTGGGGGCCGAAGAGCGGGGCCAGGGCCAGGCCATCGCCGAGAACCTGATGGAGATGGCGGGCCTTGGGACCCCCATCGTGTCCATCCTCATCGGCGAGGGGGGCAGCGGCGGGGCCCTGGCCCTGGCTGTGGCCGACCAGGTGTGGATACTGGAAAACGCCGTGTACTCGGTCATTTCCCCCGAGGGCTGCGCCAGCATTTTGTGGAAAGACCCCAAGCGCGTGAAGGACGCCGCCGACTGCCTGCGCCTGACCGCCCAGGACATGGAGGAGCTGGGCGTGGTGGAAAGGGTGCTGCCCGAGGACGAGGGCTGCTGCGGGGCCATTAAAGAGGGGCTTATTGAGCTTCTGCCGAAGCTTCTGGCCCTCCCCCCCCAAGATCTGCTGGACAGGCGCTACAAGCGCTTCCGGGCGTTCTGAGAAGGAGGCTTTATGCATCTGACCACAAGTCTCGGGGATATCCGGGAGACGGCCCCCGTGTCCCTGGCCCTGGGGGCCTTTGACGGGCTGCACCGGGGCCACATGGCGGTTATAAATGCCGCCGTGCAGGGGGAGAACCCCGGGGTCTTCACCTTTAGCGCCGGGCCCAAGGGCGCCCCCGCCGTGCTCACCCCAGAGGACAAGCTGCTGCTTTTGGAGCAGGCCGGCGCACAGCGCGTCTACCGCGTGGATTTTAGTACCCTGCGGGACATGGAGGCCCGGCGCTTTGTGGAAGACGTCCTCTTTGAAAAGTGCCGGGCCGCAAGGCTCTGCTGCGGGGAAGACTTCCGCTTCGGCCGGGGGGCCGCCGGGGACATGGAGCTGCTCTCGGCCCTGTGCGCCCGGGCGGGGGTAGAGCTTATCGTCGTGCCCCCTGTGCGGGAGGGCGGCGAGAAGATCAGCTCCACCCGCATCCGCAAAGCCCTGGAGGAGGGGGACATCCCTACCGCCAACCGCCTTCTGGGCCGGCCCTTCGGCTTCTCTTTACCCGTTATCCACGGCAAACACATTGGCCACACCCTGGGCACGCCTACCATCAACCAGGCGCTGCCGGTGGGGTTCATTCTGCCCCGGTTCGGGGTGTACGCGGCCTGGTGCTTTGCAAAGGGGCAGTTCTACTATGGCGTCGCCAACATCGGCGTAAAGCCCACCGTGGGCTCTGACTACGTGCTGTGCGAGACCTGGATGCCCGGCTTCTCCGGGGACCTGTACGGCTACCCGGTACGTTTGTTCCTGCTGGAGTTCCTGCGGCCGGAGAGGAAGTTCCCTTCTCTGGACGCTTTGAAGGAAGAGATAAAGCGCAACGCCCTGAAAGCCGAAGAAATTACAAAAGCTGTGCCCCCGCCGTCATTTCCCACTTTACAAAAGAGCCCCGCTATGCTACAATAAACAAGATGCCCTGCCGCGGACACGGGAACCACCGACCCCCTCTGCGGCACGGGTGAATAAAAAAGCGGCAGAAAGCCGCAGGAAAGGTGATACCCATGACCAAAGCTGAAAAGACCGAGATCATCCAGAAGTACGCAAGACACGAGGGCGACACCGGCTCTCCCGAGGTGCAGGTGGCTGTGCTCACAAAGCGCATCAACGACCTGACCGAGCACCTGCGGGTCAATAAGAAGGACCATCACTCCCGCCGGGGCCTCTTGAAAATGGTAGGCCAGCGCAGAAGCCTTCTCAACTATCTCATCAAGATAGACATCGAGCGCTACCGCGCCATCATCGCCCAGCTGGGTATTCGTAAGTAAGCTGCCAAAAAGAAGAGAGCCAAAGGCTGGCTGCGGGCTAATTCGGCCGGCACGCCCAGCCTTTTACTCTTTTTTGCGGAATGGGCGGGGCCTGTTTTACAAGCAAACCAGCCAGGCGCCTGACTGGCTTGCTTGTCAAACAGGATAACGCCTTTCCCAAAAGCGCCTGAGTATCAGGAGAAAGGAACATGAAAAATGTTTGAGAATTTCAAAGTATACGAAACCACCTTTGCGGGCCGTCCCCTAGTGGTGGAGACCGGCAAAATGGGCCAGCTGGCAAACGGCGAGTGCCTTGTTCGCTATGGGGACACCGTGGTGCACGTGGCGGCCACCGCCTCGGCAAAGCCCCGGGACGGCATCGATTTCTTCCCCCTTTCTGTGGATTTCGAAGAAAAGCTCTACTCTGTGGGCAAGATCCCCGGCTCCTTCTTAAAGCGGGAGGGCCGGCCCTCTGACAAGGCCATTCTGGTCTGCCGCATGATCGACCGGCCCATCCGGCCCCTGTTCCCCAAGGACATGCGCAACGACGTTTCCATCGTCTGCACGGTCATGTCCGTAGAGCAGGACAACTCCCCGGAGATTGCCGCCATGGTGGGCACCTCCATTGCCCTGTCCATTTCCGACATCCCCTGGAAGGGCCCCATCTCCGGCGTGTCCGTAGGGCTCATTGACGGGGAATTCATCATGAACCCCACCGCCGAGCAGCGCAAGGTCTCCCAAATGGCCGTGACCGTGGCCTCTACCGATGAGCGCATCGCCATGATAGAGGCCGGGGCCAATGAGGTCTCGGACGAGGACATGTACAACGGCATCATGGCCGGCCACGCGGAGAACCAGAAAATCATCGCCTTCATAAAGGGCATCGTGGCAGATATCGGCAAGGAGAAGTTCACCTACCCCAGCAACAAGCCCGAGCCCGAAATGCTGGAGGCCATACGGGCCTTTGCCCAGAAGGACGTGCGGGCGGCCCTGGACACCGACGACAAGACCGTGCGGGATGCGCGCCTGAAGCCCGTATACGAGAAGGTCCACGAGCGCTTTGACCCCGAGTACCCGGAGCAGGAGGCGAAGATCGACGAGTGCCTGTACCTGACCCAGAAGATCGTGGTGCGCCGCTGGCTCTTGGACGAGCAGAAGCGCGTGGACGGCCGGGGCATGGACGACATGCGGCCTTTGGCTGCCGAAGTGGCCCTGCTGCCCCGCACCCACGGCTCCGGCATGTTCACCCGGGGGCAGACCCAGGTGCTCACCGTGTGCACCCTGGGCTCTATCCGGGATAACCAGCTTTTAGACGGCATCGACGAGGAGGAATCGAAGCGCTATATCCACCACTACAACTTCCCCTCCTACTCTGTGGGCGAGACCCGGCCCAGCCGGGGCCCCGGCCGCCGGGAGGTGGGCCACGGCGCTTTGGCCGAGCGGGCCCTGGTGCCGGTGATCCCCTCTATGGACGAGTTCCCCTATACCATCCGCCTGGTGTCCGAGGTGTTGAGCTCCAACGGCTCCACCTCCCAGGCCTCCATCTGCGGCTCTACCCTGGCGCTCATGGACGCGGGCGTGCCCATCAAGGCCCCGGTGGCGGGCATCTCCTGCGGGCTCATCACCGAGGGGGACCGCTGGATGACCATGGTGGACATCCAGGGTATCGAAGACTTCTTCGGCGACATGGACTTCAAGGTAGGCGGCACCAAGAAGGGCATCACCGCCATTCAGATGGACCTGAAGATCTCCGGCCTGCTGCCCGAGATGGTCAAAGAGGCCCTGGAGAAGACCCACAAGGCCCGCAACTATATCATCGATGAGATTATGCTCAAAGCCATACCCCAGGTGCGGCCCGAGCTCTCCCCCTACGCCCCCAAGATGCTCTCCACCCAGATCCCCGTGGACAAGATCCGGGAGGTCATCGGCACCGGCGGCAAGGTCATTCAGAAGATCTGCGCCGAGTGCGAGATTACCATGGACGTGGAGGAGGACGGCCACGTGTTCATCACCGGCATGGACATCGAGAAGTGCCGCCGGGCCCTGGACATTGTGGACACCATCGTGAACGACCCGGAGCCGGGCTCCTATTACAACGGCCGGGTCACCCGGCTCATGGACTTCGGCGCCTTCGTGGAGATCGCCCCGGGCAAGGAGGGGCTGGTGCACATCTCCCGGCTTGACATCAAGCGCACCGAGAAGGTAACCGACGTGGTGAACGTAGGCGACGTGGTGAAGGTGAAGGTGCTGGAGATCGACGACAAGGGCCGCCTGAACCTGTCCCGCCGGGACGCCCTCATCGACCTGGACGGCGCCGTGCCGGAGAACGAGGTCTCCGAGTCCCGCCCGCCCCGCCGGGACCGCCCGGACCGGGACCGCAGGCCCCGCAGGGATTATGACAGGAGATAAAGTTAAGAAACCCGAGGAGCCGCGCTCCCCGGGTTTTCTTGTTCTCTTCCTTAAATTTTTACCGATGCCTCATAGAGCCCCGCGTAGACCCCGCCCAGGCCCATCAGCTCCTCATGGGTGCCCTGCTCGCATATGCCCTGTTCGTCCAGCACCACGATGCGGTCGGCCCGGCGCACGGTGGAGAGCCGGTGGGCGATGACCAAAGTGGTGCGCTGCCCGGCCAGGTGCTCCAGGCTCTGCTGGATGAGCTTTTCGCTTTGGTTGTCCAGGGCGCTGGTGGCCTCGTCGAAGATCACCACCGGCGGGTCCTTCAGAAACACCCGGGCGATGGAAAGCCTCTGCTGCTGCCCGCCCGAAAGCTTCACCCCGTGGGGCCCTATGTAGGCGTCGTAGCCGCCGGGCAGGCTCTCTATGAATTCATGGGCCCCGGCGGCCTTGGCGGCCTGCACGATCTCCTCCCGGCCCGCGCCGGGCTTCCCGTAGGCGATGTTTTCCGCCACGGTGCCGGTAAAAAGGTACACATCCTGCTGCACCACCCCAACGTTCTGCCGCAGGGCCTTCAGGGGCATATCCTGCACCGGCACGCCGTCCAGCAGCACCCGGCCGCTTTGGGGCTGGTAAAACCGGGGGATCAGGGCGCACAGGGTGGTCTTGCCCACCCCAGAGGCCCCCACCAGGGCCACATACTCCCCGGCCTTTATGTCCAGGTCAAGGCCCTGGAAGACCTGCTCCCCGCCGCCATAGCGGAAGCCAACGTTCTCAAACTGGATGTGCCCCAGAACGCGCCCCGCTTCCCGGGGGGCCGGCGGGTCTTCTATCTCCGGGCGCGTCTCCATGAGCTCCCGGTAGCGGCGGAAGGCCGTGCGGCCCTCCTGGAACAGGCGGCTGCTGTTTACAAGGCTCTGTATGGGCCCGGTAAAGCTGCCGATGTAGAGCAGAAACAGCAGCAGGTCGGGGATGTCCATGCCCCCTTTCAGGCAGGCTAACCCCCCGAACACCGCCACCGCAATGAGCAGGAGCGAAGAGAAAGCGTCTATGCCCGTGTAGAGCTGTGCTTCGCTCTGGTAGCCCCGCCGGCGGTCCCGTAGAAACCGGGCGTTGCGCGTTTGGAACTTCTCCCGCTCCATCTCCTCCCCGGTGAAGGACTGCACCATGCGGATGCCCGAAAGGGAATCCTCCACCTGGGCGTTGATGTCCGCCATGCTCTGGCGGGAGCTTCTCAGGGCTTCGCCCATGCGCTTGTTGAAGTGCAGGACGTAAAGCACCATAAAGGGCAGGAAGGCTAAGATCACAAGGGTCGTCTGCCAGTGGGTGTGCCACAGGATCAAGAGGGAGCCCAGGAAAAGGACGGTGTTTACCAGCAGGTCCTCGGGCACATGGTGGAAAAATTCCGCCAACGACAGGGTGTCGTTTGTAATGCGGGACATGAGCTCCCCCACGGTGTGCTCGTCATAGTAGCTGAAGGAGAGCCGCTGGCACTGGGCGAAAAGGTCCTCCCGCATGTCCCGCTCGATCTTCGCGCCGATGCTGTGGCCCTGGTAGTCGTAGAAGTAGTCGCAGAAGGCCTTTATGCCCCCCAGGGCCAGCAGCCCCAGGCCGGTCCACAGAATGCCGGAAACGGAGCCGGAGGATAAAAACCGGCCCGAAATGGCCCGCACCCCCAGGGGAATCAGCAAGGCGACGCCGGCCCTTATAAGGGAGCACAGCAGGTCGCAGGCAAAAAGCCAGCGGTAAGGCTTGTAAAACGAAAGCAGCTGTTTATAGTCTTTTTTACTCAAAACAATGTTCCTCCTGAAAATAGGCGGGAGGAAGGCTTAGTCAGCAGAAATCCTCCCTGATTTGGCGGTGATTTTTGCTGTAGTTTTTTTCATATCCTATCGTCCTTTCTTGTGGATTTCGGCCGCTTTTGGCCGCAGGTATTATAGCACGGGCGGGGGCGGGTGTCAAGGGGGCTTACCCCGCCGTCTTCATCACGAACCGCGTGGTGACCTGGGCCCCCTCCGGCGCGCCGGAGAAGCTGCCGTAGTCCTCCAGGCGCTCCCGCATGGCCTTCGTTACGGCGCGCAGGGCGGGCAGTTTTTCTGTGTCCACCGCGCCGGTGAGCTTGCTGACGCCTTCCTGGTCAAACCGCCCCAGCCCTTCCTCCAGGGCCGACGCGCCGTCCCGCAGCTCTACCGTGCCGCCGTGGAGGCTCTGGGCCCCCTGGGCCAGGGCCTGCACGCCGCTGAGAAGCTCTGACACGCCGCTTGCCAAAGCGTCGGCGCCCTGGGCCAGCTGGGCCGCGCCGTCCGCCAGGGCCGCGTTGCCCTGAGAGAGGCTGCCCGCCCCCGCCGAAAGCTGATTGGACCCGGCGATGAGCTGGTCCACCCCGCCGGTGAGGGCAGGGAGGTTGGCCCCCAGCTGATAGACGCCGCCCTGGAGCTGCTTGGCGCCTGCCGCGGCGTCCGCCACGCCCTGGGTGTAGGCGGTGATCCCGGCGGCAAGGCCTTCGGCCCCGTTGGCCCCGGCCTGCAGGGACTCCACCCCCGCGCTGACCTGCTGCAGCCCGCCCAGCACTTGGCCGTAAGCGCCGTTTAATTCCCCAAGGCCCCCGGCCATGCCGCTGGCCGCGCTATAGGCCCCGGTGTACGCCGCCAGAAGCTGCTGGTAGGCGGGGTCGTTCGTGTGGGCCTCGTCTGGGGCAAAGGCGCTGGGGTCGGGCAATGTCCCCAGGGCCCCGGCTCCACTTGCCGCCGCGCCGGAAAGGGAATCCCCGAAGGTCTGGGCACCGGCCATCACGGCGCTGCTGGGGCCCGCGGCCTCGTACAGCTGGGCCACAGCGCCGGTGATCTGCCCCAGGCCGTCTGTGAGGGCCTGGCTTTTGCCCTGCAGGGTGTCAAGGCCAACAGACAGGCTGTCTGCCCCGTTCTTTAACTGGGTATAGCCGCCGTACAGGGCCCCGGCCCCATTTTTCAGGTTCGAAAGCCCCGCCGAGAGCCCGTCGGCCCCCGTCTGCAGGGCGGCCGCGCCGCTGCTTGCCTCCTGGGCCCCGGCGCTGAGCCTGTGGGCCCCGGTCTGCAGCTGGGCCGTGCCGTCTGTGAGCCGCAGGGCCCCGGCGTACAGGGCGTCCGCCCCGGCCAGCAGGGCCGCCGCGCCGCTTTCCAGGGCGGCCGCCCCCTGGGTCAGCTGCGCCGCGCCGTCTAAGAGCTCTGTCATGCCCCCCTGCAGCTGGCCCATGTCCTCCTCCAGGCCCTCCAGCTTTTCAAGGCCCGAGAAGCCGTTTTCTTTTAAGGCCTCTGTGTCCGTGGCGCAGGCGATGAGGATATCCGGCAAAGCGAAATTTTCCACCTGGCCCTCTACGCTGACTTCATCCACCAGGTGGTCCTCCAGCTCTGTGAGCTTCTGAGTGCCCAGCCCCTCCAGGCATTCCCGCACCCCGGGCAGGCACACGAAGCCCGCCGCCTGGGTGCTGCCCGCGCCGGTGACCTTCCCGTGCTGGGCGGAGACCTCTGTCCAGCCCTCCCCCAGCACCGCTGCCACCATGGTGACAAAGGGCGTGCACACGGGCTGCGCCTTGCCGTCCACCTGTATGGTTCCGGTCTCGTGGTTTGTAAGGGATATGGTGAGCTTCACGCGGCCGCTTTTCCCGGCCAGTTCTTCGGGCTTGATGGCCTTGCCGTCCAGCTCATAGGAAATGGCGGCGCTGACAGGGGCCCGGCGGGTGGTTTCGCCTTTATAGTAGACGTCGGCCCCCTCTGTGTCCCAGGTAAGGTCCTCGCCCTCTTGGGTGAAGGCTGTGGTGTCGTGGGTGTTTTCGATATCTGTCAGGGCCGAGCGGTCCGTGACGCCGGAGAGCCCGGCGTCGTTGTGCAGGTGGGCGCTGACGGTCTGGCTGCGCACAGCGCCGTCGGGCTCCAGCACCACAAATACGGTTTCTTCTTTTTCTGTGATATCTTCCGCAGCCAGGGCGGGCAAAGCGCAGCCCACAGCCAGCAGGGCCGAAAGCCCCGCCCCCAAAAGGCGTTTCCAAATTTTCATACAGTTTCCTTCCTTTCTATAGCAGACGGCCTGCCCAGCCAGTGCAGGGTGGTGCGGCGGATCAAGGGGTCCAAAAGCTGGAGCAGGCAGGGCAGAATGACGATGATGACGAACATGCTGATGAGCGCGCCACGGGAGATCAGCAGGCAGATGCTCTTTAAGAGCTCCATGCGGCTGATGGCGGCCACGCCCACGGTGGCGGCAAAGAAAGTCAGGCCGCTGGAGAGGATGCTCTGGCTGCAGTACTGGCAGGCGGCCTGGGCGGCGTCTTTGGGGGAAAGCCCCCGCCGGCGCTCCTCCCGAAAGCGGGTGGCCATAAGGATGGCGTAGTCTACTGTGGCCCCCAGTTGCACCGTGCCAATGACGATGCTGGCAATAAAGGGCAGCTGGTTCCCGGTGAAGTAGGGGATGCCCATGTTGATGAAGATGGCGCTTTCAATGGAGGCCACCAGCAGCACGGGGATGGAGGCGCTGCGGAAGGTCAGCAGGATGATGAGGAACACCGCCGCGATGGACGTGACGTTCACATGGGCGAAGTCGATGTCCGCGATCTCGATGAGGTCCTTTGTCATGGCCCCCTCGCCGGTTATGACCCCGGTGGGGTCCGCGGCCTTTACCAGGCGGTCCATTTCCGTCAGCTGGGCCGTGAGCTCGTCGGTGCCGCTCTTGTAGGCGGAGTTTGCCAGGATGAGCTTCCTCCCCCCGGACTGGGCCAGCTGGGCGATGTCCTCCGGCAGCATCCCGGCGTCGAACCCCGCAGGCAGCAGCCCGCTGACAGAGGCCGCCTGGGTGATGCCCTCCAGGCCCTCCAGGTCTTTGCACAGGGCTTTCAGGTCTTCCTGGCTCATGTCCTTATCCACCAGGATAAAGTGGGAGGTGGTCATGCCGAAATCCTCTTTCAGTTTGTTCGTGCCCACAATGCCCGTCAGGTCCTGGGGCAGGCTGTCAAAGAGGGTGTAGTACACGCTGGTTTTGCTCTGGGCCAGGGTGAAGGGCACCATAATGATGAGAAAAACCGCCAGAATAGGCCCCGGGTGCCGGGAAACGAACTGGCTCACCCGCTTTAGCTGAGGGATGACCGCCCGGTGCCGGTGCTTTTCCACCGCCCGGTCGAAGGTGAGGATCAAAGACGGCAGGATGGTGATGGTGCAGAGGACCCCCAGGGCCACGCCCTTTGCCATGACGATGCCGATGTCCCGGCCCAGGGTAAGCCGCATGGTGCACAGGGCCAGAAAGCCCGCGATGGTCGTGAGGCTGGAGGCCGTGATGGAGGAGAAGGTGTTCACGATGGCCTTCTCCATGGCCTGCTCTTTAGGGGCGCCCCGCTGCTTTTCTTCCTCGTACCGGTGCAGAAGGAAGATGGAGAAATCCATGGTCACCCCCAGCTGCAGGACTGTAGACAGGGCCTGGGTGATGTAGCTGATCTGCCCCAGAAAGTAGTTGGTGCCGAAGTTATAGAGAATGGGGAATATGAGCCCCAGCATAAACAGCACCGGCACCAGGGTGCTCTCCATGGCCAGAAACAGCACCAAGAGGCTGGCCCCCACGGCGCAGAGGATGTAAAGGGGCATCTCCTTATCCACCAGGGCCTTTGTGTCCTGTAGAATGACGCTCATGCCGCCTAAGAAGCTGTGCTCCTTCAAAAGGCCCTTGAGCTCAGCCACGGCGTCCATAGTGCTCTTGCTGGCGGAGGGCTCTGAGAAGCGCACCAGCATCAGGGTGGCGTTCTCCCCATACATGGCCTGCTGAATGCCCTGGGGCAGCATCTCCCGGGGAGTAGCCGGGTCTATGAGGTCGCTGAGCCAGAAGACCTGCTCTACCCCCTCCACCTCTTCCATCTGGGCCTTCATGGTGAGAAGCTCCCCCAGGGGCATGCCTTCCACAGTGACCATGCCGGTAGAGGCCAGGTTAAAGTCTTTTTCCAAGGCCTGCTCCCCCAGCATGGAGTCCAGCTCCGGGGGCAGGTAGGTGAGTATGTCGTAGTTGATGCGGGTGGCCGCCGCGCCCAGCAGGGCCGGTATCAGCAGCAGCACGGCCAGAACCAGCACCAGCTTCCTGTGGCGGACGATCCCGCCGGCAATTCTTTCCAAAACAGCATCCGTCCTTTCTCTGTGTTTTCCTGTCTTAAACGGCGGGCCGGCGGCTCTCCGCCTCTTTCTCCCGGCAGGAGCACTTCCACAGCCGCTGGGCCGTGGGGGCCCAATCCTTGGCGTAGGCCCGGCACTTTTCACACAGGTGCTCCGCGCTCTCCGGGGACTGCAGGTCGGTGGAATGGGCCCCGGTGCGCTCTACCATCTCTTTTAGCTTTTCGGGGTTTTCCAGCATGGGGCAGGGGCGCAGGTGGTTGTGGTTAAAGGGCTGGCCGTCGTGGTAAGCCATGAAGATGGGCGAGCGCAGCACGTCTAAGAGGCTCATGTCCCGGATGTTGGCGTTGGAGTAGTGGATGAACACGCAGGGGTCGCAGTCGCCGTTTGCGTTGATGTGGAAGTACCGGCGCCCCCCGGCGATGCAGCCGCCCACGTACTCCCCGTCGTTCTGGAAGTCCATGGCGAAGATGGGCTTCTCCCGCCGGGCCTCCCGTATCTTATGGTACATGAATTCCCGCTGCTCCGGGGTAGGGAGCAGGCCGGGCACCGCGTCGCTGCCCACGGGCATATAGTGGAAGTACCACACGAAGCTTGCCCCCCACTCTATCATCTGGTCGAAGTATGCGTCGCTACTGATGGAGTCGAAATTCTGGCTGGTGTAGCAGCAGCTGATGCCAAAGGGCAGCTTCTTCCCCTTGAGCAGGGCCATGGCTTCCTCTACTTTCTTATAGGTGCCCAGGCCCCGGCGGCCGTCGGTGGCGCTCTCGAAGCCCTCTACGCTGATGGCGGGGATGAAGTTCTTGACGCTTAGCATCTGGTCCGCAAAGGCCTCGTCTATAAGGGTGGCGTTTGTGAAGCACAGGAACTGGCAGTCGTCGTGCTTGCGGCACAGGGCTATAAGGTCGTTCTTTCGCACCATGGGCTCGCCGCCGGTGTAGATATAGATGTACACCCCCAGCTCCTTGCCCTGGGTGATGATGCTGTCCATCTCGTCAAAGGAGAGGTTCAGCTTGTTGCCGTACTCGGCGGCCCAGCAGCCGGTACAGTGCAGGTTGCAGGCGGAGGTGGGGTCCAGCAGGATGGCCCAGGGGATGTTGCAGCCGTACTGGTCTCTGAGCTCCTCCTGCCGGGGCCAGCCCACCAGGTTGCCGTTTATGATGAAATTCTCGAAGGTGGCCTTGAGCACGTCCTTGTCCGTCTCGCTGAAGATGCGGACCATGAGCTTGTGCATGGCGCACTCCGGGTCCTCTATGGCCCGCCGAAAGGCCGCCCGCTGCACCGGGAACCCCCGGTCGCCCTTGGGGGCGAAGCGGTCTACCCAGTCCATGAGCTTGGGCAGGTTTTCCTCGGGGTCCCGCTCTATGTAGGAAAAGGCTTTTCCCAATCCATAACGTACAATTTTACTTGATGTATTCATATTTTTCCCTCCCAGGTTTTCTTTGACATTATTATATGCCCCGGCCCGCCCTGTTACAATGGACAAAAAACCGCCTCTGTCCAAAAATACGACAGAAGCGGTTTATTGTATAAAAAATTATTTACTGAACTTATCCAGCACATGCCCTATGCTGCCATCGATCATGAGGAAGTAATCGTCCAGCCGCACATGGCGCTCGTCGGGCATCCCTTCCTCCACCCACTCCAAGAGGAACCCGGCGCAGCCCCGGGCGTAGACCGTGGAGATAAACTCTTTTTTCTCTTCCGGTACCTTCGCAGACTGGGGGTAAACGTCTATGCGCCCGCGCACCATTTGCGAGACCCACTTGATGACCACCCGCTCATACTGCATCCTGTTTGTAGAGTCATAGCCGTGCAGGACCACGGTTCGATGCAGATAGAAAAAGTGGAACAGCAGCTTTATCTGCTCCCGCCAATCCTTCCCGGCATCCAGATACAGCCCCGCATACTTTTCGATACTCTCTACCAGCGTCCACTCCATCAGGTCGTATATGTCGTGGAAATGGTAGTAAAAGGTCTGGCGGTTGATGCCGCACTCCGTTACGATATCCTTCACGGTGATCTTGTCGATGCTCCGCTTTTCCAGCAGGCCCTCAAAGGCCTGGGCAATGGCTTCCTTTGTGGTCTGACGCATGGTGCGCCTCCTTCCCTACAGTTTCTTAAACCACCGGCCCAGATAAAAGGCCGAGGGCAAAAGCCCCAGCACCCAGCCGATGGGCGAGGCCATCCAGATGCCCGTGGCGCCCAGAAACAGCGGCAAAAGCAGGGAAAGGCCGATCTTGGAGGAGAGCTCTACCATGCTGGAGACCAGGGTGGCCTTTATGAGGCCGATGCCCCGCAGGGTGGAGTTCACCGTCCAGATGGAGCCCAGGGCCAGGAAAAACACCGCCTGAATGCGTATCATGGCCACGGCAGACTGCAATACGTCAGGGTTCCCCTCGTCCATGAAGAGCAGGGCCAGGGGCCGGGCAAAGAGAAACACGATAACGGAGGAGCACAGGGCCAGCCCGCCTATGAGGCACAGGCCCTTTTTCAAGCCCTCCTTGATGCGGGCGAAGGCCCTGGCCCCGTAGTTCTGCCCGGCATACACCGAGAAGGAGAAGGCCAGGTTCGAGAAGGAGATGGCCGCCAAAGACTGCACCTTGCTGCCGATGGTGTAGGCCGCCACCACCCCGGTGCCGTGGGAGTTTATCACCGCCGTGACGATCATGTCGCCGATGCTCAGCACGGCGCTCTGCAGGCACATGGGCAGGCCTATGCGCAGGTATTCCCGTATAATGGCCCCGTCAAAGCGCCAGGAGGCCCGGTCCGGGCACAGCTGGGGGTATTTGCGCAGCATGTAGGCGGCGCACAGCACGGCGGATACTCCCTGGGAAATAACCGTGGCCCAGGCCACCCCTGCCACCCCGCCGTGAAAGCCCAGCACAAAGAGCAGGTCCAGCACTACATTTAGCAGGGAGGAGAAGATGAGGAAGTAAAGGGGCGTGCGGGAGTCCCCGATGGCCCGCAGCACGGCGGTAGCGGCGTTGTAGGCCAGCAGGCCGATGGTAAGGCCCCCGGCGATCTGTATGTACTGCACAGAGGAGTCCAGTATCTCCGCCGGCGTGCGCAGAAGCCCCATAAGGGGCCGGGCCCCCAGAAGGGCCAAAAGCCCAAAAAGCGCCCCGGCCATCCCCGTCAGGTAGAAGCCATGGGCCACGGCCTTTTTGATGGCCCCCTCCCGCTTGGCCCCCGCCGCCTGAGAGATGACCACCGACAGGGCGTTGGTGACCCCCTGGCCCATCATGGTCAGGAAGAACACGCTGGTGGTGGCCGACCCTATGGCGGCCAGGGCGTCCAGGCTGACAAACTTCCCCACCACGATGGTGTCCACCATGTTATATAGCTGCTGGAAAATGCCGCCGATCCACATGGGGATGGCAAACAGCACCAGAAGCCGGGTGGGGCTGCCCTGGGTCATGTCTAAATTCTTTTGTCCTTTGCTTATGTCTTGGCTCATGGCAGTCTAAATGGCTCCTTCTAAGAAATTTTCAGAACGCCGTACCCTTTTAGCGGTATTTCGGCAGCCAGTCCCCGTGGGTCTCAATCAGGTCGTCCACCATCTTCACAATGGTGTCTATGTCCAGCTCGCTGCCCGTGTGGGGGTCCAGCATGGCGGCCTGGTAGATGTGCTCCTTCTTCCCCGTCACCGCGGCCTCTATGGTCAGCAGCTGCACGTTGATGTTCGTCATGTTCATGGCGGCGCACTGCACGGGCAGGCGGCCCACCCGGCAGGGGTGCACCCCCATGCCGTTGACGAGGCAGGGCACCTCCACGCAGGCGTCTCGGGGCAGGTTCTCTATGAGCCCGCCGGTATTAAGCACATTGCCGCCGATCTCATAGGGGTTCCCGGTGACGATGGCCTCCATGATATGAGAGGCGTACTCCCGGGAGCGCTGATGGTCCAGTTCATGGCTCTGGCGCAGCTCGTCCCGCTGCTTCTGCCATTTTTCGATCTGGTCCACGCACCGGCGGGGGTACTCGTCCAGGGGGATCTGGAACCGGTCGATGAGCTCCGGGTATTTGGACTTGATGTAGAACATATTGTACTCAGCGTTGTGCTCGCTGGATTCCGTGCAGTAGTAGCCGAACTTATCGATGTAGTCAAAGCGCACCATGTCCTTGTGGGGCTCTCCGGCGTTCTTCTCCTTGGCCCGGCGGCGCACCTCGGGGTACAGGTCGCTGCCGTCCTTGTCCTTGAGCTCTAAGAGCCACCCCATGTGGTTGATGCCCGCAATGAGCTCCTTGCGGCCCTCCAGCTTATCCTCCATGCCCAGGGCCTTTAAGAGCCCCTCGCTGCATACCTGCACGCTGTGGCACAGGCCCACGGTCTTCACCCCCGTATAGCGCTGCATGTAGCCGGAGAGCATGGCCATGGGGTTGGTGTAATTCAAGAACCAGGCGTCCGGGCAGACCTCCTCCATGTCCCGGGCGAAGCCCTCCATGACCGGGATGGTGCGCAGAGCCCGCATGATGCCCCCGATGCCCAGGGTGTCGCCAATGGTCTGGCGCAGGCCGTACTTTTTGGGTACCTCAAAGTCGATGATGGTGCAGGGGTCATAGAGCCCCACCTGGATGGCGTTGACCACAAAGTCCGCGCCCCGCAGGGCCTCCTTGCGGTTCTCCACCCCCAAAAAAGTGGTGATTTTCGAGTGCGCGCCCTTTGTCTCGTTCATGGCCCCCAGTATCTCCGCGCTCTCCGAAAGCCGCACGGCATCGATGTCGTAGAGGGCAAACTCCGCGTCCCGCAGCACCTCGCTGCACATGCAGTCCCCCAGTACGTTTCTGGCAAAGACCGTGCTGCCCGCGCCCATAAAAGTGATTTTTTTCATGCTCGTTTCCTCCCCGCGGCCCACAGCCGCTGTTTTCCCACAGTATAGCATATGGGGGGGAAAATTGTAAGAGGTATTTTTCTAAAAAATTTCCCCGCCCGCCTTTTGTGAATCTTCCGGCCGGGCTGTTGCGTTTAGACCCCTCAGCCGCTATAATGGAGGATAGATTTTTCCTCAAAGGAGCATCGTCATGGAATTTGCGGCTGTAAGGCACTTTGCCGACCGAAACTACTGCTACGCCCTAAAGAAAGGGCGCTTTCTCATCCGGCTGGAGGCCAAGCGGGGCGATTTGTCCCGCGTGCGCCTGCACACCCGGGACAAATACCTGCCCCTGGAGCGGGAGGACACCCGGCAGGCATACGATATGGCCCTTGTCTGCTCTGACCCCTACCGGGACTACTTTGAGGCCGTCATCCCCATGGACGTGGTGTGCATGCGGTACTTTTTCCAGCTGGAGGACCAAAAAGGGCAGACGGCGTACTACAGCGACCACCACTTTTATGAGGAGCCCATAGACGACACCGACCACATGTTTGACTGCCCCCAGACCCTCCGGGAGGAGGAGCGCTTCCTGCTGCCCGGCTGGGCCAGGAACAAAGTCATCTATCAAATCTTCCCCTCCCGCTTTGCCACGGACAAGGACGTGCCGGAAAAGGTGTGGTACCAGTCCCCCGCGGGCCCGGAGGCGGACCTGCAGGGGTCCCTGCGGGGCATCCTCCAGCGCCTTGACTACCTGGAGGGGCTGGGGGCGGACGTGCTCTACATGACGCCGGTGTTCCGCTCCCGCTCCAGCCACAAGTACGACACGGAGGACTACTACGCCATCGACCCCTCCTTCGGCACAAAGGAGGACCTGAAGGAGCTGGTGCGTGAAGCCCACCGCCGGGGCATGTACGTGATTTTAGACGGGGTCTTTAACCACACCTCCACGAATTTCTTCGCCTTCCGGGACTTAAAGGAGAAGGAGGGGCAGTCAAAATACCGGGACTGGTACTATGTGAAAAGCTTCCCCCTGACGGCAGAGCCCGGGGAGAAGCCCAGCTACAAGACCTTCAGCTATGTGGGCGGCATGCCGAAGCTGAACCTGCGAAACAAGGAAACGGCAGATTTCGTCATAGACGTGGCCCTTTACTGGATACGGGAATGCGACATAGACGGCTGGCGGCTGGACGTGGGGGACGAGATACACCACGGCTTCTGGAAGCGTTTCCGGCGGGAAGTAAAGGCGGTGAAGCCCCAGGCGCTGATCGTGGGGGAAATATGGCACTACGCCGGGGATTTCTTAGAGGGCGACGAGTGGGACAGCGTGATGAACTACCCCTTCTGCCACGCGGTCCGGGGGCTCTTGGCAGAGGGCGGCAAAGGCCCCTCCCAGTTTTTGGGAGACCTGAGCTTCCTGCGGGGGAACCTGCACCGGGACGTGGAGGGGTATCTGTGGAACTTCATCGGCACCCACGACACCGCCCGCTTCCTGTACGCCGCCGGGGGCGATACCGGGAAGCAGCGGCTGGCGGCGGCGCTGCAGCTGCTGCTTCCCGGCATGCCTATGGTCTATTATGGAGACGAGGTGGGCATGGCGGGCGCCTCCGCCCTGGACTGCCGGGGCGGCATGCTCTGGGAGGAGTCCCGCCAGAACAAGGAGATGCTGGCCTGGTACCGGCGGCTCATCCGGCTGCGGCACGAGGAGCCGGTGCTGACAGAGGGGGCCCTTACGCGCCGGCAGGCCGACGACCGCCTGGGCCTGCTCCTGCTGGAGCGGCAGCTGGGCAAGCGGCGGGCCGCGCTCGTTTTCCACACGAAGGAGGGCCCCCTCCCCCTGCCCCAGCTGCAGGGATACCAGGACCTGATCACAGGCCAGCCCTTCCCCGGCACCCTGGAGGGCTATGGGGCTGCGGCAGTCCTGCTGGAGTAATAGGCGAGTAAAACAAAAAGGAACGCTGCGGGTATGCACAGCGTTCCTTCTTTTTATGGGGATCTCACCCCTCTACCTCGTACTTCTCCTCTATCATCACGCAGTCGAGGCCGTGTTTTTGGGCCAGGGCCCGCACCCGCGCGTTTTCACTGAGAAGCCATTCCAGGGTGCACCCTTCGTCCTCCCCCCGGTCTTCTATGACGCGGGCGTATTTCTTTATGTCAGAGAAGTGGTTCCGTATATAGCTCTCGCTCATGACAAGGCAGTAATACCGCATGTTTCGCAGGGCTTCCTTCTCGAAATCCTTCTGCCAGTCAAAGGGGATATAGCACCCCTCCACAATGAGGTTCTGCCGGTTCTCCAGGGCTGTCTTGACCATTTCCCGGACAATGGGCCACAGGTACTCCGTCAGCTCCTCGTCGTCCTCCGGGGTGAGCTGGGTGCAGCCGCTGCGTATCAGCCCCATTTTCAAGTGGTCTATGGACAAATAGGGGTATTTGTACTTTTCCAGCAGCTTCTGGGCCAGGGCCGTCTTGCCGGTATGGGAGGCCCCCATGATGAGAATAATCATCTTTTTTGCCCGGCCGCTCAGGCCTTTTTGGCGCTTACCATGCGGATGCCGAAGAGGGTGGCCACCATCAGCAGGATGGCAACGGGCAGAGCTATAAGGGCGTTGGGCACAAAGCCCGCGATGATATACGCCACGAAGCTCACCGCCGCCGCCGTGATGGCGTAGGGCAGCTGGGTGGACACATGGTCCACGTGGTCGCACTGGGCCCCGGCCGAGGCCATGATGGTGGTGTCAGAGATGGGCGAGCAGTGGTCGCCGCACACAGCGCCGGCCATGCAGGCGGACACGCACACCACGCCCAGGGGGTCTGTCAGGGGGAAGACGCTCAAAGTAATGGGGATGAGAATGCCGAAGGTGCCCCAGCTGGTGCCGGTGGCAAAGGCCAAAAAGCACCCGATAAGGAACACCACCGCCGGCAAAAACGCCTGGAAGGCCCCGGCGGAGCTCTTCACCATGCCCGCCACAAACTCTTTGGCGCCCAGAGAGCCTGTCATGGTGTTTAGGGACCAGGCGAAGGTCAGGATGAGGATGGCGGGCACCATGGCCCGGAAGCCCTCGGGGATGCAGTCCATGGTTTCACGGAAGGTCATGGTCCCCCGCAGGCAGTAGTAGAGGATGGTGAAGGCCAGAGCAAACACCGAGCCCAGCATCAAGCCCACGGAAACATCCGCCCCTGAGAAGGAATCCACAAAGGACGTGCCCTCAAAGAAGCCGCCGGAATAGATCATGCCGATGACACAGGAGAAGATCAACACCGCCACGGGCAGCACCAAGTCCAAGACAATGCCCTTCTCGTTGTCCCCCTCCCCGGACTCCCCGGCGTAGGGGTTCTTGCCGCCCCACAGGTCGCCCTTTTCCTCAGCGTCCCGCTCGAAGTGGGCCATAGAACCGAACTCCAGCTTCATCACCGCCATGCCAATCATCATGACGATGGTAAGGATGGCGTAGAAGTTAAAGGGGATGGCCTTGATAAAGATCTCCAGGCCGTTTACATCCTCCACGTAGCTGGAAACCGCCGCCGCCCAGGAGGAGATGGGGGCGATGATGCACACCGGCGCCGCCGTGGCGTCGATGAGATAGGCGAGTTTTGCCCGGCTGACCTTGTGCTTGTCAGTGACGGGCCGCATCACAGAGCCCACGGTCAGGCAGTTAAAGTAGTCGTCGATAAAGATGAGCACGCCCAGGGCCACGGTGGCAAGCTGGGCCCCCACCCGGGTCTTGATGTGCTGGGCCGCCCAGCGCCCAAAGGCCGCCGAGCCCCCGGCCTTGTTCATCAGGGCCACCATGGCCCCCAAGATCACCAGGAACACCAGGATGCCGATGTTGCTTTCACTGGACAGCACGCTGACAATGCCCCCCTGGAACACGTGCAGCACCGTGCCCTCGAAGCCATAGCCCGAGTACAGCAGCCCGCCCATGAGAATGCCCACGAACAGGGAGGAGTACACCTCTTTGGTGATGAGCGCCAGGGCGATGGCCACCACCGGGGGCAGCAGCGCCCACCCCGTGCCGTAGAAGCCCTCGCCGTCGGCGGCGCTGCCCTCACAGCCTGCAAGCAGCGGCAGGAGCACCACCGCCAGCAGGATGACCGCCAGCAGCACGCCCTTTACCAGGTTCTTTTTCTTCATGTTTTCCCTCACTCCAATAAATAAAGTCATGACAGTCCTCTGCCATGACTCCATCAAATGCATTGTTAAGGGATCATAGACAGCGCTCCGCCCCCCAAAAGGGGCGACAGTCCGCAGGGTATTCCCCTGCGGCCCGGCAGAAGGGGCAAAGCCGTCCTCCCCTGCCTCGGCGGAATCCCCTTTCCCCCCGCTCCCCCGGCTTTGGGGGCTGTCAGCGGGCGTACTCTTGTTTTCCGCGCCTCTATCATGCTAGTCCCTATCATAGGCCAAAACGGGCCCGTTGTCAACATTTTTTTGCGATTTTACCCCTGTTTATGCCCAAAAGCTCCCGTATCACCTGGGCGGCCAGCAGCAGCCCCGCCGCCGCCGGGCCGTAAGAGATGGACCCCGGGGCCGGATGGCCCGTGTTCCCCTTGGTGTCCAGGGCGTGGTTCTCCCAGGGGGGCTCGGTGGAATAGACGGCCTTCACCCCGGTGATGCCAAGTCTCTTGAGCTCCCGCCGCATGACCCGGGCCAAAGGGCACACGCTGGTTTTTTCCACCTCCGCCACCCGGAAGGCCCCGGGGTCCAGCTTGTTGCCCGTGCCCATGCAGGTGATGACCGGCGTGCCCGCCCTTTTGCAGGCGGCGATCAGGGAAAGCTTCGAGGACACCGTGTCGATAGCGTCCACCACGTAGCTATAGCGGGAGAAGTCGAAGCCCGCCGTCTCCCCGGTAAAAAACAGGGGCAGCGCTGTCACTTTGCAGGCGGGGTTGATGTCCAGCACCCGCTCTTTGGCGGCCAGGGCCTTGTTTTTGCCCAGGGTGCTCTCCAGGGCCAAAAGCTGGCGGTTGCAGTTTGAGAGGCTGATCTCATCGGGGTCTATAATGTCCAAGGCCCCCACCCCGGCCCGGGCCAGGGTCTCTATCACATAGCCCCCCACGCCCCCGGCGCCGAAGACGGCCACCCGGGCCCCCTGGAGCTTCAAGAGCCCCTCCCGGCCGATAAGCTGCTCCTCCCGGCTAAAGCGTTCCATGGCTTTTCCCCTCCTTTTGGGCGCTGGCGGCGCACAGGCCCCAGACCTCTTTGGCCCCGGCCCGGTACAGGGCCTCCGCGCACTGGCACAGGGTGGCCCCGGTGGTGACGATGTCGTCCATGAGAAGCCACGTCTTCCCCGCCGCTTCCTCCCCGGCCTCGTAGGCGTTTCTCACGTTCTCCAGCCGGTCCGCCCGGCCCAGGGAGTGCTGGCGCTTTGTCCTGCGCACCTTCGTGAGAAGGGGCAGGCAGGAAAGCCCCAGGGCCCGGGCGGTCTTTTCCGCCAGCAGGCCGCTTTGGTCGTAGCCCCGTTTTCTGCGGTCTTTTTTATAGAGGGGCACAAAGGCCACGCCGTCGGCCTTCCCCGCAAAGCCCAGCGCCTCTCGGGCCGCCAGCCGCCCCAGCTGGCCGCAAAGGCCCTTCTGCCCCTGGAACTTGTACTTGTGCAGCGTCTCTCGGAACCCGCCCCGGTACTGCACCGGGGCCCGCACCGTCAGCACCCGGCCCGAGCGCTCCAGCTGGAACTGCCGGGGGGAGGCCGCGGGCACCTGGCCTATGCAGTCCTTACAGAAGAACTCCTCCGGCCCTACCACCCGGCCGCACCACAGGCACCGGGCGGGGAACAGCCAGAAGAGCAGGCACTCCCCCAGGCCGGGGGCCGTCACATCCCGGCTCAACAGCGGGCCACGCCGGTCTCACGGGCCGCCTGGGCCACGGCGGCGGCTACGGCCGGGGCCACCGCTTTGTTGAAGGCCGAGGGGATGATGTTGTCTTCCCGCAGGTCCTCCGGGGCGATAAGGTCCGCCAGGGCCCGGGCGGCGGCTACCTTCATCTCATCGTTGATCTCCCTGGCCCGCACGTCCAGCGCCCCCCGGAAGATGCCCGGGAAGGCCAGCACGTTATTGATCTGGTTGGGGTAGTCAGACCGGCCGGAGCCCACCACCCTTGCCCCCGCCTCCAAGGCCTCCTCGGGGAAGATCTCGGGGGTGGGGTTGGCGCAGGCGAAGACGATGGGGTCTTTCGCCATAGAGCGCACCATGTCCTTTGTCAGGCACCCGGGGGCCGAGAAGCCCATGAACACGTCCGCGCCCTGTATCACGTCGGCCAATGTACCCTTTTTCTTCTGGGGGTTTGTCACGGCGGCCAGCTCCGCCTGGGCGGGGGTGACGCCCTCCATGCCCTGGTATAGGGCGCCGATCTTGTCGCACACCACCACGTTTTTGAGCCCCAGCGCCATCAAAAGCCGGGTGCAGGCCGTGCCCGCGGCCCCGGCGCCGTTTACCACGGCGGAGACCTCCTCCAGCTTCTTGCCCGTGAGCCGCAGGGCGTTTATCATGGCCGACACGGTGACTACTGCCGTGCCGTGCTGGTCGTCGTGGAACACCGGGATGTCCAGGCGCTCCTTGAGCTTTTTCTCAATCTCAAAGCACCGGGGGGCGGCGATGTCCTCCAAATTGATGCCCCCGAAGGAGCCCGCCAGCAGCTCTACGGTGCGGGTGATCTCATCCACGTCCTTGCTGCGGATGCACAAAGGGAAGGCGTCTACCCCGGCGAAGGCCTTAAAGAGGGCGCACTTGCCCTCCATGACGGGCATGCCCGCCTCGGGGCCGATGTCCCCCAGGCCCAGCACGGCGGTGCCGTCGGTGACCACGGCCACCAGGTTCCCCCGGCGGGTGTAGGTGTAAGAGAGCTCCTTGTCCTTGGCGATCTCCAGGCACGGGGCCGCCACCCCCGGGGTGTAGGCGATGGAAAGGTCGTCCTTGTTTTCCAAGGGGCAGGGGGTCTCCACCCGTATCTTTCCCTGCCATTTTTCGTGCATTTCCAGTGCTTTTGCCGCGTAATCCATGGTTTTTCCTCCTTAAAGCCGCTGTTTTCTCTGCAAATTATAGCACGCCCCGGCCCGGGAATCAATATAAGCCCTTGATTTTCCCAGCCCGCCGTGCGATAATAGAGCGAAAGGAAGTGTGTGCCCATGAAGCCCTATAAAGCCTGCCTCTTTGACCTGGACGGCACCCTAGCCGACACCCTCCATTCCATCGCCCATTTCGGAAACGGGACCCTCGGGGCCTTCGGCCTGCCTGCCATCCAGCCCATTGCCTACAAGCAGCTGGTGGGAAACGGCGCGGACGTGCTCATGGACAGGATGCTCTCGGCGGTGGGGGCGGCCCTTACGGAGGAGGAAAAAAAGCGCTTTCGGGCCGAATACGACCGCCGGTACGAGGCGGACCCTATGGCCCTTGTGTGCGCCTACCCGGGGCTGCCCTATGTGCTCGCTGATTTGCATGAACAGGGCCTGCTTCTGGGGGTGCTCTCCAATAAGCCCGACAACATGACCCGCGCCATCTCCCGGGCCCTTTATGGGGACATTCTCAGCCAGGTGCGGGGCCAAAGGGCCGGCTGCCCCAAAAAGCCCGACCCCGCCGTGCCCCTGGAGATGGCCGCCGCCTGGGGGATTTCCCCGGGGGAGATCCTCTACGTGGGGGACAGCGGCGTGGACATGGAAACCGGCAGGAACGCGGGCATGGACGCCTGCGGGGTGCTGTGGGGCTTTCGGGAGGAAAAAGAGCTGCGGGAGCACGGGGCCGTCTACCTGGCGGGGGACCCGGGGGAGCTCAAGCAGACGGCTTTAGGGAAGGGAGTGCGCATATGAGCCAGTTTGGTTTTGAAGAAATGCAGGCCATACAGAAGGAACTGCAGGAAAAATACCTGGAAAAGTGGGGGGGCCTGAGCCCCAAAAAGGGCCGGGATTCCCTTTTATGGATGATGATAGAGGCCGGGGAGGCCGCGGACATCATCAAGAAGCAGGGGGACGCCCCCATTCTGGAGGACCCGGAGACCCGCCGCCACTTTATAGAGGAAATGTGCGACGTGATGATGTATTTTAACGACGCGCTGCTGTGCTACTCCATCGCGCCGGAGGAGCTGGTGGAAGTTTATAAGGAAAAGCACCGGCGAAACATGAACCGCTGGTAAAGGATAAAGATTCAGAAAAGTGTTTGCTCCTTTTCACATGATTTTCACAATGGCAGGGGATAATAGGGTCACAGCAAGAGAAAAACCCCAGAATGAATTTTGTGAAAGGAGCGGTGGTTTATGTATTCCCCGTATGACAGCCAGAACCATCAGAACGAACAGACGAACCAGACCAGTCAAACCAGCCAGACCAGCCAGACCAGCCAGACCTATCAAACCAGCCAGGCGGAAAAGACGAACCCGCCTGTAAATACACGGCCGGCCCAGAATTACTACCAGCAGCCCGTGCAGTACACCTGGGGCGCCGCCAGCCCTTATTATGCCGCCCAGCCTGCAGCCCAGCCCAAAAAAGAAAAGAAGAAAGGCGGGCGCTTCGCCCTGCGGCTGCTGTGCGCGGTGCTGTGCTGCGCGGTGGTATCCTTGGGTTCGGTGGGGGTCTTCGCCGGGCTCATACAAAGCGGCGTGGTGAATGTGGAGAGCCCCTCGGACTCGGAGACCACGGCGGCTTTCACCCTCTATAAGATGGACCCCCGCCAAGACCGCCGGGATGCTCACCTCGCAGGAGGCGGCCCAGAAGCTCATCCCCTCGGTGGTGTGCGTGCAGAACTACCAGATCAATCAGCAGAGCATCTTCTTCGGTGGGCAGGAGTACACCCCCAGCGATTCCGGGGACGTTTCCCCGGCCGGGGAGGGCTCGGGCATCATCTTCTCCAAGGACGGGTACATCGTCACCAACCAGCACGTGATAAACGGCGCCACCAACATCAAGGTGGTCACCTATGACGGCATGTCTTACGAGGCCCAGCTCATCGGCGAGGACACCCAGACCGACCTGGCCGTGCTGAAGATAGAGACGGAAGACGAGCTGACCCCCGCGGAGTTCGGGTCCTCAGAGGACCTGCAGGTGACGGACACGGTTTTAGCCATCGGCAACCCCGGCGGCATCCAGTTTAACTCCAGCGTCACCGTGGGCTACGTGTCGGCCCTGAACCGCCAGATTACAAACAGCGACACGGGCTTCACTCTCGAGTGCATCCAGACCGACGCGGCCATAAACCCTGGCAACTCCGGCGGCGCCCTGGTGGACCTGAAGGGCCACGTGGTGGGCATCAACTCCTCGAAGATCGTGGCAACAGGCTACGAAGGGCTGGGGTTTGCCATCCCCTCTGACACGGTGCAGCCCATTGTGTCGGACCTCATCCAGTACGGCTATGTGAAGGACCGGGCGGCCCTGGGTATTTCGGTGCAGTATGTGGATCGGATGCTGGCCATGTGGAACGGCGTGACCCCCGGCTGCTATGTGTACGACCTTATCACTGACAACGCCAAGAGCTCGGGCCTGCAGAAGGGCGACGTGATCGTAGCTATAGACGACACCTCCATCACCTCAGAGACCACGGTCTCCTCGTATCTCGCGGGGAAGAAGCCCGGCGAGACTGTCACCCTGACCGTTGACCGGGCCCTCACCGGGGAATCCGGCCTGGAGATACAGCTGGTGCTGTCAGAGAACTCCGGCGTGTCCGTCAGCCGGCAGGAATAAACAACGCGTACAAGTTTTCTTTTTCATAAATCTCCTTTTTCAAGCAGAGGGCCCGGCGGCAGCGCCGGGCTCTTTGCCTGGGTAAGGGACAGGAGGATTTTTATGCAAATGCTTTACCGTATCGCCACAAAGGACGACCTGGAGCGCTTGTGGCAGAAAAACATCAAAAAGAACCCCAACGACCCTCGGTGGGCCCGCTGGCGGGAGGAGTACATCAGCTATAACCAAAAGGGCATGGCTGTCACCTTCGCCGGGGTGTTGGAGGGCGAGCCCATTGGGGAGGTGACGCTGCTTCTGTCCCCTGCCTGCGGGGCCATAGAGGGGCGGCTGGCCCTGGCGGACGGGCACAGCATCGGCAACGTAAACGCCCTGCGGGTGGAGAAAAAATGGCGGGGCCGGGGGTACTCCTCCGGGCTGGTGCGGGCCCTGGAGGACTACGCCCGGGCCCGGGGCCTTAAAGAGCTGACCATCGGCGTGGACGCCCCGGAGACACGCAATATTGCCATCTACCTGCACTGGGGGTATGATAAGTTCGTCATGGCCCAGGAGGAGGACGGGGACTTGGTCTTATACTACAAAAAAAGTTTTGCCTAAAAATCATAGCACGGCCCTTGACAAGCGGAAGGGGCCGTGCTATACTGGCATCATAGTTAATTACTCAAGTGGTTAACCGCTTAAGAAAGGAGGCAAGCTATGCTCAAGGTGGATATGAACAGTGAGAAGCCTATCTTTATGCAGATTGCCGAAGCGCTGGAGGACGCCATCCTCTCCGGGGCCCTGCCCGAGGGGGGGCAGCTGCCCTCTATTACAGAGCTCTCCGTGCAGTACACCATCAACCCCGCCACGGCCTTAAAAGGCATCAACCGGCTGGTGGACCAGGGGGCTGCGTTCAAAAAGCGGGGTGTGGGCATGTTTGTGGCGGAGGGTGCCCGGGCCCAGCTGCGCAGGCAGCGCCAGGGGGAGTTCTCCCGCCGGTACGTGGCCGCTATTGTGGCCGAGGCCAGGCGCCTGGGGCTGAGCAAAGAGGAACTGATGGAACTGGTCGCGCTGGAGTTTGACAGCGCGGGAAAGGATGGAACACATGTCGATTGAGATAAGGAATATCAGCAAGCGCTTCGGGGAGGTGCAGGCATTAAAGGATGTGAGCATCACCCTGGAGGAAAATAAGATCTACGGCCTCTTGGGGCGAAACGGGGCGGGGAAGTCCACCCTTCTGAACCTTCTGACCGGCCGCATCTTTGCCGACAGCGGCACCATCACCCTGGACGGGGAGCCCGCCTTGGAAAACGACCGGGCCCAGGGGAAGCTCTTTCTCATGAGCGAGAGCACCCTCCACCCGGACTCTATGAAGGTGCGCAGCGCCTTCCGGTGGGCCGGGGCCTTCTACCCGGGCTTTGATTTAGACTACGCCATGGCCCTGGCGGGGGACTTCGGCCTTTCCACAGGGGCGAAGATCTCCGGGCTGTCTACGGGCTACCACTCTATTTTCAAGCTCATCCTGGCCCTTTCGGTAAACGTGCCCTATGTGCTCTTAGACGAGCCCATACTGGGCCTGGACGCCAACCACCGGGAGCTTTTCTACAAGCGCCTCTTGGAAAAGTACGCGGAAAAGCCCTTTACGGTGGTGCTCTCCACCCATCTTATCGAAGAAGTGGCGTCTTTGGTGGAGGACGTCATCATCATCAAGGAGGGCCGGGTGCTGCGGCAGGAGAGCCGGGACAGCCTGCTCTCTCAGGGGTACATGGTCTCCGGCGGGGCCGCCGCGGTGGGCGCCTACCTGCAGGGCAAAGAAGTGCTGGGCGTGGACAGCCTGGGGGGCCTGCGCACCGCCTATATCCTGGGCAAGCCCGACAAGACCGCCCAAAGCGCCCAGGACCTGGAGTTTGCCCCCATGGACCTGCAGAAGCTGTTTATCCAGCTTACTAACCAGTAAAGGAGCTGCCTTATGAATATCCGTCATTCTTTCCGCTACCAGCTGCGCGACCAGGCGCCTGCCATTGGGGTCTTTTACGGCGTACTGGTGGGCATGATCATCTTAAACCTCATCTTCCTGCCCTTTGCCGGGCCAAACGCGAACCTGACCATCACCAGCGGCGGCATCACCGCCCCCACCGCGTTCTTCGCCTTCATCCTCTCCCTGTGCGCCTTCAAGGACAGCTTTCTCATGGGGATGCAGCACGGGGTCTCCCGCCGCAGTCACTTTGCGGCCCGCATAGGGGCCATGGGGGCGGTGTGCGCCATCCTGGCCGTGGCCGACGAGGTGTACACCCTGCTTATCGCCCTTTTGAGCGTCTTCTTCCCCAAGAGCTTCTTCGCCCACTCCCTCTACGAGATGTGCTATTGCAGCGATATGATTCAATCTGGCCGGGACTTTACCTACACGGTTAACACCACCGGCATAACGGTGCTGCTCTCCATCGTGTTCAGCTTCTTCCTGCTGCTGGCGGTGTGCGCCTTCGGGTATCTCATCACCGTGCTCAACTACCGGCTGAACAAGACCGGCAAGATCATCCTCTGGTGCGGCTGGCCCGGGCTGTTCATTGCGGGCAGCGCCTTTCTGGAAGCAAACCCCCAGCTGGCAAATTCCCTGGTGCCGGCCCTGATAGCCTTAGCGCGCCTGACCCTCTCGACCCTGCCCCGGCTGTGTGTCACGTGCCTGATGCTCACGGCGGTGTTCTCCGGGCTCACCTGGCTGCTCATGCGCCGGGCCTATGTGAAGAAATAAGCCTTACCTCTACGGGCCCCCGGGCACACAGCGTGCCGGGGGCCGTTTGGCAGTCTACGGCCTCTATGCGCACGCCCTGTGCCTGGGCCTGCGCCAGGGCCTCGGCAAACTGGGGGTGGGTGCGTGTGTTGGGGGTGAAGTACCGCACGCCCTCCATCTGCACCACGAAAAGCACCATGGCACGGTAGCCTTCCCCGCAGGCGGCGCACAGCTCGCGCAGGTGCTTTACCCCACGCTGGGTGGGGGCGTCTGGGAAGAGCACCACCCCGTCCTCCTCCAGGGTGACGCCCTTTACCTCGATGAACCAGCGCTCCGCTCCGGCCTCGGCGTAAAAATCGAACCGGGAGGCCCCGTAGCGCTGCTCGGCCCGCAGAAAGGTGAGGCCGGGGAGAAGCCGGGGCAGGTACTCCGCCGCCACTTTATTGGGGGCCTGGCTATCCATATTGATAAGGCGCTCCCGCTTCTGCACGGCGATGAGGTCATACTTCGTCTTGCGCTTTGCCCCTGTTCCCTCCTCCAGCCAGACCCGGGCCCCGGGTGTGAGCAGCTCACGGCAGCGGCCGGTGTTCTTTACGTGGCAGACTTCCTCCCGCCCGCCCACCTCTACCCGGGCGATGAACCGGTTGGGCCGGGCGAGAAAGCGCCCCTCTATGACGTTCCCGTATTCCATTGCTTTCCCCTCCTTTTTCCCTATTATAGCACAAAAACGGGCCCCCGTGGGAGCCCGCTTTTCTCTTTAATAGTGGCCGATGGAGTCAAACATCTGGTCCTCCTCGATAACGCTTACAATGGTCTCCTCCTCCCCGTCCAGCTCCACGATCTCGATGCGGTCCGGGAAGGGCATCTCCAGCCCCTCGTCCCTGCCGGGCACCCGGTCTGTGCCGCTGACGAAGGCCATAATAAACCACTTGTAGGCCAATTCCTTTTCGGTCGGATCCGGCGCCCTATACAAGGGGCTGCCCATATAGAAAAATGACCCGCCGTAGTCGTGGGAATAGAACGCATCTATGCTGCCGTTTTCATATTTCCGTTCATGACGGTCTTCTTCCTGCTTTTTTACCTGTATGGAGTCGATAAACTCACCGTCACGATAGAAGCGCAGTTCAAAGTCCGGACTCTCTACATTGGTAAAAATCTGCACCGTGCTTTTCCAGCCATCGGTGTGGCCGAGTATTTTCAGCTCTCCTGCTTCGGTGACATAGTATTTTTCCATCTCATCGTGATATATGCCGTCAAGTTTGTAGGCACCCATGGCCCGCCCCACCTGTACGGTAAATTCTTTCTGAAAGTCCACAGGGATTTTTTCCGCCTTGTTCGCCATGGCGGGGCTGACGCCGTTTTCTTCCAGGATGCCATACAGGTTCTCCAGGGTCAGGGTAAAGTTCAGCTTCTCTCCCACCTTTGCTTTCTTCAACAAGGCGTATGAGCGCTTGAAGACAAGTTTGCCGGTTTCCGTGCCTTGCGTGTCGGTAGACGCAAAGGGGTCAGGGACAAGCGGCTCAGTGCCATCCAAAAGCACAGAGAATCCATCCTCACCGGGGAAGCCGCCGGATGTACTCCAGCTTTCCCCATCCATTGTCCCATAGGACACGATGCGTTCGTACTTTTTCGCCTCTTCCGGGTATTCGATCTCCCAGGTCAGGCAAAGCGATTTCCCGTCCGAGCTGGCGCTCGTTATATGCAGGTTGTAGCCGCCCTCCGCCTCCGCCGGAGTGCTCTGGCTGGAGGCGGGGGGGTCCTCCGGGGCCGCGCCGGGCAGGGTCTCGGGCACATAGCGGGAGAAGGTCATGGCAAGGGTCAGCAGACCTGCCGCCACCAGCCCCGCAGGGGCCAGGACAGGCGGCGGGGCGCGGCCTTGACTTCTTCCCACACGCCCTCTGTGTAAGCCCCGGGGCGGCCCGCGTAGGTGGCCGGGACCTCTCCGGGCAGCTCGGCGTACACCCGGCGCAGGCGGTTCTCTATGGCCTGGGGCACCGTCTCCAGCTCCAGCTCTTTGCGTATGCGCGCTTCGTTTCCTAAATGCTTCATGTACAGTCGCCCTCCTTACCCAGGTACACTTGTTTGAACCGTTTCCTTCCCCGCATGAGGCGGGTCTTCACCGTGCCCTCTTTTACGCCCAAGAGACTGGCTATTTCCCGTATCTTCAGCCCGTCCAGGTAAAAGAGGGTCAGCACCAGCCTGTCGTTCTCCGAAAGCTCCCCTAAGCTCCGGCGCACGTCCATGGCCCTGTCCACGTCAGCCCCCGGGGCCGGGGCCTCGGGCAGGGCGTCCAGGGGCACCAGGCGCCTTTGCTCCCGCAGGCGGTCGCAGCAGTGGCCTATGAGCACCCGGGTCAGCCAGGTCTTGAAGAATCTTGCCTCCCGCAGGGTGCACAGCTGAGAAAAGGCCGTCAGCACCGTCTCGCCGATGGCGTCCGCGGCGTCCTCCTCGTTGTGCAGTATGGCCAGGGCCACCCGGCTCATAGAGAGCTTCTGCCCCTCCATCAGGGCGATGAAAGCCTCCCGGTCGCCTTTTTTGGCCTTTTTCACCAGCTTATGCAGGCTTTCCGCCATTTCACCATCCCCTTTCTTTTGGGTCTTTCTCTTATTAGACGGAAAAGCCCCCCAAAAGGTTCGCGGCAAAAAGAAAAAAAGCGCGGCCCGAAAGCCACGCCTTCTCATCCGTCTATGCTTTTTCCATGCCCATCAGCTGGTTCCAGATGGCGTTTACTTCTTCGGTGCAGGTGAAGTAGACGCTTGTCAGCAGATTGGTGGCAATGCCCAGCTGTTCGGCATACTGGTTGATCTTCTTCCAGTCGGCCCGCTCGTAGCTGACCACTAAGTCGTACAGGGCCCCGCAGCGGCCCTCGTGCCGCAAAAGCGCCGCCTTGATCTCCTCGGCCACGGGCACCGACTCCAGAATGTCCTCCATGGGCGCCGCGATCAGGTAGTCCAGGGTGGAGAACATACCCATCAGGTAGGCGTCGGACCGGGAGATGGGCATATCCTTTGCGTAGCGCATGAGCTCGCTGCAGAAGCTGCCCCGCATGAAGGAGAGCTTCAAAAACTCCTCGGACCCCGGGTCGATCTCGTGCTCGGCGTTGCTGGCGCTGAGAAGATAGATCCACTGCTTCAACTGGGCGATGCCCAACGTCACCAGGGCCTGCCGGATGCTTGTGACCCGGCTGGTGGAGAAATAGGCGGTGTTCGCCACCCGCAGAAGCCCGTAGGTCAGGGTGGCGTCCATGGCGATGATCTGCTCTATTTCCTCCATGTCCGGCTCTTCCTGCACCACAGCCACCATCAGCCGGAAGAAGTTGCTCTGGAGATAGCCGCTGGCGTGGGCCTTGGTGGCAAGCTTCTGGGCCACATAGGGGCCCTCCATGGCGTCTACGCCGGTGCTCACGGCCAGGTCGTAGGCCTCCGCGTCCGCCACGTCGGTGGCGATGCACTGTTTGTTCATAGAGTGGGCCATTTCGATGATGTGCCGCAAGGACTGCTCGCTGGTGTTGGAAAAGTTGAGCTTTATGTAGTCGATCTCCCCCATCAGCCCCATATACCGGGGCGAAAAGCGGAACTCGTTTACCGCGATCTTATAGCCCTCTTTGGCAAACTGCTGCACAAACTTCATGGCTAAAGGGTGGATGATGACGCTGTCGTCGATCTGGATGACCAGGCTCTCCTTTTCGAACAGACGGGGGGCCTTGCGCATGAGCAGGTTCGTGGTGAAGGTCATGAAATGGACCTGCCCCTTTAAGGTGCGCTCCACGTTCTGCAAAAGGAAATTATACACCGTGTCCGCCGCGGCGAACTCATTGGTGCCGCCCTCGGTGCCGTAGGCCTGGTTCTCCCCGTAGTAGAGGATCTCGTACCCCAGTATCTGGCTGTTTGCGTCTTTGATGGGCTGCCGTACAATATACTTTTCTTTCATGGGTCTAGCCTGCCTCCTTCAGGGGGATAATCCTTCTCCTTACGCGGTCTCGGCCCCTTGGGCCTTTTCCTGGAGAAGGCCGTCCATAACGGAAACAAGGCGGCCGATCTCGGGCTTGGTGAGCTGCTCGTTGGCGCCCAGCTCTTCGCCCTTTATGCGCATTTCCTCGCTGATAAGGGAGGAGAAGATGATGACCGGGATGTGCTTGAGCTGCGCGTCATCCTTCACCAGCTTCGTGAGCCGGTGGCCGTCCATCTGGGGCATCTCGATGTCCGTGACGATCAGGGACACGTCGTTATCCACCGTGCCGTGCTCCTTGCTCATGAGCAGGTGGTCCCACAGCTCCTTGCCGTTGGGGAACATGGACAGGTGGGTGTAGCCGGCCTTTGTGAGGGCGTCGCGGATCATGCGGGACAGGAGGATGGAGTCCTCCGCAATGTAGATGGGCTCAAGGTTCCGCTCGCGGGGGCCCATCTCGTCAATCTCGCTGATCTGGATGGAGGTTTCCGGGGCGATCTCCGCCACAATCTTCTCAAAGTCCAGTATGGTCACAAGGTCCTCTCCGCACTGGGCGATGCCGGTGGCCACGCCGTCCTCGCCGCCACTCAGGGTCTTGTCCGGCTTCTGGATGTCCGTCCAGGAAATGCGGTTGATGCCCACCACCGTGTGGACCCGGAAGGCCAATGTCATCTTGTTGAAGCTGGTCACGATGAACAGGTCCTTCTCCGCGGGCTCGCTGTCCAGGATGCCCAGGTACCGGGGGAGGTTGATGACGGTTATCACCACGTCCCGGGGCTTGAAGATGCCCTCTACCGCCATGTGGGTCTGGGGCATGAACTTCACCGGCTCTGAAATCATGATCTCCTTCACCTTGGCCACGTTGATGCCGTAGAGCACCCCGTTTATGGTGAACTCCATGATCTCGATCTCATTGGTACCGGATTCCAGCAGGATCTCGTCTTTTCCAATTTGCATTACACTCGCTCCCTTCTCCTGACTCAAATTGCGTGGTCGGGCTTGCCATAGCTCTTCACCGTCACCATGCCCGTGGCCGGGTCGAAGGTGATGGTGCGGGCCGTGGTGCCCCCTACGTCTTCCGCAAGCAGGCGGATCCCCTCTGAGCGCAGGATCATATGCACGCTGTCGATGTTCCGCTTGCCGATATTGCCCAGGGCGCTGCCCGCGGCTGTCTCGAACATTTTGGCGCCGCCGGCCACCTTGGCCACGATATTCCCCTTGCGGGACCCCCGGGCCTCCATCTGCTTGATGGTCTCCCGGATGCCGGTGTCCGCGTACTTCATGGTGTTTTTCCGCCCGGCCTCCATGTTAAGGGGCAGCATGATGTGTATCATGGCGGAAAGCTTCGTTATCTTGTCCTGCAGGCAAATGCCGATGCAGGACCCCAAAGCGTAGGTTATGAGCTCCTCTCCGTGCGCCGCTATCTTCATGTCGGCGATCTTTACCACCAGCTTCCCATTAGCCATCCGAAACGCCCAGCTTACGTAAAAGATAATTTAAGCCGCGGATCTCCGGGGACAAAAGAAGCCTGCACGGGAGCTCATAGTTGTCACAGGTGAAGTTGCCTCCGATGGTCATCAGGTAGTCGGTCTGCCCGCCGTACTCGGCCATGGGCACCGCTAAGATCGCGCCCTGCATGTCTACAGTCAGGCTGGGCACGGTCAGTTCCATGGTCACGCCGGAAAGGCCCGACAGGGCGTTGATAAAGGTGGAGATCATGATGTTGCCCACCTCTACCAGGGCCGAGCGCTGCAGCTCGTCCAGGTGCTCGAACTCCTCCACCCGGGCGTCCAGCATGCACTCCAGCACCATGTTTACAAATTCCAGGGGCAATACCGAAAGCATGATGCCCCCGATGTCCCCCCCGATGCGCACCAGCACGCCGGCGGTCACGTTTTCCGGCCCGCCGATCCAGTCGATGGCCTCGTTATACCCCATGATGCGCACCTCCGGCAGGGTGATGCGCACCCGGCGGCCCAAGAGCCCCGAAAGGGCGGTGGCCGCGTTGCCGGTGCCGATGCTGCCCACTTCCCTTAGGGTGTCGATCTCCATGCTGTTGAGGTCGTCATAGTTTTTTATACTCATATTTGCCCTCCTCTCAGCTTATTTGCCTGCTTTACCGCAGGCCGTTCACGGTGGTCTCTATCTCGTCCGAGGTCTGTATCATTTTCAGCGCGTAGGTAAAGGAGCGCTGGGACTCGATGACCTTCACCAGCTCGTTTGCCAGGTCCGTGTTGGAGCGCTCGAGATACCCCTTCACCAGCTTCCCCTGGCCCATCTGCAGCTGGCCGTTTTTCTCTATGGGCACAAAGCGGTTATGGCCGATGTTCAGCATGCCGTTGGTGTTCACAAAGTCGAAGATGCCGATGGGCAATTCGCCCTTCACATTGTCCTCGTCCACCTCGATGAGCCGGCCGTCCCGGCCCATGACGAAGCGGCCCTCGCCGTCGGAAAGATACCACTTGGCCTCCTGCACGGGCTCGCCGGTGTCGGGGTCTATCTCCCCCTGCACCAGGAACTGTGCCATGACGAAGGAGCCGTCCCGGGTGTAGCTGTACTCCCCGGTGGCCGGGTCCCACAGGGCAAAGAAGCCGTGGCCCTCTATGGCGTAGTCCAGGTCCAGGCCCGTGTCCGCAAGGCCGTTGCTGGAAAAGTCCGTGTCCGCCCCTATCATCACCATGCCGGCGCCCCGGGGCAGGTCGTCAGCCCGGGCCCCCATGATATTATCGTATATCAGCTGGGCAAAATAAGGCTTTTTGGCCTTGAAGCCGTAGTTATTTACGTTGGCGATGTTGTTGCCGTGGACGTTAAGCCTCTCCTGCTGCTGCCAGGCCCCCACCGTCGCCGTGTAAAAGGATTGGTTCATGCTGTGCCTCCCTCCCTTACACCAGCCGGCCCAGGTCAGACGCCGCCTGGCCCATGAGCTGGTCGTACATTTTGGTTGCCTGGGCGGCGCTCTGGTAGGCCCGCTGGGTGGTCATCATTTTGGTCATCTGCTGCACCAGGCCCACGTTGGAGCGCTCTACCATGCCGTTATAAATTTTCGCGGTGCCAAGCTGGGGCTCGCCGCCCCCCACAAACAGGCCCTCCCGGTTCTTTTCCAGGGCGCCGTTGTCTTCAAACTCGAAGACGCCGATCTGCCCTAAAAAGCCGCCGTTTTCCGTGTAGATGCGGCCGAAGGTGTCGGCCTTCACCTTGTCGGTCACCAGCAGGATCTCCTCCCGGTTGATGTCCAGCACCCGGCCGAAGCCCGGCAGGAACAGGTAGCCCTCGTCGTCCAGCATGAAGTTGCCCGCCCGGGTGTAGGCGATGCCGTCGTCGGTCTGGATGGCGAAAAAGCCCTCGCCCTCAATGCCGAAATCCAGGGGCATGCCCGTCTCGTCAAAGGACCCCTGGGTGTAGTCGGTATAAAGCTCGCTGGGCACGGTGGCGTAGCTGATGCCCCCGATGTCTATGTAATTCTTAATCTTATTGCCCACGCGGCTCCACATGACCTCGTCGAAGGTCTGCCCGGTAAAGCAGTCCTCCTTGAAGCCCGAGGTGGAGATGTTGGTCATGTTGTTGGAGATCACGTCCAGGTTCTTGCCGTGGGTGATCATGCCGGACACCAGGTTGTAGTAACCCTTGAACATTTCCTTTTTTCCCTCCTGTCAGCCGCTGCGCATGTAGTCGCTCATGAGCACCTTGAGCTTCTGCACAGCCTTTGCGTGTATCTGGGACACCCGCGGCGCGCTGATTTCCAGCACCGTGGCGATGTCTTTCATCTTTAAGTTCCGCTCGTAGTAGAGCGAAAGCACCAGCTGCTCGTTGGTCTTTAGAGAGCTTACGGCTTTTGAGAGCATCTGGGCCAGCTCCTCCCCCATAAGGGCCTGCTCCGGGTGGCCGCCGCTTTCCGGGTCGGCCGCGGCCTCCCAGGTGTCGTTGCCGTCGAAGACCTCGTCCAGGGACAGGATATTATGTAGGGAGGCGTCGGTAAGGGCCTCCCGGTACTCCTCCAGGGTGATGCCCAGCTTCTCGGCCACTTCCATGTCCGTGGGCATTTTGCCGGTGGCGTTGTACATTTCCGTCACGGCCTTGTCGATGCGCTGGGCCCGCTGGCGCACGGTGCGGGGCACCCAGTCCTGCTGCCGGGCCAGGTCCACGATCATGCCCCGTATGCGCTTTGCCACGTACATCTCGAAGCGGCCCTTCTCCGGGTCGAACTTATCCACCGCGTCCTGCAGCACGATGAGCCCCTCGTTGATGATGTCGTCCAGCTGGGTGAAGCTGCAGAACACCCCCCGTATTTGTAAGGCTATGCTGCGTATGAGCCCCGTATACCGCAGGGCGATCTCCCACTTCAGGTCGTTTTCCCGGGTCTCCTGATACAGGGCAAAGAGCTCTTCGGTGGTCATTTCGTCGTAAGAGCGCTTCTTCTCCGCCAAACCCCTCATGAGCCCACCGCCCTTCTCACGTTAGCCGGCTGCATGGTCACGTTCCCAATGGACTGTATCTGCACCGTGCCCACGATCTCGCTGAAGGAGAGCACGTACATGTTGGCAAAGTACTGGCCCAGAAGCCTGCTTAAGTAGATGCGTATGACCTGGCTTGTGAGCAGGATGGGCGACTGGTTCAGCTCGCCGAACTTGGGGATGTGCTCGGCCAGCTGGGTGATGAGGGTCTGTATGAGCTCGGGCTCCATGGCAAGGTACACGCCGTGGTCGTTTTTCACAAGGGAGGCAACGATCTTCCGCTCCACCTCGGCGTCCAAGGTGATGGCCCGCAGCTGCCCCTCCTCGCAGAAGCGCCGGGTGATGGTCCGGCTCAGGGCGCTGCGCACGCTTTCTGTTATGATGTCCGGATCCCGGGTGGTGTTCATGGAGTCCACCATGGTCTCCAAAATGGTCTCCATATCCCGTATGGGCACGCCCTCCATAAGGAGGTTCCGCAGGACCTTCTCCAGCATGGCGTAGGACACGATGGCTGGGCAGGCTTCCTCCACCAGCTCGGGGGAGGTCTGCTTTAAGTTCTCCACTAACTGTATGGTCTCCGCCCGGGTGAGCAGCTCGTGGGCGTGGCGCTTGATGGTCTCAGACAAGTGCGTCAGCATGACGGACACCGGGTCGATGACCGTGTAGCCGTATATCTCCGCCATTTCCTTGTTTTCCGGCAGTATCCACCGGGAGGGGATGCCGTAGGCGGGCTCCACGGTCTCGATGCCGTCGATCTCGCCCAGGGGCTTGGCGGGCTCCAGGGCCAGGAAGTAGTCTACTAAGATCTCGCCCTTTGCCACCTCTTCGCCCTTGATGCTCACCACGTACTGGTTGGTGCCGATCATAGAGCTGTCATGCATGCGCACCGTGGGCACCACGAAGCCCATTTCCTGGGCGTACTGCCGGCGGAAAATGACGATGCGGTTGATGAGCTTGCCCCCGTGGTTTTCGTCCACCAGGGGGATGAGGCTGTAGCCCACCTCTAAAGTGATAGGCTCTACGGAAAGCAGCGAGTAGACGTTGCTGATATCTTTATAGTAGTCAGACTCTGTAGGTGCTGCCTCGGGCTCCATCTCCAGGGCGGCGGCCTCCTCGGCCTGCTGCTCCTGGACCACTTGGGCCCGGTCGGTGCGGGTGATCATGAAGCCCATGACAAAGATGGCCGCGGCCACCACCAGAAGGGGCACCGTGGGGGTATTGGGAATGACGGCCAGAAACACCAAAGCCGCCGCCGCGGTCATAAGGGCCCGGGGCTGGGCTTTGAACTGCCCCAGCACGTCGCCGTTTAGGCTCCCCTCAGAGACAGAGCGGGTGACGATCATGCCGGTAGCCGTGGAGATCATCAACGCCGGCAGCTGGGAGACCAAGCCGTCGCCGATGGTGGCGGTGGAGTAGATGGAGGCAACCGTGCCGATATCCTGGCCGCCCTGCACCATGCCGATGATGATGCCGCCCACCAAGTTAATAAGCGTGATGATAAGGGACATGACCGCGTCGCCCTTGACGATCTTGGTGGCGCCGTCCATGGCCCCGTAGAAGTCGGATTCCTTCTGTATCTTGGCCCGGCGCATGCGGGCTTCCTGCTCGTCGATGACGCCGGTGTTAAGGTCCGCGTCAATGGCCATCTGCTTGCCGGGCATGGCGTCCAGGGTGAAGCGGGCGGCCACCTCGGCCACGCGCTCGGCGCCCTTTGTAATGACGATGAACTGCACCAGCACGATGATAAAGAAGATGATGAATCCCACCACGATATTGCCGCTGGTGATGAGCTGCCCGAAGGCCGAAATGACCTGCCCCGCGTTGCCGCCGTTTGTAAGGATGAGCCGGGTGGAGGACACGTTCATGCCCAGGCGGAACAGGGTCGTTATCAACAATAAGGAGGGGAAGATGGAAAACTCCAGCGCCTCCGATATATTCATGGTAATAAGCAGGATGATGACGGAAAGGGCGATATTGATGACCAGAAGGACATCCAGCATGAAGGTGGGCAGCGGCAGTATCAAGAACAGCACCACCACGACCACGAACAGGGATACCGCGTTATCCAGTATGCGTCTCATGGCCATCCTCCCTTCCGTTTCGCTTTCCTAAATCAGTCCCATTGTATTATAGCATAGTGTCGTGAATAAATAAAGTCTTTCCTAAAACAAATGGGGAAGAAAGTTCTTCCACCCTAGGCGGGCAGCTTCCCCGAGAGCTTGAACACATAGACCAGCACCTCCGCCACGGGCCCGTACAGGTCCGGGGGGATCTCCTGGCCCAATTCCGCCGTGTCATACAGGGCGTGGGCCAAAGGCACGTTTTCTATGGCGGGTATCTCGCACTCCTCGGCCTTCTGCACAATGCGCATGGCAAGCTCATCCTGGCCCTTTGCCAGGACCACCGGGGCGTTGTCCTGCCCCTGCTTGTAGCGCAGGGCGATAGCGTAGTGGGTGGGGTTGCGGATAATGACGTCGGCCCCGGGCACCTGCTGCATCATGCGGGACTGGGCCATTTTCCGCTGTATCTCTTTTATGCGGCTCTTGACCTGGGGGTCGCCTTCCGTCTGCTTGTATTCTTCTTTAATTTCCTGCTTCGACATCTTCATCTTCCGCTCGTGGTCCCACCACTGGTAGAGGAAGTCAAACCCCGCCAAGGCCGTGAAGGCCAGGCAGACCTTGAGCATCATGGAGAAGATGGCGGAAAGAAGGTTCCGGCAGGTGTCCGGCAGGCCGGCGTAAAGGTAATTGCTGGAGATCGTCACCAGGTCCTTGACGCTGGTGTAGATGAGGTAGAGCAGGATACTGATCTTCAGGATGCCCTTTAAGGCCTCTACCACGCTGCGCAGGGAGAAAAGCCTCTTGATGCCCTGGGCCGGGCTGATGCGGTTGAACTTGGGCTTTAAGAGCTCGCCGGTGACAAGAAGCCTTGTCTGGGCCATGGTGGCCACGATAGCCATGAGCATGGTCACCGCCAGCATGAGCCCCGCCGTCTGGGCCAGCACCAGCACTGCCTGCATCACGATCTCCCCCAGATATATCTGGATATCCACCCCCTGCCCCACCTGGGCCAGGAAGGAATACACATACTCGAACATCCCGTGGAGCTTCTCCACGTAGCTGGGGAACAGCAGCCGGATGGTCAGAACGCTGCCGATCAGGGTGGCCACGGCGATTACGTCCTGCACCAGGAGCACGTTGCCCTTTTTGCGTTCGTCACGCCTTCGTTTCGGTGTGGCCTTTTCGGTTTTGTCGCCCACGGCCGTTCCCCCCTTTTACCCCCCGGCCACCTGGGCCAGGGCTTTCTCTATCTCAGAAAGCATGGTGGTCTCCATATCCAGCAAATATTCGCTGAAGGGCGAAATCATAAAGAACAGGATGACAGTGCCCACCAGCACCTTCAGTTCAATGTTGATGGCGAAGACGTTGATCTGGGGGATGGCCTTCATGAGGATGCCCATGCCGATCTGCCCCATGAACTCCGCCGCCAAAATGGGCATGCAGAGCTTGATGCCCAAAAGGATGCAGTCGATAAAAAGCTCTACCACCCGCTCCGCCGTGTCCGGCCCGAAGGCCGCCGCGCCAAAGGGCACAAGGCCCCCGGAGTCCATCATCAGCCGCAAGAGGGTGTAGTGGCCGTTTACCGCGAAAAAAAGCAACATGGCAAACACGTTGAGAAGGTTTGCCGAGGGCGTCATGTTGCCCTGGAAGCTGGGGTCGTAGGTCTGGGCCATGGAAAGGCCCATCTGTTCGTCCATGACCGTGCCCGCCAGGGCCGGTATCAGGAAGAACATGTTCATGATGACCCCCACCAGAAACCCCAGGCCCATCTCTAAAAGGAGCTTGAGCATGAACTCAATGAGCGTCACCGGCGTGGTCACCGTGCCCGTATAAGAATAGGACACCGCCACGCTGAGAAGCATGATGAGCCCGGCCTTGAAGTAGCCCGGTATGCTGGCCCGGCTCAAGAGAGGGGTAAACAGCACAAAGCCCGACATGCGGGCTGTGATATACAAAAATAAAGTTAAGCTGTCCCAATTCAGGTCCATCATAGGCTAGGCCCTTAAAAGCTCGAACAGCTCCAGCGCGTATTCCTGCAGGGTGCTCATCATCCAGCTGCCGCCCAATACCAGGAACAGCACCACCACAATGAGCTTCATGATAAAGGAGATGGTCTGCTCGTGTATCTGGGTAACTGCCTGCAGAATGGCGGTGAGCACGCCCACCACCATGCTCAAAAGCAGCATGGGGGCAGCCAGGCGTATGGCTACGCCGATCCCGTCCCGGAACACGTCAACCACTTCTGTCTGCATCCTTCCACCTGCCTTTCACGCGTTTTCCTGTGTATTAGCGGAACCCCTGCACCAGGGTAGAGAACACCAGCTCCCAGCCGTTCAGTGTAATGAACAAAAGGAGCTTGAAGGGTGTGGAGATCATAGAGGGGGGCAGCATGACCATGCCCATGGACATCAGGGTGGAGGCCACGATGATGTCGATGAGCAGGAAGGGGATATAGAGGTAAAAGCCTATCTGAAAGGCCTTCTTCAGCTCTGACGTGGCAAAGGACGGCACGATGATGCGAAGGGGCAGCTCCATGGCCTGCTCCTCTGTGTCGGGCACCTCTACCCCCGCCATGCCGCAGTACATGTTGAGAGCCGAGGGCTCTGTCTGCCGCAGCATGAAGTCCTTCATGGGCGCCTTGGCCCGGTCGAAGAACTCCTCCTGGGTGATCTCCTCGTTGATATAGGGCTCGTAGGCCTCCGTCTGCACCTGGGTGAGCACGGGGCTCATGGTAAATAGCGTCAAAAACAGCGCAAGGCCCACCAGCACCATGTTGGGCGGCGTCTGCTGCGTGCCCATGGCGTTGCGTAAAAACGACAGGGAGATGATATACCTGGTGAAGGAGGTGCACATGATCACCAGGGCGGGCAGTAGGGTCAGGAGGGTAGTCAGCAGGAGGACATCCAGCACCTGGACGCTGTCGCCGTTTATGTTGATGAGATTATTAAGGCCCTCTAAGCTGCTATCCAAATGCCGTCACCACACTCTCTCCTTTGTCATTTCTTCTTTATGGGGAAATTGTCCCGCAGCACCTGGGAGAAGCTGGGCCCCGCAGGCCCCGCCGGAGGGTCTTTCTGCAGCCATACCTTGGCCTCCTCCTCCGAAAGCTCTGTGAGCACCTGTATCTGGTGGGGCGTCACCCCCAGAAGCAGGCACCGGCTGTGCACGCGCACCAGCACCAGCCGCTCCTCTTTGCCCACGCCGTGCTGCCACAGCAGGGCCATGTTTTCCGCGGCGCCGCTTCCCACCTTGGGAATGCCCGGCAGGCCCTGGCGGGCGATCAGCCGGGTGCACAGGTAGGCCAGCACCAGCACGATGCCCACCACCAGCAGCATCCCCAAAAGCGATAAGACCCCCTGGGGCACCTCTTTACGGCTCCCCTACGATGGAGGCCACGGTCTTCATGATGCGGTCGGGCTTGAAGGGCTTTACGATGAAGTCCTTGGCCCCGGACTGGATGGCCTCGATAACCATGGCCTCCTGGCCCATGGCCGAGCACATGACCACGTTGCAGGCGGGGTTCTTGGCCTTCATGGCCTTCAGGGCCTCCAGGCCGTCCATGTTGGGCATGGTGATGTCCATGATAACCAGATCCGGGGAGAGCTCTGTGAACTTTTCCACGGCGTCCGCGCCGTCCACAGCCTCGTGAAGGTCGCTATACCCGTTTTTGCTCAGGGTATCCCGGATCACCTTGCGCATGAAAGCAGCATCGTCAACTAATAAGATCTTTGCCATTGTCGTTTCCTCTTTTCTGAAGTAAGTTTAATTGTGTCAGCGTCTGGCGCTCATTTGGACTGAGCCACGTCTTCCAGATCGGGTTTCTTTAATATCTCTGTCACGCGGATGCCGAAGTTGTCGTCTATGACCACAACGTCGCCCCGCGCGATGCACTTGCCATTGACGAACAGGTCCACCTGGTCGCCCGCCAGCTTGTCGAGGATGACAAGGGACCCCTTGGCAAAGGACAATATCTCCTGCACGCGCCTGCGGGTACGGCCGATCTCCACCGTCACTTCCAGGGGCACGTTCATAATGAGGTCCAGGTTCTCCGCCT